>NZ_JBWKZF010000003.1:0-288480 GCF_059424195.1 Caulobacter sp. GW456-12-1-14-TSB4
GAGTTCTATTCTGAAGCGCTGTCACCCCATCCCCTACCCCTTCCCCATCAAAGGGGAAGGGAGATGGCGGAAGCGCCGATGACTTAAGCCAGTTCGAACGGCTCGAGCCCCGCCAGGCGCATGGCCTTCGGACGTTCGGGAATCTGACGAGGGGTCACGCCGCGCACTTCGTCGGCGACGTGACGGATGTGGTCCGGCGTGGTGCCACAGCAGCCGCCCAGGATGTTGACGAGGCCGTCCTTGGCCCATTCGTGCAGGGCGTGGCCGGTCTCGTGCGGCTCCTCGTCGTACTGGCCCATGGCGTTGGGCAGGCCGGCGTTGGGATAGGCCGCGACCAGGGTGTCGGCGATGCGGGCCATCTCGGCGATGTGCGGGCGCATCAGGTCCGCGCCCAGGGCGCAGTTGAAGCCCACGGCGAACGGCTTGCAGTGCTTGACGCTGTTCCAGAACGCCTCGGCCGTCTGGCCCGACAGGGTGCGGCCCGAGCGGTCGGTGATGGTGCCGCTGATCCAGATCGGCAGCTCTTCATGGCCCTCGTCGCGCAGGTCGAGGATGGCCTTGATGGCGGCCTTGCAGTTCAGGGTGTCGGTGATCGTCTCGATCAGGAACAGATCGACGCCGCCCTTGTAGAGCGCGTCCACCTGCTGGCGGTAGGCCTCGTAGACTTGGTCGAAATTGACCTTGCGCGCGCCGGGATCGTTCACGTCAGACGACATCGACAGCATGACGTTCAACGGCCCGATCGAGCCGGCGATGAACTTCGGCGAGGCGGGGTTCTCGGCGTTCCAGCGGTCGGCCACCGAGCGGCCGATCTTCGCGCCTTCGAAATTGATGTCCCAGACGTCCTGCTCGCCCAGGTGATAGTCGGCCTGGGCGATGGTGGTGCCCGAGAAGGTGTTGGTCTCGGAGATGTCGGCGCCGGCGGCGAAATAGGCGTCGTGCAGCTCGGCGACGAGATCCGGCCGGGTCAGGCACAGGATGTCGTTGTTGCCCTTCATCTGGCCGTTGTAGTCGGCGAAGCGATCGGCGCGGTAGTCGGACTCGTTCAAGCCCTTCTTCTGGAACATCACGCCCCAGGAGCCGTCGAGGATCAGGATCTTCTGCTTCGACGCGGCCTTGAGGGCGGCGACGCGGTTGGCGCGGATGGAGAGGTCGGTCATCGCTTGGCTCCGGGAGCGGCGGCCTGCTGGCGCGCCAGTTCCTGGTTGAATCGGGTCTCATAGCCGTCGACGAGACGGGCGAGTTCGGTCGGATCGACGAAGGCGTTCGGATCGCCGCGCAGCATCTTCTGGCGCTTGGCCAGCAGGTCGCCCTGCTCTTCGTGGCTGGGCAGCATCACGTCCGTCGGGATGGCGCGCATGGCTGCGAAGCTCTCGCGATAGTCGGCGACGATGTTGCGGTGCTCCTTGTTGCCGACCAGCTGGTTGCCGGCCACCGACAGCGAGCAGTTGAAGGTGACGTTCAGCGGACGCCCCTTCTCGGTCACCTGGGTCGTCCAGGTGGTGCAGCCGATCGAATGGCCCGGCGTCAGGTGGGCGACCAGGGTGGTCTCGCCCAGCTTCAGCTTCTGGCCATCCCCGAACGCGCGATCGACCTTCACCGCTGGGAACGGCGTCGGGCCATTGCTGTTGCCGCCGATGTGGTGACCGGCTTCCAGGGCCGGCTCGTCCAGGCGCGAGGCCCACAGCTTGGCGCCGGTGTCGGCCTTCAACTGGGCCAGGCCGCCGGCGTGGTCGTAATGGGCGTGGGTGTTGATCAGGATCTTCACGTCCGCCAGCTGGAAGCCCAGCTGCTGGATGCTGCGCTCGATCAGCTTGCCGCCTTCGGCCGACGGACCGCCGTCCAGCACGATGTGGCCTTCCGACGAGGTGATCAGCCAGGCCGGCAGGCCTTCGGAGCCAACATAGTAGATGTTGCCGACCACGCGGTACGGCTTGATCGGCCGCACCCAGTTGGCGTTGTCGTCCGCCGGGGCGGCGGTTTGGTGCGCGAGCGCGGGCGTGGCCAGCAGCGCCAGGGCGAGGATCAGGGCCTTCATGCCGCGACCTCCGCCGGCGCCGGCGTGGTCTCGCGGATGCCCAGCACGCGGCAGATCGCGTAGACCAGATCGGCCCGGTTCAGGGTGTAGAAGTGGAAGTCCTCGAAGCCCTGCTCCTGCAGCTTGGCGCACATCTCGGCGGCGACCGAGCAGGCGATCAGGCGGCGGGTCTCGGCGTCGTGCTCCAGACCGTCGAACAGGTTGCCGAGCCACGACGGGATCGCCGTCTGGCAGGCGGCGGCCATCTTCTTCAGGCCCGCGAAATTGGTCACCGGCATGATCCCCGGCACGATCGGGATGGTGATCCCGGCGGCGCGGACCTTGTCGACGTAGCGCAGGAAGGCGTCCAGATCGAAGAAGAACTGGCTGATGCCCAGCGTCGCGCCCGCGTCGACCTTCTGCTTCAGCACGTCGATGTCGTGCTCCAGCGACGGGCTTTCCGGATGCTTTTCCGGATAGACCCCGACCAGCACCTCGAACGGCGCGATGCCGCGCAGGGCCTTGGTCAGCTCGGTGGCGTTGGCGTAGCCGTCCTCGCGCGGGACATAGACGCCGCCGATGCCGCCCTCGCCCGGAGGCGGGTCGCCGCGCAGCGAGACGATGTGGCGGACACCGGTTTCCCAGTACTCGCGGATCACCTCATCGACTTCCTCACGCGACGCGCCCACGCACGTCAGGTGGGCGGCGGGCTTCAGGTTGGTCTCGTCCAGGATGCGCTTGACCGTGCGGTGCGTACGCTCGCGGGTCGAACCGCCGGCGCCATAGGTCACCGAGACGAAGGCCGGGTCCAGCGGCGCCAGGCGGGTGATCGCCTGCCATAGGCTCTCCTCCATCGCCGGGGTCTTGGGCGGGAAGAACTCGAACGAGACACGCGGACGGCCGGTGCGCTCGCCGGCGCGGGCGACGGGACCGATCACGCGGCGGGTGGGCGGAAGGGTCATGCGGCGTTCCTCGCGGCGGCGGCGGGACGGCGCGCCGTCCAGATCTTCACGGTCAGCCCCTCGGCCGAGGCCGGCGGCAGGGCGATATTGCTTTCCAGGGCGAGGCCGGCGGCCTCGATCCACGGGACGATCTCGGCGTCCTCGAAGCCCAGGCGGCGGTGCTGGTGCACTTCGCGCAGGAACTCGTGGTCGTGCGGGGCGAAGTCGGCGATCAGCAGCAGACCGCCGGGCGTCACCAGCCGCGCGGCCTCGGCCACGGCGTTGGCCGGATCGGTCAGGTAGTGCAGCACCTGGTGGACGGTGACCAGGTCGGCGCAGCCGCCCGGCAGGCCGGTGCGGAAGATGTCGCCGTGGCGCAGCTCGCAGCTGGAGAGACCCGCCTTGGTGACCTCGTCGCGGGCGATGTTCAGCATCTGCTGCGAGAGATCCAGGCCCAGGGCGTTGTTGGCGCGCTTGCCCAGCAGGGTCAGCATCCGCCCCGCGCCAGCGCCCAGATCGACCATCTCCGCGAACGGGCCTTCACCCGTCGCGCGCAGGATCGCGGTCTCGACCTCGGCCTCGTCGACATACAGCGAGCGGATCTCGTTCCAGCGCGCGGCGTTGCGGGCGAAATAGGCCTGGGCGTCGGTGGAGCGCTCGGCGCGCACGGCTGACAGCTTGTCGGCGTCCAGGCGCACGATCGGGTCGGTGTCGTCGATCAGGTCCAACGCCTGCTCGACCAGGAAACGGCCCGACGACTTGGCGGCCAGGCGGTAGAACACCCAGGCGCCATCGGGGAAGCGCTCGACCAGGCCGGCCTCGGCCAGCAGCTTCAGGTGCCGTGAGACGCGCGGCTGGCTCTGGTCCAGGATGCGGCACAGCTCCAGCACCGACAGCTCCTCGGCCGCCAGCAGGGCCAGCAGACGCAGGCGCGTCGACTCGCCGGCGGCGCGCAGCACTTCGACGACCTGTTCGGCGGTGAGCTTCATGGGGACATAAAGATATCTTTATGTCCGATTTGGCAAGCTGATTTTATGCCTCGGGATCGCCCTTCGGCGGCTCCCAGAGCTCAATCTTAACCCCCGCCGGGTCCATCAGCCAGGCGAAACGACCCATGCCGCCCTCGTCCTGGCGGCCGGTGGGCTCGACACCCTCGGCGGCAGCCTTGGCCAGGACGCCGTCGATATCATCGACCACGAAATTGATCATGAACGGCGCGGTCGACGGCGCGAAATACTGAGTGTCGGCCCCGAACAGCGCCCAGTTGGTGGTCACGGTGCGCGGCGACTTGAACACCGCCCCGCCCCACGAATGGATCTCGAAGCCCAGCACCCGCGCATACCAGTCGCGCACTGCGGCCGGATCCTCGGCCTTGTAGAACACCCCGCCCAGACCCAGCACCTTGGCCATCACTCAGCTCCCCGCCATCTTCGGCCACCTTAGCAGCCGTGACCGCACGCCGATCAAGCCCTAGCGCGTGTAGGCGGGCGGGGTCAGCGGGATCGGCGCGGGATTGAGCTTCACCCACTGGACGGCCAGTTCGCAGAGGTCGCCGCCGGCGCCGTCGCGATCGCGCACCTCGGCGACGACCTGCCCCGCCCGCTCGCGTTCCGCGTCCGGCAACGGCGCGCCCGAACCGATGTGACCCAGGAAGGCGCGGGTCATCGCCTTGAAGTCGGCGTCCCAATTGGCGGCGCCGTTGCGGTCGATCTCGTCGGCGACCTTGCCGGCGATACGGATGACCTCACCCTGGACCGTCGCCGCCGCCCCGCTGGACGGCACGAGCATGGCCCAGAGTTCCTGGTGCTGGTCCTGCCAACGCGCCGCCTTGGCGACGATCGGCGCCTTGCCGTCATGCATCAGGCGACGCGGAACCGGCGTCACCCCGAACAGGACGTAAAGACGGTCGAGCCCGGCGCTGACCGCCTCCACGGAGTCGGGATTGAAGCCCGCGCGATGGAACTCGAAATTCTCGCCGATCCGCTGGACGGCGCTCGTCATCCGCGGGGTCACGGCAGAGGCCTCTCCACGCCCGCCCGCGAGCACCCGCCCGACCAGGGCGCCCAGGCCCTTCTTAGGGGGCGGCGCTTGCGGCGGCAGCAGTTCGGCGATTGCCGCCATCCCCTCGATCTGGATGTTGCTGCAGTACTGCAACCCCGCCTCGAGGGGCGTCAGGCCAGCCCGGTTGGCGACATCGGCGGGCGCGCCACGCTCGCACAGGATAAGGACATTCTCGGCGTTGGCGGCCTTGGCGGCCTTGTGCAGCGGGGTGTCTCCGTCTCGGTCCACGGCCTGGATATCAGCGCCCAGGTCCAGCAGGACCTCGACTATGCCGCCCCAGGTCCCGGCCTGGTCGTGCAGCGCGGTGCGGTCGTAGGAATCTCGGGCCTCGATATCCAAGCCCTCCCCGACCAGCCAGCGCGCCAGCTCGGGCGTGCAATCACGGAACGCCAGCGCTGTATGCTTGCTGTAACCACCCCGCGCGTCCAGCAGGCAGCTCTCGAAGACCACCTTGAGCGCGTCCAGATCACCGGCCTTCAAGAGCGTGTCGAAGTCCTTCGGCAGAAGCTTCTTCTTGGCCTTCGGCACACCCCACCGCCTTTCGCTGATCGACGTCAGCCACGCTAACGCTTCGGACAACCCAAGGTTCTCGCTAGAGCCCCTGAGCCCAGGCCTCGGACCAAGCCATCAACGGCCACAGCGCCACGATCAAGTCCGCGCCGCGCGGGGTAAGGCGATAGCCGCCATCCGCCGCCACGATGTCGGCCGCGCGCAGTTCGGAGAGCCGTGTGTTCAGCGTCCCCGGCGGCAGTTCGGCCGCCGCCTGCAGGGCGCGGAAGGTCAGGACCCGGCCCTCGCGCAGCTCCCAGACGATCCGCAGCGCCCCGCGTCGGCCCAGGAGGTCCAGCGCCGCCATGATCGGCTTGCCGGTCTCCGAGCCGCGAACAGGACGGCCGGGAACAGGCGCTTCAATTTCTGTAGCGTCGTCGGATTTTTCCATGTTACAAATTTTGTAGCACGAAGGAGCGCCCATGTCGCCAAGGATCGAACCCGCCCAAGCCCCCTACCCGCCTAGCGTCGCCGCGACGCTGGAACAGCTGAAGACGCCCGGCGACCAGCCGCTGTCGCTGTTCCGCACCCTGGCCCGTGACGAGCGGTTGTTCGCGCGCTTCACCGGCGGCGGCTTGTTGGACCCCGGTCAACTGACCCTGCGCGAGCGCGAGATCGTCATCCACCGCATCTGCGCCCTGAACGGCGCGGCCTACGAGTGGGGAGTCCATGCGGCGCTGTTCGCAGGCGCGGCTGGCCTCGACGCCGAGCAGCTCGCGGCCACCACTGCTCCAGGGATCGCCACTTGTTGGGGCCTGCGCGAGGCGCTGCTGATCGGCTTTTGCGACGCGGTCAACGCTCGCGCCGACATCGACGACGCCCTTTGGAATCGCCTGACCGAAGCCTTCTCCGAAGAAGCCCGGATCGAACTGATGATGCTGGCCGGCTTCTACCGAACCGTCAGCCTGCTGGTGAATGGTCTACGCCTGGAGCCGGAGGAGTTCGCGGCGCCGTTCCCGACCTAGCCGCACGTCTCGGCAACCTTGGTCCAGACCTCGCGTGTCTCGATCACCGTGTCATTCCCCGCAACAGCGCCGCCGCCCAGACTGGCCTTCAGCGCGGCCAGCTGCTGCTTGGCGGCCTCGCGCTCTTCTGGCGGGCCGGAGCGGATGGCCTCCTCGATCTGGGCGATGACCGGGGCCATGGCGGCGCTGGTCTGGGCGGGGACCGGCGCGCCTCCGGCGGCGACCTGGCGGACCTGCAACGTCCGCTCCCAACGTCCATCAGCCAGCTTGCGGAAGTTGTCGGAGAGCACCTGACCGCCAGAACACGCCGTCTGGTAGGTCGAGCCGCCGCCCGGCAGGGCCGCGAACGCCTGGGTCGCGCAGTTGGAGACGGGTGGCGGCGCGCTCGGTCCCTTCACGCACCAGTGGTTCGGCCCTTGGCCGGGATAGCTCCGTGATGCGACGGAGCCGTCCGGCCCCGTCTGCTCCACGGTCGTCGCGCCGGTCGCGCCGTCGACGCGCTGCACGCTCTTCAAGGCCATCGGCCCCGCTCGCGTGGTCGTGGTGGCCTCGGCGTCGATCCGGTAGTCGCCCGGCGGCGGCGTGGCCTGTCCGGCCGCCAGCAGGCCGACGGCGGACAGAAGCGCCAGAGCCTTCACGGGGTCAGGCCGCGACCGGCGTGGCCAGCGGCTCGCCGTGGAAGTAGCGGCGCAGGTTCTCCAGGGTCAGGCTGACCATGGCCGGGATGCTGTCCAGGGTCGCGCCGGCCGTGTGCGGGGTGAGCACCGTGTGCGGCACGCCCACCCAGCGCGCGGCCGGGGTCGGCTCCTGGGCGTAGACGTCGAGGGCGGCCATGCCCAGCGTCCCGGCCTTCAGGGCCTCGATCAGGGCGTCCTCGTCGATCAGGGCGCCGCGCGCCACATTGACGATCAGGCCTTGCGGCCCGACGGCCTCGATGACGGCCTTGTTGATCAGGTGATGATTGGAGGCGTCCGAGCGCGAGCAGACCACCAGCACGTCGCTGTCGCGGGCCAGGGCCATCAGGCTGTCGGCGCGCGGATACTCGCTGTCCTTGGGATTGGGGCCCCACCAGGCGACCTTCATCTCGAAGGCCCGCAGGCGGTTGGCTACGGCCTCGCCGATATAACCCAGGCCGACGATGCCGACCTTGCGGCCGCGCAGGCCGTGGCGCGGGGCCATCCGTTCGGCGTGGGTCCAGTGGCCCGAGCGCAGGCGATGGTCGCCCTCCACGATGCCGCGCCAGGCGGCCAAAACGAGGCCCACCGCGTGGTCGGCGACGTCGGCGGCGTTCAGGCCGGTGGAATGGGTGACGGCGATGCCGTGCGCCTTGCACCACGGCACATCGACGCCGTCATAGCCGACGCTGACGCAGGCGATCAAACCGAGCTGCGACATCTCCGAGAGCATGTCGCGCGACAGCGCGAACTCGCCGGCGTGGACAATGGCTCGCACCCGCCGTCCCGGACCGTCCAGAAACGCCATCCTGTCGGGATAGTCCCACAGCCGGTGCACCTCGTAGGCGCCCTCCAGCAGCGGCTGCAGCGGGATGAGCATCTCGTGCGAAAGCAGGATGTGAGGCTTGTCGACAGCGGTTTGCGGCATGCTTGTTCTCCATCTGCGCCGGCCATGCGGCCCGGCGACGGATCGTTCTTTTTTCGCCCACCCAGGCGTCTCCGGACGGAGCGCCAAGCCAGAGCTAAGCAGAGCCCCGCGCGGACGCCAGGGTCTGGATCATCACGCTCTGGTGACGACGAACAACCCGGCCCAAGCGCTGCGGTTCCGCGATCGCGCGCCCTTGCACGGCCAAGCTGTGAACAACCATCGTTCCGAGGGGTTTTGCTAGCGGCGCCACAGGGCGCTCGGAGGTACCCTCATGTTGATCAAGATGCTCGCCGCCAGCGCGGCGCTATCGATGCTGGCGTGTGGCGGCTCTGCCCTCGCCGCCCAAGCCAAGTCTTCGGCCCAGCTCGGCCCCAAGCAGCCGATCCCCTATTCGCAGCTGAAGGCCTATGACAAGGCCTCGCCGAAGGTCCGCGCCAGCAAGGACTGGTCGGCCGGCTCGGCCGAGACGGGGATGTCGACCGACACCTCGGCGACGGCTCCGGCCACCGCTTCGGCCGGCGCCGACACCAACGCGACCTTGCCGCCGGCGACCTCGGCCGCGCCGGACACGGCTGTGAACCCGGCCCCCTCGGCCGCGCCGCCCAGCATGCCGATGACGCCGCCGACCAACGCACCGATGACCGAGGACAAGATGACTCAGCCCGACGCGCCCGGCGCGGCGGCCGCGCCGCCGGTGACCCCGCCCGTCGATCCGAAGTAGGGCGATCCGAAATAGACCCGCTGTCGGGGCGGCCTGGCGCCGCCCCGATCGTCAGCCGCCGAAGATGAAGTCGGTCTTGTAGTAGCCGTTGGCGGGATCGAGGATGTTGACCGCGAACGGCGCAGAGCCGTCGGCGAGATCGGTCAGCCAGGCGTCGTTCGACTTGGCGATGACGCCCAGGTTCTCGGTCGCCGCCGCCGCCAGCAGGAAACCGACCATGGCCGCCTTCGTGCCGATCCCGGTCGCGCCGTCACCGCCGTAGTAGGCCAGGTAGTCGACCCGCGTGTCGATGATGGCGTGGACCTTGGCGTCGGTCGGCGCCCCCCCGAAGATCGCCGCATAGGCCTTCTTCGTGGCGTCGAACAGCGACAGCGATCCATAACCGGCCAGGAAGCTGTCCTTGGCCTCGCCGTTCTTGCCCAGGTTCACCGCGAAGTTGATGTAGCGGTTCACCGTGTCGAACTTGGCGTAGTAGGCGCTGTTGAGGTTGGCCGGGTTTGGACCGATCGGCGAGATCAGGTAGTCCACGCCCCCCTGGGTCGGCACCTTGCCGGTGAAGAACTGATAGCTCATCGAGGCGACCGAGGTGGTGGCGTCGGCGGTGTTGACGATGGCGGCCGTCACGTCGTCGAGCGACATCGCGCCGGATTGCCACTTGGACAGCAGGCCCTGGGCGAAGGTGTCGTTCGGCAGGACGCCTGGCTGGCGCAGCACGGAGTACAGCTGGTTGGCGATCTCATCCATCGACGGCAGCGGGCCGAAGACGACGTTCTCGACATTGACCAGGCGATCGGTCCCATCGTTGTTGGCGAAGGTGCGAAGATCCTTCACGGTGATCGAACCGTCCGCGTTGTTGGTCACCGAATAGAACGATCGGTTTGCGTAGTAGCGGACGGTATCGTTGCCGGCCCCGCCGTCGATCGTGTCGTCGCCCAGGCCGCCGACCAGGAAGTCGTCGCCGCCGCCGCCGTTGAGCCTGTCGTTTCCCGCCCCGCCTTCCAGCGTATTGGCCCGGTCGTCGCCAGTCAGGACGTCGTCGAAGGCCGAGCCCTTCAGCGCCTCGATGTTGACCAACGTCTCGGCGCCCCCGCCGCGGGTGCTCTGCAGGCCGGTCTTGCTGAGATCGACGACCACGCCCGAACTCGCGCCTTCGTAGGAGACGGTGTCGAAGCCGGCGCCGCCGTCATAGCTGTCGTCGCCAGCCTCGCCGTACAGCATGTCGTCGCCGTCGCCGCCGATCAGCGTGTCGCTGCCGTCCCCGGCGTAGATGACATCGTTCCCCGCGCCGCCTTCCAGGCGGTTGGCGCCATAGCCGCCCCGGATCGTGTCGTTGAAGGCCGAGCCGATCAGGTTCTCGATGTCGTGGTAGAAGATATCGAGACCGGCGCCCTTGGTGTCCTGCGGCGAGTACCAGCGCGTAAGGTCGAGCGTCACGGCGCTGGCGGCGGTGCTGTAGTCGACGGTGTCGCTGCCGTCGCCGCCATAGAAGGTGTCGTTGCCCTCGCCGCCGATCAGGCGATCGTCCCCGGCGTCGCCGTACAGGATGTCGTCGCCTGCCCCGCCGTTGATCACGTCGTCGCCAGCGAAGCCGAAGATCGTGTTGGCGCGGTCGTCGCCGACCACCACGTCGGCCTTGTCGGACCCCGAGAACCAATTCGCTTGGAGGTCGATCGAGACCACCGTGTCTCCAGGCAGCAGCAGCAGATAGTGGCCGTCCGAGGACACCGTCACGCGGTCGCCGACACCGGTGACGCCCGTGTTCCACTCGATGGGACGGCTCTGGGCCGTGATGTCGATGCCCCGCTCGATCAACCAGTCGGTGGTCGATAGTTGCAGGACGCGTCCCATGTCCTTGTCGACCACGAACAGCTTTGTGCCGTCCGGACTGAAGGCCAGCCCCTGGATGGTGGTGCGGAGTTCGGGATGGATCTTGACCAGGTCGACCAGCTGCTTGCCGTTCAGGTCGAACACGCGCGCCTCGTTGTAGCCGACCATCGTCATCAGCTTGGCGGTGGTCGAGATCGCCTGGATGCCGGCGCCGAAGAAACCGCCGAACGCCTTGTGCTCGAACGTCTTCGTGGCCGCGTCATAGACGTACATCGGCGCGCCGGAATTGTCGCTTGGCACCAGCAGGATCTTGGAGCGGTCGGCCGAAACCGTCATCGCCCCGCTGGACCCATAGCCGTTGGTCGCGGAAATCTGGCCGGTGGCCGTGTTCAGGATCCAGCCCCAGGTCACGCCCGACGTCGCCGACTGGGTCATCAGGACCGTGCCGTCGGCGGCCACGGCGATATCGTAGAAGCCGCGCTGCACGCCCGAAATCGGCATCGAGTAATTGGTCACGGCGCCGGTCGTCAGATCCAGCCGGTGGACCTTGGCCGAGCCCTCGAAAACGCTAGGGTCCGAGCCCGTCTGCGTGATCCCGCCGGT
The DNA here is from genome assembly GCF_059424195.1 of Caulobacter sp. GW456-12-1-14-TSB4. Classification (NCBI taxonomy): domain Bacteria; kingdom Pseudomonadati; phylum Pseudomonadota; class Alphaproteobacteria; order Caulobacterales; family Caulobacteraceae; genus Caulobacter; species Caulobacter sp. GW456-12-1-14-TSB4. The sequence goes on from NZ_JBWKZF010000003.1 coordinate 11,287, forward strand.
CACGAACACGTATCGTCCGTCGGGCGACACATCCAGCGCGCCCAGCGCATCGCCCACCTTCCAACGGCCTTTGAGCTCGCCGGTAGAGATGTCGAAGGCGTCGATATAGCCGCCAGAACCCACCGAGATGATCGTCTTGCCGTCGGCGCTGATCGTCGCGTCATAGCCGCTGCGGGCTGTGATCGCCTGCACCGGGTTGGGCGCGATGAGCGTCCCCGCGCCGACGCTGGTGTCCGACGGCGACAGCGTGACGGTCTTGTCGCTGAACTTCAGGGTCTCGATGTTGAGCAACGTATCGACGCCGTCGGCGCCGGCGCGGGTGTCGCGCACCGTCCAGGTCCCGTTGCCGTTGCGCGACCACGTGTAGTTCGTCGAGGCGCCCCCGTAGATCGCGGTGTCGGCGCCGCCCTTGCCGTCGATGATGTCGTCGCCGCCGCCACCTTCGAAGGTGTTGTCGCCGTTGGTCCCGACGAGGATGTCGCGATACCCGGTGCCCTTGACGCCTTCAACGCCAATCAGCGTATCGACACCGCCGCCGCGCGTGTTCTGGGCGCCCGTGAGGCCCAGGTCGATCCGAACGCCGGTATAGACGTCCTCGTAAGACACGACATCAACGCCGTCGCCGCCATCAAGGATGTCGTCGCCGGCCCCGCCGATCAGCACGTCGTTGCCGGCCTGGCCGCGCAGCACGTCGTCGCCGTTACGGCCGGACAGGATGTCGTCGCCGCCGCCGCCCTCGATGACGTTCGCGCCGTCGAAGCCCCAGATCACGTCGTTGAAGGCCGAGCCCTTATAGTTCTCGATCGAGATCAGCGAATCCCGGCCCATCGGTCCCGGGTTCTGTCCCTGCCAGATGGCGTCGAAGTTCACGCCGGCGGTCGCGCCGCTATAGTCGGCGGTGTCGATGCCATCGCCGCCATCCATCACGTCGTCGCCTGGCCCGCCGATCAGGATGTCGTCGCCCGCGCCGCCGTAAAGGGAGTCGTTGCCCGCCCCACCGTCTATGATGTCGTTACCGCCAAAGCCGTAGATGACGTTGGCGGAGGCGTCGCCGGTCAGAACGTCGGCCTTGTCGGTGCCGGGATCCCAGACGGCGTCGACATTGACCGAGAGCACCTTGTCGCCGGTCAGCACGACCAGGTAGTGGCCGTCCGCCGACAGGTTCATGCGATCGCCGAAGGCGCCGTCCCCGACATAGACGTCGGCCACGTCGATCCCGAGGCGGATCGAGCGCTGGATCGACCAGTCGGTGGTCGACAGCTGCAGGATGCGGTCGAACTGGCTGTCCAGGACGAACAGCTTGGAGCCGTCGGCGCTGAACTCGACGCCGGCCATGTGGTACTTGAGATCGGGCTGTAGCGTCGTGACGTCGACGATCAGCTTGCCGCCGGCGTCGTGGATCCACAGCGCGTTATACAGCGCCTGGGCCACCATGCCGGTCGCCGCGGACACGGCCTGGACGCCGTTGTTGTAGACGCCGGTCGGGGTGGCGATGGGCGTCATCGCCTTGGTCCCCACGTCGTAGACATAGAGCGTCCCGCCGGCCGCGCCCTCGGCGCCGAAAAGGATCTTGCCGCGATCCTCCGAAAGCGAGAACGAACCAGCCGTGGGGCCGCCCACCTTGATGAACTGGCTACTGCTCAAGTCCAGGGTCCACAGCTGCAGGACCCCGTTGTAGGGCGAGCCCTGGGCGACCAGAATCGTGCCGTCCTTGCCCCAGGCCACGTCGTGGAAGCCGACCTCGGACGCCGTGACGTTGATCGTGAAGTCCTTGACCTGCCCCGTCGTCAGATCCAGTCGATGGACGATCGCCAAGCCGTTGGCGGGCTGCTGCTCGCCCACGATCAGGTAGCGGCCGTCCGGCGATACATCCATGCCGGTCAGGGTCGTCCCGACCTTCCAGCGATTAATCGCATCGCCGGTCGCCGCGTTGAAGGCGGTGACCCAGCCCTCGGCGTTGGAGACATAGGCCGTAGCGCCGGACGGGCTGAGCGTCACGTCCCGGAGCACGCCGGTGGTTATCGGCTTAACGGTGTCTGGCGCAGCGAATACGGACATGACGCGAATCCTTGCTGGACGCAGCGCGTCACGAACAAATCACAACCTTAAGATCTTGGCCGCAACCTACGGGGACAGCCCGAAGCGCGTCAACGGCAGCGCTGTGACAGCCGCCAGGGCGCAACAAAAAAGGCCGCGGGTCGCCCCGCGGCCTTCGATGCTGTAGTTCCAGCCCGCCTCTAGCGCGCGAACTTCTGGAACTTGATGCGCTTGGGGATCAGGCTGTCGGCGCCCAGGCGGCGCTTCTTGTCCTCTTCGTACATCTCGAAGTTGCCTTCGAACCATTCGACGTGGCTGTCGCCCTCGAAGGCCAGGATGTGGGTGGCCAGGCGGTCCAGGAACCAGCGATCGTGGCTGATGACCACGGCGCAGCCGGCGAACTCTTCCAGCGCCTCTTCCAGGGCTTGCAAGGTCTCGATGTCCAGGTCGTTGGTCGGTTCGTCGAGCAGCAGCAGGTTGCCACCGGTGGCCAGGGTCTTGGCCAGGTGGACGCGGTTGCGCTCACCGCCCGACAGCAGGCCGACCTTCTTCTGCTGGTCGCCGCCCTTGAAGTTGAACGAGCCCACGTAAGCGCGGCTGTTGATCTCGCGCTTGCCGACGATCATCACGTCGGTGCCGCCGCTGATCTCTTCCCAGATGGTCTTGTTCGGGTCGAGCGCGTCGCGCGACTGATCGACATACGAGAGCTTGACGGTCTCGCCGACCTTGACCGTGCCCTGGTCGGGCTGTTCGCGGCCGGTGATCAGCTTGAACAGGGTCGACTTGCCGGCGCCGTTCGGGCCGATGACGCCGACGATGCCGTTCGGCGGCAGGCGGAACGACAGGTCCTTGAACAGGACCTTCTCGCCATATTCCTTTTCCAGGCCCGAGACTTCCAGGACCAGGTTGCCCAGGCGCGGGCCGGGCGGGATCTGGATGTGAGCCTGGGTCTGGGCGGCGCGGGCGTTCTCCTGCGCGGCGACCATCTCGTCGTACGACGCCAGACGGGCCTTCGACTTGGACTGACGGGCCTTGGGCGAGCTGCGGACCCATTCCAGTTCGCGGGTGAGCGCGCGCTGGCGGGCTTCCGATTCCGACTGCTCCTGGACGACGCGCTTCTGCTTCTGCTCCAGCCAGCCGGAGTAGTTGCCCTCGTAGGGCACGCCCTTGCCGCGATCGAGCTCCAGGGTCCACTTGGTGACCTGATCCAGGAAGTAGCGGTCGTGGGTCACCAGGATGACGCAGCCCGGGAACTCTTCCAGGTGATGCTGCAGCCAGGCCACCGACTCGGCGTCCAGGTGGTTGGTCGGTTCGTCGAGCAGCAGCATGTCCGGCTTGCTGAGCAGCAGCCGGGCCAGGGCGATGCGGCGCTTCTCACCGCCCGACAGGTCGGCGATGCTGGCGTCGTTGGGCGGGCAGCGCAGGGCGTTGATGGCCATCTCGACCTTGGAGTCGATGTCCCACAGGTCCTTGGCGTCGATGATTTCCTGGAGCTTGGTCATCTCCTCCATCAGCTCGTCGGTGTATTCCTCACCGAGCTGAGCCGCCAGAGCGTTGTACTTGTCGAAGATCTGCTTTTCTTCGCAGTCGGCGATGACGTTGCCCCAGACGTCGAGCGTCGGGTCCAGCACCGGCTCCTGCGGGAGGTAGCCGCGCTTGATGCCGTCAGCGGCCTTGGCCTCGCCCGAGAATTCCTTGTCCAGGCCGGCCATGACCTTCAGCAGGGTCGACTTACCCGAGCCGTTGACGCCGACGACGCCGATCTTGGCGTCGGAATAGAACGACAGCCAGATGTTCTCGAAGACCTTCTTGCCGCCGGGATAGGCCTTGGTCAGGCCCTGCATCTGGAAAATGTATTGCTGGGCCATAGGGCGCGCGTGCTCGCTGGAACGGAGTTTCGGGGATTGGGCGCTGAAATAGCGGTCCGGAGAGCTTCGCGCAATCGTGGCCAGTTTCGCGCCGTCGCATCGCGATAGCGCTACCGTCATGGTTTAGTCGTCGTACCGTCAGACAGTCGACATTGATCCTTCGCCTCGTCGTCGTCGACCGCTGTTACCGCAAGCTCCCAACCGGCCCCCTCCCCTTCTGTTTCCGGGGCCGGAATGGGGAACATCCATGAAAAAGCACGCCTTGTTGCTGAGCGCCGCCGTGTGCGCGCTCGGCCTGATCGCGAACCCGGCCTTCGCGGCTGACGACGCCAAGCCCGCCGACGCCGCCGCGGCTCCGGCCGCCGCCGCGCCGGACAGCGCCGAAGTCGACGCCATCATCGTCCTGGGCCGTGGCGAGAGCCGCCAGGTCCAGGTCGTCAACGACCAGCAGGTCGCCCTGCAAGCCGCCGGCTCCAGCCCGCTGAAGGCCATCGAGAAGCTGCCCGGCGTGTCGTTCCAGTCGGCTGACGCCTTTGGTTCGTACGAGTGGTCGACCCGGATCTCGATCCGTGGCTTCGACCAGAGCCGCCTGGGCTTCACCCTGGACGGCGTGCCGCTGGGCGACATGAGCTACGGCAACTACAACGGCCTGCACATCAGCCGCGCCATCGCCAGCGAAGACATCGGCAAGATCGAACTGGCCCAGGGCGCCGGCTCGCTGTCGACCGCCTCGACGTCGAACCTGGGCGGCACGCTGCAGTTCTTCTCGCGCAGCCCGACCGACGACTTCGGCCTGCAGGCCAACGCCACCTACGGCTCGGACAACATGCACCGCGTGTTCGGCCGCCTGGACACCGGCGCCATCGAGAGCATGAACGGCCTGAAGGGCTACTTCTCGGTCGCCGAACAGCAGGCCGACAAGTGGAAGGGCGGCTCCAAGCAGAAGCAGCTCCAGCTCGACGGCAAGGTCGAGCTGCCGCTGGGCGACAACGGCTCGCTGACCGCGTGGTGGGACCACTCGGAACGCCGCGAGCAGGACTACCAGGACATGTCGTTCGACATGATCAAGCGCCTGGGCCGCGACTTCGACAACTTCCAGCCCGACTGGAACAAGGCCATCGGCGTCGCCGCCGTGCTGAACAATCCGGCCAACTACGCTGGCGCCACGCCGCTGCTGAACGGCGGCTACTGGACCGGCGTGGGCGTGAACCCCTATCGCGCCTTCGGCGTCGACACCCCGGATGACGCCTACTACGCCGGCGCCGGCATCCGTGACGACGATCTCTACGCCCTGACCTTCAAGCAGAAGATCGGCGACAATGTCCGCGTCGACCTGACCGGCTACGGCCACAAGAACAAGGGCCAGGGCCTGTGGTACACGCCCTACACGGTCAGCCCGGGCTACGGCACGGCCGGTTCGAACGCCGCCCCGCTGTCGATCCGCACCACCGAGTACGACATCGACCGCAAGGGCCTGATCGGCAACGTCACCATCGATCTGGCGAGCCACCGGATCAGCGCCGGCTTCTGGACCGAGGACAACGACTTCTCCCAGGCCCGCCGCTTCTACGCCGAGACCCTGGGCAAGCCGTCGCGTAACCCGCTGGGCTTCCAGTCCAACCCGTTCACGACCTCGTGGGAATACAAGTTCAACACCAAGACCACGACCGGCTACGTGCAGGACGTCTGGTCCGTGACGGACGCCTTCAAGGTCAACTTCGGCTTCAAGGCCCTGAAGGTCGAGAACGAGGTCAAGTCGATCGTCGGTTCGATGAACGGCAAGATCGAGAGCAAGGACACCTTCCTGCCCCAGGTCGGCACCGTCTATGACCTGAACAACGGCGTGGAAGTGTTCGGTGGCTATAGCGAGAACATGGCCGCCTTCGTGTCGGCCGCGACCTCGGGCCCGTTCGCCTCGCAGAACCAGACCGTCGTCGACTACGTCGCCAAGAACCTGAAGCCGGAAACCTCGAAGACCTTCGAGGGCGGCTTCCGCGTCAAGACCAGCCGCTTCCAGGGCGTCGCGGCCCTGTACCACGTCAAGTTCGACAACCGCCTGGACAGCGCCTCGACGGCTCCGCCGATCCTGGGCCTGCCCGCCGTACTGTCGAACGTCGGCTCGGTCACGACCAAGGGCATCGAGGTGGCCGGCGAATACCGGATCACCGACGCCTGGTCGCTGTACGGCTCCTACGCCTACAACGACTCCAAGTACGATGACGACGTCCCGGGCGCCGGCGGCCTGGTGGCCATGAAGACCAAGGGCAAGGACGTGGTCTTCACGCCCAAGAACCTGCTGAAGGCCGAGCTGAAGTACGACCTGGGCACGGGCTTCTACGCCCGCGCCGGCCTCTCCTACGTCAGCTCGCGCTGGTACACGTTCGAGAACGACGGCGGCAAGGTCGACGGCTACACGGTCGCGGACCTGACGGTCGGCTACCGCTTCGCCGATGACGCCGCCCCGATGCTGCGCGGCCTGGAAATCCAGGCCAACGTCACCAACCTGAACGACGAGGACTACATCTCGACGGTCGGTTCGGGCGGCGCTTCCAAGGCCGACCGCGCCGGCACGGCCATGACCCTGCTGCCGGGCGCCCCGCGCCAGGGCTACCTGACGATCAAGAAGCGCTTCTAGAACCTAACCCGTGTCATCCCGGAAGCCTCGCAGAGGCTGTCCGGGACCCAGGGGCCGGCGCATTGCGGTCGCCCCTGGGTCCCGGCTCTCCGCTTCGCTGCGGCCGGGATGACAACCATGAAAGCGAGGGCCGGGAGCATGTCTCCTGGCCCTTTTTCGTGTCCGGACACGATTTCCCGGCCGTCCGGACAGGGCTTTGCTGGCGTTGTCGGACGGCGCGAGGCCTGGTCGGAACATGACCGACATCCCCTCCTCCGCCCCCGCCGATCAGCCATCCGCCAGCGCATGGCGCGAATGGCTCGAGACCCTCCAGACCGTCGCCATCGCCCTATTGATCGCGCTGACGCTGCGGGTGGTGATCTTCCAGCCCTTCACCATCCCCTCGTCCTCGATGGAGCCGGGGCTGGTGACCGGCGACTACATCATCGTCTCCAAATTCCCGTACGGCTGGAGCCGGGCCTCGTTTCCGCTGAACCCGCCGCTGTTCAAAGGACGGTTCTTGGAGCGCACGGCCCAGCGCGGCGACGTGGTCGTCTTCCGCCTGCCGCGCGACCCGTCCCAGACCTGGATCAAGCGCGTGATCGGCCTGCCGGGCGACAAGGTGCGGGTCCGCCAGGGCCAGGTCTTCGTCAACGGGACCGCCATCGCCCAGACGCCGATGGGCCTGATCCAGGACCACGACGCGCCGGACCGCACGGTCCTGCAAGTCGGCGAGCGCACGCCGAACGGCCGCGCCTACGCCACCTATGACGGCGGTCCGGGCCAGCCGGGCGACGACACGCAGACCTATGTCGTGCCGGCGGGGCAGTATTTCGTGATGGGCGACAACCGCGACAACTCGCTGGACAGCCGCTTCGCGCCGACCGACGGCGGGGTCGGCCTGCTGCCAGCGCAGAACCTGGTCGGCCACGCCAACTTCGTGCTGATCTCGTGGAAGCCGGGCGCGGCGCTCTACAAGCCCTGGACCTGGCTGAACCTGCAGTGGGACCGGTTCTTCAAGCCGATCCGCTAGCGGCCGCTGAACTCTTCAAAGCTCAGGGCGCCGTCGTGATTGGCGTCCAGGCGGTCGAAGGTCGTATGCGAGGTGGTCGGACGCGCGAGCGACGGCGCGGCGACCGCGCCGACCGCCAGGCCCGCCAAGGCAGCGGCCAGGGCGCGCCAGAGCAAGCCGTTCGCGCGCGGCTTGGCCGCCTGCCCCTCAAGTTCCTGGTCGATGAACACCCGCACCGCCTCGCTGGCCGTGCGGTCGGTCTCGCGGCAGCGGGCCATGAAGGCGGCCTTGGTCTCGTACGGCAGACGGACCTCGAGCACTTCGCTCTTCTTGGGCTTGCCGGCAGTCATCAGGAAACCTCGCGACGTTCGCTCCCTGACTAGCACCTTTCGCGACGCGCAAAAAGAAAGCCCGGCCAAACGACCGGGCTTGAAGTCAATAGGGAGGAAACGCCCAGGAAGGGCAGAGGCGCTCGGCGCCTCACGGGTTTCTGATAGCGTTATCATATTGCGCTGCGCAACCCTTTTCGCACTGCCGCGACGGCCTGCCGCACCCCTTGTCCCGCTTATGCACAGCTTTACGGCGACGCGATCCGGCCCTAACGATGTTACCGCTACCGGATCAGCAAGGCCGGAGCGGGGAGAAACGTCGATGAAGATGCTCGCGCGGCTGGCCGTGTTCGGGGCCGCCCTGGTCCTGGCCTTCCCTGCTCATGCCGAGTCGCCGCCCAACGGAGCAAGGTGGGTCGGTGCCTGGGCCAGCGCCCAGATGGCGCCGGACGACAAGAACCGCATCGCCGCCGAGGACTATCCCGACGCCACCCTGCGCCAGGTCGTGCGCCTGACCCTGGGCGGCGAGACGCTGCGGGTGCGGCTGTCCAACGCCTTCGGAACCGCACCCCTGACGATCAGGGCCGCGCACGTCGCGGTGTCTGCGGATCTGGCCAGCGCCCGCATCGACCCCGCCACCGACCGCGCCCTCACCTTCTCCGGTCGCGCCGAGGTGACCATCCCCGCCGGCGCCGACTACTGGTCCGATCCGGTGAGCTTGAAGGTCACGCCGCTGACGTCGCTCGCCATCAGCCTTCGCTATGCCGAGGCGCCCAGCGTCCAGACCGGCCACCCCGGTTCGCGGGCGACCTCCTACGTCCTGACCGGCGACCACGTCGCCGCCGCCGACCTGCCGGGCGCCAAGACCGCCGACCGCTGGTTCCAGATCGCCGGCGTCGACCTGGTCTCGGCCAAGGCCAAGACGATCGTGGCCCTGGGCGACAGCATCACCGACGGCTACGGCGTCCAGCCCAACACCAACCTGCGCTGGACCGACGGCCTGCTGCAGCGACTGAAGGGCAAGAACATCGGCCTGCTCAACATGGGCATTGGCGGCAACCGCGTGCTGCTGGACGGGACAGGCCCCAACGCCGTGGCGCGGTTCGAGCGCGATGTCCTCAGCCAAGCGGGCGTCACCCACGTGGTGCTGCTGGAAGGCGTCAACGACCTGGGCGTCCTGACCCGCGACGCGCCGGCGACGCCCGAAGCCCACAAGGCCCTGGTCGCCCAGGTCATCGCCGGCTACCGCCAGATGATCGACCGCAGCCATGCCCGAGGGATCAAGGTCATCGGCGCGACCATCACGCCCTATGCCCGCTCGGCCTACTACCACCCCGGCCCCGAGAGCGAGGCCGACCGCCAGGCGATCAACGCCTGGATTCGCGCGCCCGGCAACTTCGACGGCGTCATCGACTGGGACAATGCCCTGCGCGACCCGGCCAAGCCGACCTATCTGCTGCCGGCCTATGACAATGACGGCCTGCACCCCAACATGGCGGGCTACAAGGCCATGGCGGACGCCGTGCCGCTCAGCCTGTTCGGGAAGTAAGCCATGATCGCCGCCAGCCCGCCGCCTGTCATCGCCTTCACCTGGGACGATCTGCCGGCCCACAGCGCCTTGCCGCCGGGCGTCACCCGCGTGCAGATCGCCGCCGACCTGCTGAAGGCCGCCAAGGACGCCAAGGCCCCGGCGTTCGGCTTCATCAACGGCGCCCAGGCCGCTCCGACCACCACCGAGCCCGACTCGAGCCCGGTGCTGAAGATGTGGCGCGCGGCCGGCCAGCCCTTGGGCAACCACACCTGGTCGCACCAGAACCTGAAGGACCTGACGCCCGACCAGTTCGCCGCCGAGACCACGCGCAACGAACCCCTCCTCAAAGAGCTGATGGGCAAGCAGGACTGGCGCTGGCTGCGCTATCCGTTTCTGTTGGAAGGCGACACGCTGGAGAAGCGCCTGACGGTCCGCGCCTGGCTCTCGGACAATCACTACAAGATCGCCAGCGTGACGATGAGCTTCGCCGACTACGCCTATAACGAGCCCTATGCCCGCTGCGTGGCCAAGGGCGACCAGGCCGCGATCGCCGAGTTGGAGACCCGCTACTTGGCCGGCGCGGCCGCCGTCGCCGATCGGGCGCGGGCCATGAGCCAGACGCTCTACGGCAAGGACATTCCCTACGTCCTGCTGATGCACGCCGGCGCCTTCGACGCTCGCATGGCGCCGCGCCTGTACAAGCTCTACCAGGACAAGGGCTTCGGCTTCACGACCCTGGCGAAGGCGGAGAAGCACCCGTTCTACCGCACGGACGTGAACCCCGGCCTGCCGCCCGAACCGACCACGCTGCCAGACGCCCTGAAGGCCAAGGGTTTGCCCGTTCCGGCCGATCCCGTTGACCTGAAACCGCTCGACGGGATGTGCCGCTAGGGATTGTGACAGCTCTGGGTTCGAGGAAGCACGCGGCGCGCCAGTAATGTCGGCTGATCCCAGACGTCGATCCTGTCGCCCACGACGCAGTCACCGCGTGCCGGCTGCGCCAATTGAGCTATTCGCCCGTCCGTCAGGCGCACCACGATCCCCCAGCGGCTTCCGGTCTGGCCTTCCCGGCTCCAATAGCCAGTCACCACACCAGTGGCCTTCACGGCTGGCGCCCTACCGATCGACAGCCCGAGATAGAAGAAGGCGAGCACGGCTGCGACGACACCGAGCAGTATACCGCCGCCCAGGATTTCGTTGAACCGCCACCACATGGCGGCTCTCCGCAACACGCTTTGCACCGCGCGGCCCTTCATCTGCACAAGCCTCGATATGAGCCGTTGCGTTTCAGCCGCGCAACAACTTCCCTGCTGACAACGGCGACGCTCGCGCATAGCGTCCCGCGCCATGATCAAGCCCTCGCTCACGGCGCTCGCGGCCGTCCTCGCCCTTTCGACCCCGGCCATGGCGGAAAAACTCACCCCCGAACGCGTCTTCGCCGACCCCAGCCTGAACGGCCCGACCGCCAAGGGCGTGGCGCTGTCGCCGGACGGCAAGCGCGTCACCTATCTGAAGGGCAAGGCCGAGGCGGCCAACGTCCAGGACCTGTGGGCGGCCGACGTGAAGGGCGGCGAGCCCTATCGCCTGATCGACTCGGCGGCGCTGTCGTCGGGGGCCAAGGAGCTGTCGGAAGCCGAGAAGGCCCGCCGCGAACGCGCCCGCGTCTCGGCCCGCGGCATCGTCGAATACAGCTGGGACAAGCAGGGCCGCTTCATCCTGGTGCCGCTGGACGGCGACCTCTATCTGGACAGCATCGCCGACGGCAAGGTCACGCGCCTGACCGAAACCCCGGGCGACGAGGTCGACGCCAAGGTCTCGCCCAAGGGCGCTTACGTCAGCTACGTCCGCGACCAGAACCTCTACATCAAGCCGGTCGCCGGCGGCGCCGAGACAGCCCTGACCACCGACGGCAAGGACGCCCTGTCGTTCGGCGTGGCCGAGTTCATCGCCCAGGAAGAGCTCTCCCGTTCGACCGGCTACTGGTGGAGCCCGGACGAGGCCCGCATCGTCTATGCCCGCGTCGATGAGAACGGCGTCGATATCGTGCCGCGCGCCGACATCGGCCCGGCCGGCGCCACCGTGGTCAACCAGCGCTATCCGCGCGCCGGCCGTCCCAACGCCGTGGTCGATCTCTTCGTCCGCGACCTGGCCTCGGGCAAGGTCGTGCAGCTGGACCTGGGCGCGAACAAGGACATCTATGTCGCCCGCGTCGCCTGGGCCCAGGACGGCAAGACCGTCTATGTCCAGCGCCTGTCGCGCGACCAGAAGACCCTGGACCTGATCGCGTTCGACCCCGCCACCGGCGCGGGCAAGACGATCCTGACCGAGACCGACACGCACTTCATCGAGCTGCTCGACAACTTCAAGGCGCTGAAGGACGGCACCTTCCTGTGGGGCTCGGAGCGCGACGGCAACAGCCACCTCTATCGCTACGCCGCCGACGGCAAGCTGATCGCCCAGATCACCAAGGGCGACTGGCCGGTCGACAAGCTGGAAGGCGTCGACGAGGCCCGCAAGGTCGCCATCTTCGGCGCCTCGATGGACAGCCCGCTGGAGCGCCGCATCTATGAGGTCAGCTACAACAAGCCGGGCAAGCCCAAGGCCCTGACCTCGGCCGGCGGCTGGTGGTCGGCCAAGGTGGCCGAGGCCGGCGGCGCCTTCGCCGGGTCGTACAGCGATCCCAAGACCCCGCCGCAGACGGCGCTCTATTCGGCCGACGGCAAGCGCGTCCGCTGGATCGAGGAGAACAAGCTGGCCGAGGGTCATGCCTACTGGCCCTACGCCTCGACCCTGCCGGTCCCGGAATACGGCTCGCTGAAGGCCGCCGACGGCGCGGCGCTGTACTACGAGATCCTCAAGCCGATCGGCTTCGACCCGGCCAACAAGTATCCGGCCATCGTCTCGGTCTATGGCGGCCCGCACGCCCAGCGCGTCACCAAGGGCTGGCATAGCCCGTCGGATCGCACCTATCTCGAAGCCGGCTATGTGATCTTCAAGCTGGACAACCGCGGCAGCGGCAACCGCTCGGCGGCGTTCAAGCGCGCTCTCGACCGCAACCTCGGCACGGTTGAGGTCCAGGACCAGCTGCAAGGGGCGAAGTTCCTGCAGGGCTTGCCCTATGTCGATCCCGACAAGCTGGGCGTGATGGGCTGGTCGTACGGGGGCTTCATGACCCTGATGCTGCTGACGGCCGACAACACCCCGTTCAAGGCCGGCGCGGCCGGCGCCCCGCCGACCGAATGGGGCCTGTACGACACGGCCTATACCGAGCGCTACATGGGTGCGCCTTCGGATAACCCGGCCGGTTACGCCTACTCCGACATCAACACCCGCCTGGACAAGCTGAAGCCCGGCAGCCTGCTGCTGCTGCACGGCATGGCCGACGACAACGTGATCTTCGAGAACAGCACCCGGGTGATCGCGACCCTGCAGAAGAAAGCCATCCCGTTCGAGATGGCGCTGTATCCCGGCGAACGCCACAGCGCGCCGGGCAGCAAGACCAAGGGCCTCAGCGTGCTGAACACGCACCTGGAGTTCTTCGACCGCAAGCTGAAGGGCCAATAGGGCCTGCCGATCGCGCCCCGCTCCCCTCAGGGAGCGGGGCTGCGACGGAATGCGCCACCGCGCGGCCAATTCGCCGCAGCCGGATCGGGCGAAGCAGCCAGTATTAACCACGGCGAGAGTTCAAGGACCCCCGCCATGGCCAAGACCACCGAAGACGCCATCGAACAACTGATCGCGACCGTGAAGGAAGCGCTCGAAGACGGCCGCGCGTCTGTCTCCGAACTCGAAGAGTGGCTGCTGGCGGCGATCATGCTGGAAGAGATGGCGATCGAGGAACAGCGCGACGAGCGCGACAACCGCACGTTCTCCAGCTGGGTGCTGGCCGGCACGACGCTGCACTAACCTCTCCGAGCATTACGCCGAATTCACGGAGAGCAGGCTAGCCGCGCTACAAACGTAGCGCTACACACGTAGCGGACAACCGGACACGGACCCCGCTATGATCGAATCCCTGCCCCGACGCGAACGCGAGGTCTTCGAGACCCTGTGTCGCCTGGAGACCGGAACCACCGCCAGCGTGCGGGGCGCCCTCTCCGATCCGATCAGCGACTCGGCCATCCGCACCATGCTCTCGCGCCTGGAGGCCAAGGGCCTGGTCGAGCGCGAGGCCGGTCCCGATGGCTTCGTCTACCGTCCCGCCACGCGCCCCGAGGCCGTCGCCGCCGGCGCCCTCAAGCGCGTGATCGACACCTTCTTCGCCGGCTCGGCCGCCAGCGCCGCCACCGCCCTGCTGGGCCTTGGCCAGAAGCTGACCGCCGACGAGGCCGCCGCCCTGGAGCGAGTCATCGACCAGGCCGTGGAGCGGCCCATGGGAGAAGAGTCATGACCTGGATCTTGCTCCTCTCGCTACTGGTCAAGTCCAGTGTCGTCGCCGGCGCGGGCCTGGCCTGCGCCCGCTTCCTGGCCCAGCGTCCGGTCGATCGCGTGGACATCCTGCGCGGCGCGGTCTGCCTGCTGCTGGCCATCCCCGTGATCATGAACGTGCTGCCGGTCCTGGACCTGGCCCTGCTGCCGCCGATCGCGCCCTATGTTCCGGTCGCCGGCGACATCCTCTCGACGGACGTCGCGACGGCCCCCGCCACGGCTTGGCCGTCTCCCGCCAACCTCGTCGGCGGCCTGTGGCTGCTGGGCGTGGCGGCGGTGGTCGGCCAACTCATGCTGGGCCTTTTCACCCTCGACCGCTGGACCCGCCAGGGCCGCACCGTCGAGCGGCAGGACTGGCTGGCGCCGCTGGAGGACCTGTCGCCGGAAGAGGACCGCCCGCGCCTGGTCGCCAGCGACCGCATCGCCAGCCCGCTCAGCTGGGGCGTCGCGCCCGGCTTCATCGTCATCGACCCCGCCAGCCTGGACGAGCGGCAAGCCGCCCGCGCCATCCTGGCCCACGAACTGGCCCACCTGCGCCGCCAGGACTGGATCTTCCTGATCCTGTCGCGCCTGGCCCTGGCGGTGTTCTGGTTCAACCCGCTGGTCTGGCGTCTGCACGCCGCGCTGGCCGAACGCTCGGAAGAGACCGCCGACGCCATCGCGCTCGAGACGGTCGATCGCACCCTCTACGCCCGGACCCTGGTCCGCCTCGCCGCCCATCCCACGGCCCGCCTGGCCCATCAGCCCGCAACCGCGATGGCCGCCAGCAGCCGTACGCTGAAGACAAGGATCGCCCACATCATGACCGCCAACGCTTCGCGCCGCCGCCCCCTGACCGTTGCTCTGAGCGTCGTCGCCCTGGCCGCCGTCGCCACGCCGCTGGCCGCCCTGGGCCTGACGCACCAGGAGTGGGTCGCCCCGCCGCCTCCGCCGGCTCCTCCCGCGCCGCCTGCTCCGCCGGCCGAGATCCCCGTCCCGCCGGCGCCCCCTGCGCCGCCGCCGGCCCCGCCCGCCAAGCACGTCCACGTCTACAGCTACTACCGCACCGCGACGCCGGCCGAGCAAGCGGCCGCCGATCAGGCCCGCCAGGAAGCCGAGCAGGCCCGCATCGAGGCTGATCAGGCGCGCGTCGAGGCCGACATCGCCCGCCGTCAGGCCGATCAGCAGCGCATCCACGCCGATGAGATCCGCCGCATCGCCGACAGCGCCCGCGCTCAAGCCGACGTCGCCCGCCAGGCCGCCGAAGGCGCTCGGATCGGCGCCGAACAGGCCCGCCTCGCCGGCGAGCAAGCCCGTCGCATCGGCGAACAGGCCCGCGAACAAGCCATGCGCCAGGTCGCCAACGCCCGCATCCACATGGCCCAGGGCGCCGTGCAGATGCGTCGCGGGGCCAAGGAGATGCGCGAGGAAGCCGTCCGCCTGCGCGACCCGGCCTACCGCGCCAAGCAGATCGCCGAGAACCGCGCCCACGGCAGCACCGTCACCGACGCCGAGCTGCGCGACCTGGCCGACAAGCTGCCGGAAAAGGCCACCGACCTGGAGCGCCGGGCCGACGAACTGGAAGCGCGTTCGCGTAAGCCGAGCTGAAGCGCATTAGGCGAAAGTGTGAGCGGTTTCGCCGCCTAAATGCGCGCCCAACATAAGAGCAACAACGGCGCTTGACTTCCGTAGCGAAAGAAAACGAACCTCTTTCGCATGACCGCCTATACCGACCTGATCGCCGCCGTCACCGCCACCGAGTCCGGCTTCTCCGCCTTCGTCACCGACGACTGGAAGCAAGGCCGGACCACCTATGGCGGATTGTCGGCGGCGCTCTGTGTCGAGGCCGCCCTGCGGACCTTCCCCGAGGCTCCGCCCCTGCGTTCGGCGCAATTCGCCTTCGTCGGTCCGGCGTCCGGGGAACTGGCGATCTCGGTGAGGCCTCTGCGCCAGGGCAAATCGACCCTGTTTGTCGCCGTTGACCTGGTCGGCGAGCAGGGCGTGGCCACCCACGGGGTGCTGACCTTCGGCGCGGCGCGGGCTTCGGCCCTGTCCTACAGCGAGGTCCCGCCGCCCGCCGTCGCCGCGCCCGAGGACTGCGAGTCCTTCTTCCCGGAGAACCGCCAGGGCGCGCCGCACTTCTCGGCCCAGTTCGAGGTGCGCAAGGCCGGCGGCACGCGCCCCCTGGCCGGCGGTGATCCCGAATACCTGCTGTGGATCCGCCACCGCGACCCGGCGGCCCGTTCGCTGTCGGCCCTGATCGCGCTGGGCGACATGCCCCCGCCCCCGGCCATGGCCCTCTTCACCCAGTTCGCCCCGATCTCGACCATGACCTGGGCGCTGGACGTGACGAACCTGCCCGTCGAGGACGACGACGGCTGGCGCCTCCTGAAGACGCGGGCCGAGACCGTCGGCGAGGGCTACTCCACCCAGGAGATGCATCTGTGGGACCGCCATGGCCGCCCGCTGATCCTGGCGCGCCAGAACGTGGCGGTCTTCGCCTGAAGGGTCCGCCCTCGCCCTTCGACAAGCTCAGGGTGAGGGCTACTTTTGGCCTTTCAGTAGAAACCTCACCCTGAGCTTGTCGAAGGGCGAGGTTTCGGGCCAGGGTCGCGGCTCTCGTTCGGGGAAACGCTTCATGACCAAGTTCGCCTGCCTGGCCGGCGCCGCCGCCATCGCCCTGCTCGCCGGAGCCGCGCACGCCCAGACCGCTGAGCAGGCGACCAAGGACGCCCTGGCGACCATCAAGGCCAAGAACCCGACCCTGCACGCGGTCATCGCCACCAACCCTAACGCGCTTTCTGAGGCCAAGGCCCTGGACGCCGAGCGCAAGGCCGGCAAGGTCCGCTCGGCCCTGCACGGCGCGCCGATCCTGCTGAAGGACAATATCGAGAGCGCCGATCCTCTGCCCACCACCGCCGGCTCGCTGGCCCTGAAGGACAACATCACCGGCCGTGACGCGCCCATCGCCAAGCGCCTGCGCGACGCCGGCCTGGTCATGCTGGGCAAGGCCAACCTGTCGGAATGGGCCAATATCCGCTCGGGCAAGTCGATCAGCGGCTGGAGCGCCGTGGGCGGCACGGTGCGCAACCCCTATGTCCTGGACCGCAGCGCCTGCGGCTCGTCCAGCGGCTCGGGCGCGGCGGTGGCGGCGGGCCTGGCGCCCCTGGCCATCGGCACCGAGACCGACGGCTCGATCACCTGCCCGGCGGCGATCAACGGCCTGGTGGGCCTGAAGCCGACCGTCGGCCTGGTGTCGCGCACCTACATCGTGCCGATCAGCCACAGCCAGGACACCGCCGGCCCGATGACCACCACGGTCGAGGACGCCGCCAAGGTGCTGACCATCATCGCCGGCAGCGACCCCGCCGACCCGGCCACCAAGGACGCCGACGCCCGCAAGACCGACTACGCCGCCGGCCTGTCCAAGGACGCGCTGAAGGGCGTCAAGCTGGCCGTGGCGCGGTTCTACACCGGCTATTCGCCCAAGACCGACGCGGTGTTCGAGGCGGCTCTGAAGGAGCTTGCTGCCCAGGGCGCGATCCTGGTCGATGTGAAGGAGTTCGACGAGGCCCCGATCGGCAAGGCCGAGGGCGTGGTGCTCTACACCGAGCTCAAGGCCGACATGGCCGCCTATCTGGGCTCGACCGATCCCAAGAAGGTCCCCAGCCGTACGCTGGCCGACCTGATCGCCTTCAACAAGGCCACGCCCAAGGAACTGGAGTGGTTCGGCCAGGAGAGCTTCGAGCGGGCCGAGAAGACCAAGGGCCTCACCGACCCCGACTATCTGAAGGCCCTGGCCGACTCCAAGCGATTGGCGGGTCCGGAAGGGATCGACAAGATCCTGAAGGACACCGGCGCGGTCGCCATTATCGCCCCGACCACCGGCCCGGCCTGGACTATCGATCCGCTGAACGGCGACAACTACGGCGGCTCCTCGACCACCCTGCCCGCCGTGGCCGGCTATCCGCACCTGACCGTGCCGATGGGCGACGTGAAGGGCCTGCCGGTCGGGCTCTCGTTCATCGGCCCGGCCTGGAGCGAGAAGCTGCTGCTGAACCTGGGCTATGCATACGAGCAGGCGACGCACCACCGGAAGGCGCCGACCTTTATCAAGACGATCGCGCCGTAGCCGGGCGCGATCCATGCTAGTCTAACAGTGCGCACTCTGGAGAAATCGCCGATGCGAACGTCAGAAGGTCAGCCGCCTACGCCGCGCCCCTCGAAGCGCGGATGGACCCAGCTTAGGCGCCGCCGGAAGGGTGGCGAGGACGGCTCGGCGGTCCCCGCATCGTCGCCGCTCAAACCCTCGGGTGGTGGAGCCGGCGCGGCCGCCGTAGCCATCGAGGCCGACGAACAGCTCTAAGGAACTTTCGGCTGCACCACCTCGATCGGCGGCGGCGGGGGGGTGACCTTGTAGCGGCTCGGGGCCGAGGGCGGCGGCGGGCCGGACGGCGGACAGTACGGCTGGTACGGACGTTGCGGCGCGCAGGCCGCCACGGTCAGGGCGGCCAGGACCAGCAGCAGCGCCGGCCTCAGCATCGACGACCGCCGGCGCTGGGCGGGCCGAACAGGCCGGTGCCCGAGCGGAAGCAGTAGTTCTCGTAGCGCGGATCCCAGATGTCGGTCCGGCCGTCGGCGCGGGTGAACTGGTAGCGCTCGCCGCGATCGTCGCGGCCGCTGAGCGTCACCTGGCCCGGACGGTCGGAGGTCACGCCATACGACTCGCGCGTCAGGCCATCGACCGCGCAGGATGACACCAGGCCCGGACGGCTGAGATCGCCGTTCAAGGCCGCGGCCGACCCGGTCTGGGCGTTGTAGGCCGCCACGTCCGTGCCGCCGCCGTGCGTCCCGCCGACGAACACCTGGGTGCCGGTGGTGCTGTCATAGGTCATGATGTCCGGCGCCTGGCCGGTGATCGGCGCGCCGCAGATGTCTCGGCGCTTAGGCGCGTAACCCTGCGGCGGTCCTTGCGGCGCGGCGAAGGTCGGCTGGTAGCCGCCGCCGTACTGCTGGGCGAAGGCTTGCGTGGAGATCAGGGTCGAGGCCGCGAGAGCGGTGACGACCAGGGCGTGGGCCAGCTTGCTCATTTGGGGGCTCCCCCTTTTTGCGGGGCCAGGTATTGCGGCGGGGCGCCGGCCAGACCGGTGGCGGCCGCGTCGTCAGCCAACTCGGCGGGACCGGCGCCCAGGGCCAGCGGCGCGGGGCCGATCGCCTGGGCCGGCCAATAGGTGTCGTAGTCCAGGCGGGCGCGGTCGCGCTGGGTGCGATAGAGTTCCGGCGCCTCGAACCACGGGCGGCAGGTCAGCTCGCCGTCGAAGAAGCCGCTGACCAGGGCCTTGCAGCCCTCGGGACGGGCGTAGATGCGGTTGTCCACGGCGCGGATCTGGCCGCCGGCGTCGGCATAGATGCCCGAGCGCATGACGCCGACGATCTTGTTGTTGGCCGCGTAGACGACGCCCGAGGCGACGTAGAGGCCGACATCTGCGGCTTCCAGCTCGGCCTCGTTGATCCGCAGGTTGGCGTTCTCGACCGTCACGGCCCAGTCGCTGTCGCGGACCACCGTGCGCAGCAGGGTCGTCTCGTCGCCGCCGCCGATATAGACGCCGCGCGAGAAGCCATCGACATACAGGCCGTCGATGGTCACCAGCTGCTGGCGGTTCATGCCGCTGAGCACGAAGCCGGCCGAGTTGCGGGTGCGCGAGGAGCCCGTCCAGTCGCCCAGGCGGACGATGCGGATGTCGCGCAGGCGGCTGTCGCCCGAGGTCTCGAAGGCCCCGCCGAGGGCGGCGGCGGCGATCTCGACGTCCTGGGCCATGATCGTGCCGGTAGCCTTGACCACCGCCGAGCGGGTGCGGCCGATGAAGGCCACGCCGGCCAGCTCGATGCGGCTGTCGCCGACGTCGAAGGCCGAGGCGTCGCCATCGTAGCGGACCGTCACGTTCTTCAGCGCGATCTCGGTGGCGCGGCCGGTGATGCACGAGGACGAGCCGGCGCGCGAGGCCTCGATGCCCAGGCCCTCCAGCACGACATATTGCACGCCCGGCTGGATGCGGATGCAGGGCTGCCCCGTGGGGGCCACCAGGATCGGCCGGTCCAGGCTGGCCGAGTAGTTGCGGACCACGATGCTGACCGACTGGGTGATGTTCAGCGAGTCGACGCAGGCCCCGCCATTGGTCGAGGTCAGGGTCAGGGTGTCGCCGTCATAGAGCCGCGCCAGGGTCTGCGAGACCTGACCCGGATAGGCGTAGTCGCAGTTGATCTCGCGCGAATAGCCGCCGCCATAGCCGGGACCATAGCCGCCGCCGCTGGCCGGCAGGCAGCGACCGCGAGAGCGATAATGGCCCCGGGCGCACGGGCGCGGCTTGGCGTAGCGCACCTTGCAGCCGTTCGAGAGGTTCGGCTGGATCAAGAGACCAAAGCATGGGCGGATCTGCTGGTCGATCCGGGCGTCCGGCGAGGCAAGCGCCTCGGGCGCGGCGGCCGCGACGCCGAGGATCAGGGCGGCCCAAAGCGCCAGCAGGCGGCTGAGGCGTCGCATCTAGAAGTCCCTTTCGCTGTACGGACGCCCGCGATCGGACGCGGGCCGGGGCGGACGCGATACTTGGGCCAGCAACTGCTGCAGCCGGTAGGCCGACGGCTTGAAGCCCGAGAGGGCCCCGTCGATCTGGTAGACGACGGCCTTGGCGCGGTCCTGGTCGGCCACGCCCTGCAGGCCCAGGGAGAAGAAGGTCGACATGGCGTACTTGGCCTCGGCCGAGCCCTGGCGTTCGGCCTCTTCGTACCAGTGGTAGGCCCGGGCGTAGTCACGCGGGACGCCGACGCCTTCGGAGTACATCACCGCCAGCACCAGCTGCGCCTTGGACGAGCCGTTGACGGCCGCGTACTGGATGGCCCGCACCTTCTCGACCGACGACAGATGGCCGTTGGCAGGGCGGCCCAGCATCGCCTCCAGGCTCTGGGCGTCGTTGACGCTGAGCAGCTTCTCGTCGAGCACCGGCTGGGGGATCACCCGCAGATAGGCCAGCGCCTCGGCCACATGGACGAAGGGCAACTCGTTGATGCGCGACAGCGCCGCCTCGCGCGCCTCGCCCGACAGGTCGGACTCGTCGGAGTGCGGCACGCCCGAGTCCGGCGAGTCCGGCGGATAGAATTCGTAGGGCGGAATCCAGCGCTTGGCCTTGGTCTCGACGAACGAGCCGTACGAGGCCCGCTGCGGCGAACTGCGCTCAAAGTCCTTGAGCATGACATAGGCCGACACGTCGCCAGTCTGCACCGCCAGGTAGTTGTAGAGATAGGCGTCGACGTCGTTGCGGCGGAACAGGTCCAGCGCGGCCGGCGCGCCCGGCTGGCTGGGCTTGCCATAGGCCTGGATGGCCTGGAGGTTGTCGGACGGCTCGCCGAACGGGCCGAAATAGGCGTCGTGGATGCGCGCCAGGGTGCGGAAGCCGTCGGCGCCCTGGGCCGACAGCACATAGATCACCCGGTTGCGAACCTTCTCGCGCTCCTCGGTCGACATCCGCGACAGCAGGCGGTCGAGGGCGAAATAGGCGCTGCGGCGCTCGAAAGCGCGACAGTCGTCGAAGCGGGAGACAGCCTTCGATTCGCCGCCCCGGCGCTCGTATGAGGAGATCGGCGCGTAGCCGCCCGAATTGGCCAGGGCCATGGCGTACCAGACGGCGGACTCGACGGGATCCTCGAGGTTCTTGTCGACCGCGCGCTGGCCTTCGTAGCGGCGAGCCAGCTCCAGCTGGGCGAAGAAGTCGCCGCGGAAACCGCCCTGGCGCAGGGCCCGGATCTCTTGCTGTTGCTGGTTGAACTGGCCCGAGACGCCCTGGGCGGCCTGCGGCCGTGGGCATGCGCTGGCGCGCTTGTGGAACCAGAAGCTGGGACCCGTGTCGCAGCCGACCAATGGGATCACCACCGCCGCCACGATCGCGCCCACCGGGGCGCGGCGAAGCAGGGCCGCGCGGCCGCCGAGCGCGCGCCCGACCACCTCGCGCAGCCTCTCAAGGCGCGCAAACGCGTCGCCGGCCTCGCGCATGAGTCCCCCTTCAGCCCAGCCCGTTAACCATAAAACAATGATCTCTCATGTGCCCCGGAGTGTGAGCTGTCAAGCTCAGCGCAACCCATCCGGCAATGAAGACTTTGTCACGACAGACAGGGCTCGCCCGGTAGGCGAGTTCCCTGAATTTCGCGCCACTTCACCGGACACGGAACATCTTTGAGAACGTCGAGAAGCCGGCAGCTAAGCTAATCAGCTGTCGGCTTCAGTTTAGCGACGCAAGACGAAGATTCGACGAAAGTCAGCGTCCTGTCGGCATGTCCTTGAAGGCCACATCCTTGTCGACGCGCACGTCGCCGGGCAGACCCAGCACGCGTTCGGCGATGATGTTCTTGAGGATTTCGTCGGTGCCGCCAGCGATCCGCAGGCCCGGGGCCCACATCAGGCTCTGCTGGAACGCCGCCTCGGCCGGGGTGATCTCCGGGTCCGAGAGGATGCCGTACTGGTCCTCCATCTCGACGGCGGTATTGGCCATCTCCTGCAGCTGGTTGGCCGAGATGATCTTGCCGATCGAGCTTTCCGGCCCCGGGGTCTGGCCGCGCGACAGGGCGGTCATGGTGCGGAAGCGGGTGAACTTCAGCCCCTCGGACTGGACGTACCAATCGGCCAGCTTCTCGCGGAAGGCCTGGTCCTTGATCGCCGGACCGGTGGGGCCGGTCAGGTCGCGGGCCAGCTTCATGACCTCGCGATAGTTCGGACCGGCCGAACCGCCGACCGCCAGGCGCTCGTTCATCAGGGTGACCAGGGCCACCTTCCAGCCGTCGCCGACCTCGCCCAGGCGCTGGCTGTCCTTGACCCGCAGGTCGGTGAAATAGACCTCGTTGAATTCGCGGCCGCCCGACATCTGATGGATCGGCCGGCACTCGACGGCGGCGTCGCGCATGTCGATCCAGAACATGGTCAGGCCCTTGTGCTTGGGCACATCGGGGTCGGTCCGGGTCAAGAGGATGCCGTAGTCGCAATAGTGGGCGCCGGTGGTCCAGACCTTCTGGCCGTTGATCACCCACGCGTCGCCGTCCTTGATGGCGCGCGTGCGCAGCGCGGCGACATCCGAGCCCCCGGCCGGTTCGGAGAAGAGCTGGCACCAAATCTCCTCGCCCTTCACGGCGGGAGAGACGAAGCGCTTCTTGGTCTCGCCGTCGGCGAAGGCCATGACCGTGGGCACGCACATGCCCAGGCCGATCGTGAAGTAGCCGTAGCCCAGGCCCGCCTTGCCCTCTTCCTGGCCGAAGATCACCGACTGGATCGGCGTACCGCCGCCCCCGCCGATGGCCGCGGGCCAAGTGATGCAGGCATAGCCGGCGGCGGCCTTGGTCGCCTGCCAGTCCTTGGCCGCGGCCATATGCTCGGGCGTGTTGGGCTTCAGCTCACCGAACTTGGCGCGGTGCGCGGCGGCGTTCTCGGCCAGCCAGACACGGGCCTTTTCGCGGTAGGCGGCTTCTTCGGGGGAATCGTTGAAATCCATGTCCGTTCCGTCCCTTACGCCGCGTTCTTCTGTTCGAGCTGGCTGACCAGCCGTTCCTTCCAGACCTTGGGCGCGCCGGCGACCAGGCTGAGTTGCCGCGAGCGGCGGTAGTAGAGGTGGCAGTCGACGTCCCAGGTGAAGCCCATGCCGCCGTGGACCTGGATGTTCTCCTTGCTGGCGAACCAGAAGGCTTCCGAAGCGGCGATGCGGGCGGCCGAGGCCGCGATCGGCAGCTCAGGCGCGTCGTCGTTCAGAGCCCAGGCGCCGTAATAGGCGTTGGAGCGGGCGACCTCGTTCTTGACGTACATGTCGGCCAGCTTGTGCTTGATCGCCTGATAGCCGGCGATGACGCGACCGAAGGCGTAGCGGCCCAGGGCATACTCCTTGGCCATCTCCAGGCAACGATCGGCGCCGCCCAGCTGTTCGAAGGCCAGCAGCACGGCGGCGCGGTCCAGGATCGCCTGGACGATGTCGAAGCCGGCGCCGGCCTCCCCCACCCGCTCGGCGACCGCGCCGTCGAAGGAGAGCTTGGCCACGCCGCGCGTGGGATCCAGGCTCTTCAGCGTCTCGCGGCAGACGCTGGCCTGCTTCAGGTCGACCAGGAACAGGCCCGGACGACCGCCTTCGCTGGCCAGCACCAAGGCGGCGCCCGCGACGTCGCCGTCCGTGACCGGGATCTTGGTCCCCGAAAGCTTGCCGCCCTCGACCCGGCAGGTCAGCGTATTAGGACCGACCACGCCCGGACCTTCGGAGGTCGCCAGGCAGCCGATCAACTCACCGGCGGCGATACGCGGCAGGATCGCGGCCTTCTGGCCCTCGGTCCCATGCGCCAGGATGCCCTCGGCCAGGCAATAGACGGTGGAGGCGAACGGGATCGGCGCGACGGCGCGCCCCAGTTCCTCGGCGATGGCGCACAGCTCGATGCGACCCAGGCCCAGGCCTCCGTGCTCCTCGGGGATCGAGGCCCCCAGCCAGCCCTGCTCGGCCACGCTCTTCCAGAGCGTCTCGTCGAACGAGCGGTCGGCGTTGTCCAGCACGCCGCGCACGACGGCCACGTCGCAATGGGCGGCGAGGAACTTGCGCGCCTCGTCCTTCAGGAACTTCTGGTCGTCGGAATAGTCGAAATCCACTGCAACCTCCCTGGACCACGCTCTGCGGCGGGTCTCGACAGGCACACTGAACGACGTTCACGCGAAGGGAAAGATTGACCCGGCGTCAAGAATTTCAGGTTCTTATGCGCGCCTGTTAGCGCATTCGGACGTTACTCAACGGCATGGCCAAGACCGTCTTCCAGAAGAACCAGCGGGTGTGGGTCGAGAGCGTCGGCTGCTGGGCCAGCGTCGAGAAGATCGTGCCCATCTGGGCCAAGGGCTTCGACGAACCGGTGCGGGTCACCTACGACGTCGGCCTGAACCGCGAGTTCCACGCCCATGAACTGAAGGCCGAGGACAAGATCGATCCGCAGGAAGGCGGCGTCGGCAGCAACTGGCGCGTCCTGCGGGCCCGCAACAAGTGGCAGCAGGAAGGCGACTGCACGCACCACCCTTACCCCGGCACCTATCCGGTGGTGGTCACCGACGCCCAGGACTGGGGCGGCTGGCGCACGCCGGGGGCCGAGTACGACCGCGACCCGCACAAGATGGAATACCAGGCCCGCCTGATCGCCAGCGCCCCTCGCTTGCACGCCATCGCCCGCGAGCTGCTGACCCTGGTCTCCGACAATCCCGAAGACGCGCCGCCCGCCCTCACGGGCCTGGCCCAGAAGATCGTGGCGATCGAGCGCTACCTGCAGGAAGCGCCCGCCGCCGGACCGGCTACCGAATAGCTAGAACCGCCGGCCGAAGCCGACAGAGACCACCAGCGGGTCCAGCTTGACCTTCGACTTCAGCGCGCCGCCGTTGATCTTGGCGTCGGTGTCGAACCACACCTTCTTGACGTCCAGGTTCAGGCTGTAGGCGGCGTTGATCGGGATGTCCGCGCCAGCCTGCAGAGCATAGCCGAAGCCGTTGTCCAGATCGACCGTGAAGCCGTTCTTGTCCTTGCCGCTGTAGAACAGCATGTAGTTCAGGCCCGCTCCGACATAGGGGCTGAAGCGCGCGCCGGGCAGCGGGTGATATTGCAGCGAGACGACCGGCGGCAGGACCCAGGTCTTGTGCGCCGCCACGTCCGTGCCCGCCCCCACGGCCTTGACCGTATGCTGGGTCGTGCCCGCGATCACCTCGAGCGCCAGCTTGTCGGTGAGGAAGTAGCTGAGGCCGATCGTCGGCTTGATGTCGTCCTTGACGTCGGCCTTCAGGCCCGTGGCCGCGCCGGCGGCGGTCAGGATCGGATTGCCCGCGTCCGGCGCGATATCGGTCAGCCGGACGTTCAGGACGATATCGCCCTTGGCCTTGGGCGTGACGGGTTCGGCGGCCATCGCCGAGGTCGCGCCTAGGCCGGCGGCGAGCGTCAGAGCCAGGAAAAGCTTGGTGGTCATCAGTATCCCCTTTCGACCTCGTTGTGTCGAAAGGGGTGTGCGCCCGCGTCCGGCCGGCTTCGTTGAGCCGGCTCAAGAAAAGACCATAAAAACTTTGCGGTTATTACGTAGCCGCGTCGGGCCGGGCTTTGAAATTACCCTTCTTCCAGGCCATGCGCAGCACGACGATGGCCACCAGCGTGCCGACGACCATGGCCGGCAGCGAGGCCTCGGGACCGAAGGCGCCGCCGCTCAGCAGCTCCGACGCGCCCGGCTTGGGCTTGCTGACCAGCCAGCTCTCGGTGACCGGAATGCCCGAGACCGACGCGCCCCACACCCAGCCTTGCGTGAAGTTCCAGGCCGCATGGACGCCGACCGACATCCACAGGCGGCCGGTCAGCAGGTAGAAGCCGGCCAGCATCAGGCCCGCCTCGACGGCGATGGCCGCCGCGGCGGTGAAGCTGGCGTTGGGGTTGGCCAGGTGCAGCGCGCCGAACAGGACCGCCTGCGCGATCAGCGCCGGCCAGATCCCGAAGGCCCGCATCAACAGGCGCAGGATGATGGCCCGCACCAGCAGCTCCTCCATGAAGCCGGACTCGATCGCCATGGTGATCGTGCCCCAGGCCGAGGATGGGCGCGGGCCGCTGATGTCGTAGACGCCCAAGACGTAGAGGCCGCCGACCGCCGCGCTCAGCATCAGCGCGCCGATGGCCAGGCCGATGGCCAGGTCCGCGGGCGCCTGGCGCAGGGTCAGCTCCTCGGGCCAGCGCCCTTCGGCCAGCCAGACGAGGACGGCGTAGAGGCCAAAGCCCGCGCAGCAGATGGCCAGCACCTCCAGCATCGCCAGCGGATGGCCCGAGCCCTTGACCAGTGGACCGCCCGTGAACTGCGCGCCGGCATAGATCAGCGTGAAGACGATGAAGAGCAGCAGCATCCAGCCCAGCGACCGCAGCCAGCGCAGCGGCCCGGGATGCAGGAACCGCTTGCGGCCGACTTCCAGGCCCGTCTGATCGTCCACGATCTCACCCGTCATCGCGCAGCCCCCTCCCGCTCGTTTCGAGCGGGCACTGACCATTAATTCGGGCTTGGCCGTCAAGGTCCTCTCGCGGAGGTCGTCCCGGACGACTAGGTTAGAGGCATGCGCACCGATACGCCCCAAGCCGTCCGCCTGGCGGATTACCGCCCGTTCCCGTTCGAGATCGAGACGACGCGACTGTTCTTCGAGCTGCATCCGTCGCAGACGCGGGTGAAGGCCCAGCTTTCGGTGCGGCGGACCGGCGCCAAGGGCGAGGCCCTGGTGCTGAACGGCGAGCGACTGAAGCTGCTGTCGATCGCCATCGACGGTCAGGCGCTGAGCGCCAACCAGTACACGGCCGACGCCGAACACCTGACCCTGCACGACGTCCCGGACCAGTTCGTCCTAAGCACCGAGGTCGAGATCGATCCGTCGGCCAACAAGGCGTTGATGGGCCTCTATATGTCTGGCGGCCGCTTCTGCACCCAGTGCGAGGCCGAGGGTTTCCGCACCATCACCTACTTCCCCGACCGGCCGGACGTGCTGTCCCGCTACAGCGTGCGGATCGAGGCCGACCGCAAGTTCACCCACCTGCTGAGCAACGGTAATCTGATCGACTCCGGCGCCCTGGCGGACAACCGGTTCTTCGCCGAATGGCAGGACCCCTTCCCCAAGCCCAGCTACCTGTTCGCCCTGGTCGCCGGCCACCTGGACGTGCTGGTCGACAAGTTCGTCACCATGAGCGGCCGCGAAGTGGCGCTGCGGGTGTTCGTCGATCCCGGCCAGGCCTCGCGCGCAGCTTACGCGCTGGACAGTCTCAAGCGGGCGATGAAGTGGGACGAAGACGCGTTCGGCCGCGAGTACGACCTCGACCTCTTCATGATCGTCGCCGTGCGCGACTTCAACTTCGGGGCCATGGAGAACAAGGGGCTGAACATCTTCAACAGCTCCCTGCTGCTGGCCGATCCGCAGACCGCCACCGACTTCGACTACGAGCGCATCGAGGCGGTCGTGGCCCACGAGTACTTCCACAACTGGACCGGCAACCGCATCACCTGCCGCGACTGGTTCCAGCTGTGCCTGAAGGAAGGCTTCACGGTCTTCCGCGACCAGAGCTTCAGCGCCGACATGCGCGGGGCGACCGTGCAGCGGATCAAGGACGTCCGAGCCCTGCGCGCGCGCCAGTTCGCCGAGGACGCCGGCCCCCTGGCCCACCCGGTGCGGCCGTCCAGCTACATGAAGATCGACAACTTCTACACCGCGACGATCTACGAGAAGGGCTCGGAGATCATCCGCATGCTCAAGACCATCGTAGGCGCGGCGGCGTTCCGGAAGGGCAGCGACCTCTATTTCGAACGCCACGATGGCCAGGCGACCACGGTCGAGGCCTTCATCGCCTGTTTCGCGGAGGCCTCGGGCCGCGACCTGACAACCTTCTTCGACTGGTACGAGCAGGCCGGCACGCCGTCGGTGACCATCGAGACGGCCTATGACGCCGTCGCCAAGGCCGTGACCCTCAACTTCACCCAAGCGACCGCCCCGACGCCGGGCCAGCCGGACAAGAAAGCCCTGCCGATCCCGATCGCCATCGGCCTGCTGTCGGAGACCGGCGAGGTGCTGCGCGACACCGAGGTGGTGTTGCTGGACACCGAGACCCTGACCGTTCGCTGGGAGGGCGTGGACAGCGCGCCCGTCCTGTCGGCCCTGCGCGGCTTCTCGGCCCCGGTGAACCTGTCGACCGACGCGCGACCCGCTGATCGTTACGTGCTGTTCGCCGCTGATCCGGACCTCTTCAATCGCTGGGAAGCCGGCCAGACCCTGGCCCGCGACCTGATCCTGGCCCGCGCCGCCGGGACGCCTGACGAGCTTGGCGAGGAACGCTACGCCGACGCCTTGGGCCGCGCCCTGGTCGACGAGGCCGCCGAGCCGGCGTTCAAGGCCCTGCTGCTGGCCCTGCCCTCCGAGCCCGACCTCGCCTTGATGTCCGAGCCCGCCGATCCGCCCGCCCTGCACGCGGCCCGCAACGCCCTGCGCACGCGGATCGCCGTCCACCTGGGCGACCTGCTGCGCCGCCTGCATGGCGAGATGCAGAGCGACGGCGAATTCTCCGACAGCGCCCAGGCCGCCGGCCGCCGCGCCCTGCGCAACGCCTGCGCCGACGCGCTGGCGGCGGACTCCCACGCCGACAACCTGACGCGCCTGGTCGATCATTTCGAGAACGCGCGGAACATGACCGACAGGATCGGCGGCCTCGGTCCGCTTGTCGCCATCGGCGGGATCGCGCGCGACAAGACCCTGGCCAGCTTCC
Source organism: Caulobacter sp. GW456-12-1-14-TSB4 (assembly GCF_059424195.1). NCBI lineage: Bacteria > Pseudomonadati > Pseudomonadota > Alphaproteobacteria > Caulobacterales > Caulobacteraceae > Caulobacter > Caulobacter sp. GW456-12-1-14-TSB4. The sequence goes on from NZ_JBWKZF010000003.1 coordinate 40,393, forward strand.
ACTACGCCTGGAAGGCCGAGCCGCTGGTGCTGGACAAGTGGTTCTCGATCCAGGGCCGCGACCCGAACGAGGACGCCCTGGAGCGCGTCATCGCCCTGACCCGTCACCCGGATTTCGAGCCCACCAATCCCAACCGTCTACGGGCCCTGGTCTCGACCTTCGCCAACTTCAACCCGGCGCGGTTCCACGATCCCAGCGGCGCGGGCTACCGCTTCCTGGCCGATCAGATCCTGGCGGTGGACGGCTTCAACCCGATGACGGCGGCGCGCCTGGCCGAGCCGCTGTGCAACTGGCGACGCTACAAGCCCGAACTGGGTCAGCGGATGCGCGAGCAGCTGGAACGCGTCGCGGCCCATCCGGACCTGTCCAAGAACGTGCTGGAACTGGCGACCAAGGCCCTGAACGGCTGAGGATTCCACGAGTCGAGTCACCCTGGGATTGCGACCAATAGGCTCACACACACCGAATCCGTCTTTCGGGCGGTGACGCGGTCACGGCCCGTACGGTAGATTCACGATCTCGGCGAAGTGACTCGCCGTCGTGAGTAGGAGTCGTACGGGTTTGGACAGGGGCTTAGCGAGACACGGGGGACCGGCGTCTGCCGGACCGGCCGCGCCCGCGGCCGTGCGCGCCAAGTCCGTCCAGGCGCCCTCGCAGGCGTTCATCCGCGTCGCCATCCTGGCCGCCCTGCTGCTGCTGGCGGTCTATACCGCCTTCGGCGTCAAACGCCTGCAGAACGAAGCCTCGGCCCAGCCGGGCGGCGCGCCGCTGTCGGCCAAGGCCGGGCTGATCGCCGGCCGCGTCGAAGCCAACCTCGCCGCCCAGCGCGCCGGTCTCTCGGCCGCCGCCGACATGATCAAGCGCGATCCGGCCGCCACCATGGACGCCGCCGAAACCGCCCTGCGCGCCGCCGGCGGCGAGGCCGCGGCCGTCGCCGTGGTCAGCCCGGCCGGCGTCGTCTCGGTCGCGGGCCGCGACGACGGCGCCGACTGGAAGGCCGCCGCCCAGGCCGCCGCCGCCTCGGGCCGCACCACCTGGACCGGGTCCGTGGGCGACACCGGCCGGCTCTACGTCGCCACCACCGCCACCCTGGACAAGGCCCGGGCCTTCGTCATCGCCAGCGGCGACGCCACGCGCCTGATCGACGAGCCCGAAAAGGGCGATAGCGGCGCCCTGGCCCTGCCCAGCGGCGCGCTGATCGCCGCCCGAGGCCGTGGCGCGCAAGGCGCGGCCACCTTCCGCGAGGCCTTCGCCCTGGCTCCCGAGGATGTCGCCGGCGGTCCCGTCGCCCTGCGCGGTCAGGCCGCCGATGGCGCGACCCTGGATGTCGCCGTGCGTCCCGTGGCCGAAGGCGCCCTGCTGGTGCTGTCCGCCGCGCCGACCCACAGCGTCGCCAATGTCGACCGCCAGGTCATGGAAGGCGCGATCAACCTGCTGGCCCCGCTGGCCGTCGGCATCCTTCTGGCGCTGCTGCTCATGATCCAGAGCCGCAAGGCCGAGGCCGTGCACCGCGAATTCATCGACAGCGAGCAACGCTTCCGCCTGGCTGTCGAAGCCGCCCGCTGCGGCATCTGGGAGTGGGACCTCAACGCCGACCAAGTCTATCTGTCCGACGTCACCGGCGCGATGTTCGGCTGGGGCGGCGGCGGCGTCGTCTCGGGCCAGGACCTGCTGGAACGGATCTCGATCGACCACCGCGAACGGGTGCGCCAGGCGCTGGCGAATGCCGCCATGTACGGCGCCTTCGACGTCTCGTTCCGCGTGCCGGCCACCGAGCACGGCGCGCGCTCGCTGTGGATCGACGCCCGGGGCCAGGGCTTCGGCAAGCCCGGCGCCGACGGCTATGTCCGTATCATCGGCGTCGCCCTGGACGTCACCGAGGAGCGCATCGCCCAGGCCCGCGCCCAGGCCGCCGAGAACCGCCTGCGCGACGCCATCGAGAGCGTGTCGGAAGCCTTCGTCCTGTGGGACCGCCAGGGCCGGCTGCTGATGTGCAACCGCAACTACCGCAGCGTCTTCTCGCTGGAGCCCAAGCTGCTCAAGCCCGGCGCCGCCCGCGCCGAGGTCAATCGCTTCGCGGCCCTGGCCATCAAGCACGACCAGCCCGCGCCGGACGGCGCCAAGGGCGTGCGCGAGGCCGAGCTGATGGACGGCCGCTGGATCCAGATCAGCGAGCGCCGCACGGCCGAAGGCGGTCTAGTGATGACCGCCGCCGACATCACGGCCATCAAGACCCAGGAAGAAGCTCGCCGCCTCAACGAGGAGCAGCTGCAGAGCGCCATCACCGGCCTGGAGCGCAGCCAGGAGCAACTGGCCGAACTGGCCCGCAAGTACGAGACCGAGAAGGTCAAGGCCGAGAGCGCCAACAAGGCCAAGTCCGAGTTCCTGGCCAACATGTCCCACGAGCTGCGGACGCCGCTGAACGCCATCAACGGCTTCTCCGAGATCATGATGAACGAGATGTTCGGCCAGCTCGGCGACGCCCGCTACAAGGGCTACAGCCAGGATATCCACTCGTCGGGCCAGCACCTGCTGGCGCTGATCAACGACATCCTCGACATGTCGAAGATCGAAGCCGGCAAGATGAACCTCAAGTTCGAGGCGATGCATCTGGAAGATGTGGCCGAGGACGCCGTGCGCCTGGTCCGCAACCGCGCCGAGGCCGCCGGCCTGAAGCTGAACGTCGAGTTCCCGCACCTGCCCGAGATCGAGGCCGACTATCGTGCGGTCAAGCAGGTGCTGCTGAACCTGCTGTCCAACGCCATCAAGTTCACCCCGCGCGCCGGCAGCGTCACGATCAGCGCCGAGCTGCGCCGCGATCCGTTCGGCGACATGGTCAAGGTGTCGGTGAGCGACACCGGCATCGGCATCGCCAAGGAAGACCTGGCCCGCCTGGCCAAGCCGTTCGAGCAGGTCGAGAGCCAGTTCTCCAAGACCACGCAAGGCACGGGCCTGGGCCTGGCCCTGACCAAGTCGCTGATCACCATGCACGAAGGCCAGCTGGAGATGCACTCCCAGCCCGGCGAAGGCACCACGGTCAGCTTCACCCTGCCCGTCCGCCAGAGCGAGCACAAAGCCGTCCGCGACTTCGTGGCGGCCTAAGCGCAACACCCCGCGACAACCGACGGCCGCCGTGCTCGTGGCGGGGATATCGCTATTGTCAGCGTGAGCGATAGTAGATACTGCGACGCACTCGCAATATCAGGATCCATCATGTCCCGTCGCCTCGCCCTCCTCCTGTCGTCCGCCCTCCTCGGCTCGGTTCTGGCGGCCCCCGCCTTTGCTCAGCAGACGGACGAGACGAAGGTTGACGAGGTGGTGATCACCGGCTCGCAGGTGCGCCTGCCGCCCGTCTATTCCGGCGGCCAGGTCGCGGCCGGCGCCCGCGTCGGCCTGCTGGGCGCGCTGGACACCATGGACACCCCGTTCGCGATCACCAGCTACACGGAAGAGCTGGTCCGCAACCAGCAGGCTCGCAGCATCGCCGACGTCCTGCAGAACGACCCGACCGTCCGCGTCTCCAAAGGCTTCGGCAACTTCCAGGAGCTGTACGTCGTGCGCGGCTTCCCCGTGTACTCCGACGACATGACCTATAACGGCCTGTACGGCGTGCTGCCCCGGCAGTTTGTGGCCGCCGAGCTGGTCGAGCGCGTGGACGTGTTCCGCGGCGCCAACGCCTTCCTGAACGGCGCGGCCCCGGGCGGCAGCGGCGTCGGCGGCGCCTTCAACCTGATGCCCAAGCGCGCGGGCAGCGCCCCCCTCACCCGCTTCACGGCCGGCTGGGACGGCGGTTCGCAGTTCTACGGCTCGGCCGACGTGTCGCGCCGGTTCGGCGAGAACAACGCCTATGGCGCGCGCCTGAACCTGTCCCTGCGTGACGGCGAGACGGCCGTCGACAACGAGAAGCGCAATCTGAAGGTCGTGGGCCTCGGTTTGGACCGTCGCGGCGACCGCGCCCGCTTCTCGGCCGACATCGGCTTCCAGGACCACCACATCGACGCCCCGCGCCCGACCGTCACCCCGACTGGCGCGATCCCCAAGGCCCCGGACGCCGGCGGCAACTTCGCCCAGCCCTGGACCTATACCGACGAGCGCCAGCTGTTCGGCGCGGCGCGCGGTGAGTTCGACCTGACCGACGCGGTCAGCGCCTGGGCGGCCATCGGCGGCCGCAAGGGCAAGGAAGACAACGTCCTGGCCAACCCGACGGCCCAGCCGAACGGCGTGATCAGCGCCTACCGCTTCGACAATGTCCGCAAGGATGAGGTGGTCTCGGCCGACGCCGGTCTGCGCGGCAAGTTCACCACCGGTTCGATCGGCCACAGCCTGGTCGCCTCGGTCGCCTCGGTCAGCCTGAAGTCGAAGAACGCCTACGCCTTCTCCAACTTCGCCGGCTTCGCCAGCGACCTCTACAACCCGGTCAATGTCGCCGCCCCGAACCCGAACTTCTTCGTCGGCGGCAGCAAGTCGGACCCGAACGTCACCGAGCGCGCCAAGAACCGCAGCGTCGCCGTCGCCGACACCGTGTCGTTGCTGGAAGACAAGCTGCTGCTGACCGCCGGCCTGCGTTATCAGGACGTCTCGACGCGCTCGTACGACTACAACACCGGCGCCCGCAACGCCGCCTATGACGGCGACGCCACCACCCCGGCTTTCGCCGCGGTGTTCAAGCCCACCGGCCAGGTCTCGCTGTACGCCAACTATGCCGAGAGCCTGGTTCCCGGTAAGGTCGCCCCGGCCCAGGTCAATGGCGTCGCCGTGGCCAATGCCGGCGACATCCTGGCCCCGTTCCGCGGCAAGCAGGCCGAGATCGGCGCCAAGTACGACGCCGGGACCTTCGGCGGCACGGTCTCGCTGTTCCGCGTCAAGCAGCCCAACGAGTTCTTCGTGGCCAGTACGCGCCAGTACACCTCGGGCGGCGAGCAGGAGAACAAGGGCGTCGAGCTGACCGTCTACGGCCAGCCGGCCGAGGGCCTGCGCGTCCTGGGCGGCGCCACCTGGCTGGACGCCAAAGTCAACAAGGCCCTGGACGCCACGCTGGAAGGCAAGTCGCCGATCGGCGTGCCGGACTTCCAGGCCAATGTGAACGTCGAGTGGGACGTCAAGGCCGTCGAGGGCCTGACCGTCGAAGGCCGCATAACCCACACGGGCGCGCAGCCGGCCAATGGGACCAACACGGTGGATCTGGCCTCGTTCACCCGCTTCGACGCCGGCGTCCGCTACGCTTTCGAGGCCGGCGGCAAGGCCATGACCGTCCGCGCCCGCGTCGAGAACCTGGGCAACAAGGACCAGTGGGTCGCGGTCGGCGGCTATCCGAACGCCAACTACCTGACGCTGGGCGCCCCGCGCACCCTGCGCGTCTCGCTCACCACGGACTTCTAGGGCGGATGAAGGCGTCCACGCTCCGGGCCTGGTCGTGGGCGCACAAGTGGTCGAGCCTGGTCTCGACCGCTTTCCTGCTGATGCTGTGCGTCACCGGCCTGCCGCTCGTGTTCAAGCACGAGATCGAGCACGTCCTGATGCAGCAGGCCTGGCAGCCCGCCCATCCGGGCGGCCCGAAGTTGAACCTCGACCAGGTGCTGGACGCCGCCCTCGCCCGCAAGCCGGGCGAGGTTCCGGCCTTCATGAGCTTCGACGAGGACCGGCCGGTGGTGAACGTCACCAGCATCAAGCCGGGCGACAAGGCGGGGTCCTACAGCTTCCAGCCCATCGACCAGACCAGTGGTGAGCCTGCGCCCTCGGTGGCTGGCCACCCGGTCATGGAGTTCCTGCTCCAGCTGCACACCGACATGTTCCTGGGCCTGCCAGGGATGCTGTTCCTGGGCGCCATGGGCCTGCTGCTGATCGTGGCCCTGGTCTCGGGCGTGGTGCTGTACGCGCCGTTCATGCGCCGGCTGCCGTTCGGCACGGTGCGGGCCAGCAAGCAGGCCCGGACACGCTGGCTGGACTACCACAACCTGCTGGGCGCGGTGACCCTGGCCTGGGTGCTGGTGGTCGGGACCACGGGCGTCGTCAACACCCTGGCCACGCCGATCATCGACTACTGGAAGAACACGGCGCTGAAGGAGCTGACGCGGGCCTACGACAAGCCCGCGCCCGCCAACCAGCGCAGCTCGCTGCAGGCCGCCGTCGACCGGGCCAAGATCGCCCTGCCCGGCATGCAGCTGCAGTTCGTGGCCTTCCCCGGCTCGACATACTCGACCGACCACCACTACGCGGTGTTTTTCCACGGCGACACGCCGGTGACCGCGCACCTGACCACCCCGGCTCTGATCGACGCCCGCACGGGGCAGCTGGCCGCCGTCGCCCAGACGCCGTGGTACGTGAAGACCCTGTCGCTGTCGCAACCGCTGCACTTTGGCGACTACGGCGGCCTGGCGCTGAAGATACTGTGGGGCCTGCTGGACCTCGCCACCATCGTGATCCTGGGCTCGGGCCTCTATCTGTGGCTGGCCAAGCGGAAGCCCGCGAAATGAAGAAGAGCGGTCATCACTTCACGCTGTGGCAGGTGTTCCGCGCGCCCATCGTCATCGCCGCGCTCAGCCTGTTCGGCCTGGTCGCCGCCCTGCTGGGCGATGGGGTCTGGGACATCGTCGGAGCGGTGACCCTGGCCGCGTCGGTCGCCGCTACGATCTGGGCGCTGACCGTACGTAGGCGGTAGATATCGCCTAGGGGCTAGCTCGAAGACGTCCCGTCGCTCACCGGCGCGATCAGCGCGAAGATGATCGCCCCCGCCAGCGCTCCGAAAGCCACAGCAACCGGCCCAACGAACATCAGCGTCAGCGCCAGGCCCATCGTCAGCAGATGACCGGGCATTAGCTTGGCGAGCGGAGGGCAAACGATCAGGAGCCCGCCGTAGACCACGCCCCCAGCCCGGGCCCGATCCATTGCTGGGATCGGGCGCGAGCCTGGCCATTTCGGGAGACACCAGGTGCAAGGGAAACAGCTTCAGCACGGTGGGAAAGCCGACCAGCAGGGCGCCGGCGACCAGTGCTCCCCCGATTGCTCCGCGCCCTGCCGAAGAACCCTCCCGTTTCACCTGACGCTCCGTTCTTCTAGGTGTTTCAGCCACAACCGCACGGGTTGGGCGCGCGCCTGTCCCGGCGGCGAATCCCGCAAGCTCCTCAGCGGCCAGGAGGAAGGTTATCCGGTTTCGATCTGGATGTTCCTGCGCCCTCGAAACCCGATCACGGGATATCCCGAGAACATGTGGTGAAGGTTCATCGGCGGGCAGGACAATCTCTACGCCGTGCAGCTGACTCACTGCAGCGCCGCAAGCCGGGGCCTCCTGAAATATTACTTTCGTTTCATAGACTTAAATCGAGGTCATGAAGCAGTCGTAACGGGTATTCGGCGCGGCCGACGACTACACCTTCATTCAACGGACCGCCCCACTGACCACCATGTGGCGGCCACACGAATAGAGGGACAAAGATCATGAGCAAGCTCGTCAACCGCATCGCCGCCGTCGCCACCCTGGTCCTGGCCGCCACCCCGATCATCGGCCTGAGCGCCGCCCACGCCGCCGAGGCGCCCGTTCCGATCGCTCGCATCCAGGTCGGCGACCTGACCCTGTCGAACCCGACCGACGCCCGCGAGTTCGCCCGCCGCGCCCACATGGCCGGCGCCCGCGCCTGCGACGCCCAGGGCCTGACCGGCCTGTCGGCCAAGGCCTGCGAGATCGACTTCCACCAAGACGTCCGCCACGCTCTGACCAAGCAGCAAGCCGACCAGCTGCGGATGGCCAAGCGCGCCGGCGCTTAAGCTAGCCTCGACGCAGCCACGCCGCGACCGCCCAGGCATGGGCGTCGTGGCGAAGGGCGACCACCGCGTCGCGTGGGTCCAGCCAGACCAGCTTGTGGTCGTCCTCGACCTTCAGGCCCGGCTGCTCGCCGATGACCTGGACAACATAGATACCGCCGAAGTTCCGCACCGGCTGGCCGTCGGACTTCAGGAACAGCTGCGAGACCGTCTCGACCAGGGCCTTGGCCGCGACGACGAGGCCGGTCTCCTCGCCGAACTCGCGGACCACCGCCTGCTGTTCGGTTTCATCGCCGTCCACCGCCCCGCCCGGCAGGTCGAAATAAGGAGCCTTGCCGGGCTTGGTGACCTGGGCCAGCGCGATCTGGCCCAGGCTGTTCTCGGCGATGCCGAAGGCGGCGGCGCGGTCCTTGTAGCTCTTGCCCGCGACGGGCGCGCCGAAAGCCAGCATCCCTTAGTCCTTGCCGTACAGGTCGTTCCACGGATCGGCCTTGCCGGACTTCACGTCATCGACGCTGATCTCCGGACGATAGCCGATCTTGCCGCTGGCGCTTTCACGCCAGGCGTCGGTCACCAGGTCGCGCAGGGCCGACGCGCCAGCCGCGATACGGGCGCGAACGAAGTCCTTGGCGCGTTGGTCGGTCTCGACCATGCCGCCGGCCTTTTCCAGCTGGTACAGCGGCTCGGTCTGCTTCCAGGTGTCGGTCAGATAGCCGACCACGCGGGTCTCGATCGAGCAGTCGCAGGCCTTGTAGGTCGGCACCAGCGCCTTGACCGACTTCTCGTCGCCCACGGCCTTGGCCAGCGGGCCTTCGAACGACCCGTGGGTCGAGCGCGAGTTCGTGTAGCCGTTGGGGTTGGGATAGTCGCCCCAGCCGTTGTAGTGCACCGACAGGTGCAGCGGCTGGCTGCCGTCGCCGACATAGTGGGCCCAGACGCCCAGGTCGCGGACCAGCAGCTCCTGGCGGCGGACGAGGTCGGCCTTGTAGTAGGCCAGACGAGTCTTGTCCTTCTCGACCTTCAGCGCGGCCGTCAGCACGCGCCAATAGGTGAAGTCCTTCACCAGCTGCTGGTAGCCGTCGATGATCGCGTACGGCAGGTAGCCGGCCTTCCAGCTGTCGACGCCGGCGGCCTGCAGGGCCTTCTCGTAGTCGGCGCGGGTCGGCGGCAGGGTCGCCACGGTGAACATCGGGCCGCCGTACATGCGGCCCTGGTCGTCGATGTCCAGGAAGTGGGCGGCGTCGCGGTCGGTGTCGTGAATCTTGCCCGAGCCCTTCCAGCGATCCGGCTCGCGGGCGTATTCGCCGATCGCGGCGATGGCCGTCGGGGTGCGCAGGAAGGCCGGCACGTCGGCCGGGAAGCTCTGCGCGCCGACGACGCCCACGGTGCGGTGGCCCGAGGCGCCCCACGCCAGGGCCTCGGCGGCCGGCGCCGACACAACGGCGGCGAGGAGAAGGACTTTCAGGCTGGACGACAGGCGCAAGGGATAGGCTCCGAAGATCAGGCTAAGCGGTTTAAGGCGCCGAGGCGATGTCCGCCAGCGTCGCGCGCGCCGGGACGAAAGACGCCCAGTGTTGCGGCCGTATTTCGAGCTCGGGAACCGAAAAGCGAGTCGCGCCAAACCCTTGGGTTCCACCTGTGACGCTTCGAGCGGCGAAAAAAGTGCGCCCTTACGGCCCCGTTTCAAGCGTCTGAATCCACGCCGTTTTCTCGCCTGGGGAGGGAAAGTGGCCGTCGGCTTATCGACTCCCAGGGTTGTCACGGGTCCGTGATCGGAATATCCAAGCCGCCAACCGACAGACAACGCCGATAAGAGGTCCCCCTCGATGCGACGCCAACTCGCCGGAATTTTGGCCACCGCGGTCATCTCCGCACTCGCCATTCCCGCCCTCGCCCCGAATACGGCTAATGCCGCTCCTGCGGAGTCCGCCCCGGCTTCGGCCGCGCGCGTCGATCCGCTGGGCGACCTGATCACCACCGCCCTGGGCGGCGGCCTGCCCGGCTCGGTCGAGTTCACCATGCGGGCCACGATGTACCACGCCGGCGCCAAGGGCATCCGCGCGTTCGACTCCCTGGGCTGCAAGGTCGCGGCCATGCGCACCGTCGCGGTCGATCCCAAGGTGATCCCGCGCCGCACCGTCCTCTTCATCAAGGAGACCGTCGGCCTGCCGATGCCCGACGGCACCACCCACGACGGCTACTGGTACGCTTCCGACATCGGCGGCGCGATCAAGGGCCTGAAGCTGGACCTCTTCAGCGGCTTCGGCGCCAGCTCGATGCGCGCCCTGGGCGGCGTCGATCTCTCCAGCCTGTCGGTCAGCAAGGTCGGCGAATTCAAGGGCTGCCCGCCGCAATAGCGGCCTCGGACCTCTGTCCGCACTGGAATTGTTTCCCGGACTCGGCTTGAGTTCCCGCCCTCACGGGGAGTTCGGGGACCATCATGCGCAATCTGTCCATCAGCCTGCTGGCCCTGGCCGCCGTGTTGGCCACGACGCCGGCCCAAGCTGACGACCTCTCCCGCCTGAAGACCCGGGCCGCCAAAGTCCAGATCATCCGCGACGACTGGGGCATCGCCCACATCCACGGCAAGACCGACGCCGACGCGGTGTTCGGCATGGCCTACGCCCAGGCCGAGGACGACTTCAATCGCGTCGAGACCAACTTCATCACCGCCCTGGGCCGGACCGCCGAGGCCGAGGGTGAGAAGGCGATCTGGGCTGACCTGCGCCAGAAACTGTTCATCGATCCCGTCGTGCTGAAGGCCGACTACGCCAAGAGCCCCGCCTGGCTGAAGGCGCTGATGGGCGCGTGGGCCGACGGCCTGAACTTCTACCTGGCGACCCATCCGGACGTGAAGCCGAAGGTCATCGCCCACTTCGAGCCCTGGATGGCGCTCAGCTTCTCGGAAGGCAGCATCGGCGGCGACATCGAGCGCGTGGCCCTGACCCAGTTGGAGGCCTTCTACGGCCAACGCCAGCTGGCCATGACCGCCGACGAGAAGGGCCTGCTGTTCAAGGAGCCCAAGGGTTCGAACGGCGTCGCCATCGCCCCGCAGAACACCCTGGCCGGCCACGCCCTGCTGCTGATCAATCCACACACCAGCTTCTTCTTCCGCTCGGAGATGCAGGTGGCGTCCGACCAGGGCCTCAACGCCTATGGCGCGACGACCTGGGGCCAGTTCTTCATCTATCAGGGCTTCAACGCCAAGGCCGGCTGGATGCACACCTCCAGCGGCGTCGACGTCGTCGACGAGTTCGCCGAGACCATCGTCGAGAAGGACGGCCAGCGCTTCTACAAGTACGGGACCGAACTGCGCCCGCTGAAGAGCGAGGTGATCGCCGTCCCCTACCGCGCCGCCGACGGGACGATGGCCGAAAAGAAGTTCACCGTCTTCAAGACCCACCACGGCCCCATCGTCCGCGAGGCCGATGGCAAGTGGATCAGCATCGCCCTGATGAACAAGCCGATGGCGGCGCTGGAGCAGTCGTTCCTGCGCACCAAAGCCACCGACTACGCCAGCTTCATGAAGGTGGCCGAGCTGAAGGCCAATTCCTCGAACAACACCCTGTTCGCCGACAGCAAGGGCCAGATCGCCTATCTGCACCCGCAGTTCATCCCCGTGCGCGACGACCGCTTCGACTACACCAAGCCGGTCGATGGCTCCGACCCCGCCACCGACTGGAAGGGTCTGACGCCGCTGGATAAGGCCCCACACGTGCTGAACCCGAAGAACGGCTGGGTGTTCAACAGCAACAACTGGCCCTATGGCGCGGCCGGCGACTACAGCCCCAAGAAGGCCGACTTCCCCAAATATATGGACCAGGCCGGCGAGAACCCGCGCGGGCTGCATGCGCCGCTGGTGCTGAAGGACCGCAAGGACTTCACCTTGGGCGGCCTGATCACGGCCGCTTACGACCCGTACCTGACCGCCTTCGCGCGGCTGGTCCCGACCTTGGTCGCGGCCTATGACGCCGCGCCCGATCCCAAGCTCGCCGAGCAGGTCGCGGCGCTGAAGGCCTGGGACTGCAAGTGGTCGGCGCGCTCGACCGAGACGTCGCTGGCCGTGTTCTGGGGCGAGGCGATGTGGGCCAAGGCCGCGCCGGCGGCCAAGGCGGCGGGGATCAGCCCCTACGACTACATGGCCGACAAGCTCTCGCCCGCCGACAAGCTGGCCGCCCTGGCGGAGGCTTCGGATCGCCTGACCGCCGACTTCGGCTCGTGGAAGACGCCCTGGGGTGAGATCAACCGCTTCCAGCGCAATGACGGGTCGATCGTCCAGACCTTCGATGACAGCAAGCCCAGCATCCCGGTGGCCTTCACCTCGGCCCAGTGGGGGTCGCTGGCCTCGTTTGGGGCCAAGCGCTGGCCGGAGACCAAGAAGTACTACGGCACGCTGGGCAACAGCTTCGTGGCCGTCGTCGAGTTCGGCGACAAGGTCCGCGCCCGCGCCGTCTCGGCCGGCGGCGAGAGCGGCGATCCGGCCTCCCCGCACTTCAACGACCAAGCCCTGCGCTACAGCCTGGGCAACCTGCGCGACGTCTACTTCTATCCAGAAGACGTGAAGGCCCACGCGGTGAAGACCTACACGCCGGGGCCAGTAGCCCTAAGCCTTCAGCGTCTCCTCGATCCAGTCGAGCCGCAGACGCTGGAGCCGTAAGGCCAGCATCATGCGCGGCCGCTCGATCGGATCGGCGGCCGCGACATCACGTTCGTGGGCGGCGATGCTGGCCCGGATCGCCTCGGCGACGCCGTCCAACGCCGTTCGCCGGGCCTCAGGGTCGAGCCGCAGCCAAATCCCCGACCGCAGGCGGAATGGGTCCAGCCCCACGCCCGCCGCGCGCTGTGGGTCGCAGGCCCAGGCGTCCAGCGCCGCCTCCCCCGCCTCGGTAACCTTCAACGCCATGGCCTGACGCCCGCCCGGCAGCGGCTCGGACGCGATCAGCCCCGCCGTCTCCAGCCGCTTGATGGCCGGATAGACCGAGCCGGCGCTGCCGCTCCACTCGACCGACGGCGAGCTCTTGAAGGCGCTGCGCACCTGGAACGCGGTCTTGCGGCCGCGATCGCGGATTTCGGACAGCACGGCGCCCTCCAGCTCGGTCAGCATTGCATCTCGCCTTAAATAGTCCTATTCGAACCATGCGAAACGGATCATAAGCGGAGTCCTCGATGCGGTCCATGCTGGCGCTGTTGGCCGTGGTGGTCCTGGTCACGGGTCGTGCCCAGGCGGAGACCTCCGCCGCGAAGCTCGACGCCTACTACAGCGGCCTGGCCGCCGAGGGCCGACTGAACGGGGCGGTGCTGGTCGCGCAGGATGGCAAGGCCATCTACGCCAAGGCCTTCGGCTTTGCCGACTTCGAGGCCCGCAAGCCCAACACCCTCGACACCGAGTTCGAGATCGCCTCGGTTTCCAAGACCTTCACCGCCACGGCCGTGCTGCAACTGGTCGAGCGCGGGAAGATCGACCTCGACGCGCCGGTCGCCCGCTACTTCAAGGACTTCCCCTACCCCGCCGTCACGGTCCGCCGGCTGCTCAGCCATACGTCCGGCCTCGCAGACAAGGACCTGGAAGCGACCATGGCCGCCTACGCGAAGACCATCGCGCCACGCCCGATGGGCCAGGCCGACCTGATCCCGGCGCTCAAGGCCGGCAAGGTCACATTCCAGCTCCAGCCCGGCCAACGCTGGTGGTACGCCAATATCGGCTACCATCTGCTGGCGCGCCTGGTGGAGACGGTGTCGGGTCAGACCTTCGACGCCTATGTCCGCGACCGCATCGCCCGGCCCGCCGACCTCACCCACACCTATGTCACCAGCGCCGCCCATCCTTCGACGACAGGCCGCATGGCCGGCAACTACGACTACGAACCCCGCTACGCCGCCACCCGCACCCGGCTGAAGGGCGACGCCTCCAACGTCATGGGCGCAGCGGGCGTGGTGACCACCGTCGGCGACCTGCTGAAGTTCGACCAGGCGGTGCGGAACAACAAACTGCTGAACGCCAAGACCCAGGAAATGGCCTACACGCCCGATCGCCTCGCCGACGGCCAGCCCGTCTCGGTCTGGCTCGACATCGGCGGCATGGGCCCAGCCGAGGACGGCCTGGGCTGGTTCATCTTCAAGGACCGCGGCCACGGCAAGGTCGTCTGGCACACCGGCGGCATGCCCGGCTGCGCCACCATCTTCCTGCGCGCGCTCGACGAGAAGCGCACCGTCATCGTGCTCGACAACACCAACAGCGAAGGCCTGTACAAGGCCGGCCTCTCGGCCCTGCGCATCCTGGACGATGAACCGCCGCTGGACGCGCCGCTGAACCTGGCCCGCCTCTACGCCCGCACCCTGACGGCCAACGGCCCAGACGCCGCCTTCGCCAAGCTGGCCGCCCTGCGCGACGACACCACGCACTACGTGCTGCGCGAGAACGACCTCAACAACCTGGCCTACGAGATGCTGGAGGACGGCCGCCTGCCCCAGGCCCTGGAGACCTTCAAGGTCAACGCCGCCCTCTTCCCGGCCAGCGACAATGTCTACAACAGCTATGCCGAAGCGCTGGAGAAGGCCGGCCGGCGCGACGACGCCCTGGCCCTGCACCGCAAGGCCGTGGCGCTCAATCCCGACAATACGGATTCCAAGGCGGCCATCGCGCGCCTGAGCGGCAAACCCTAGATGTCGCCGCCGACGTTCGGCGCCACGCCCGGCGCGCGGGCGACGTGGATGCCGCACTCGGTCTTTTCCTGACCTTGCCAGCGGCCCGAGCGACCATCTTCCGACGGCTGGGTGCAGGGCCAGCAGCCGATCGAGGCATAGCCCTGGGCGACCAGCGGGTGGGACGGCAGGTCGTGCTCGGCGACATAGGCCTGGAGTTCGGCCTTGCCCCAGTTGGCCAGCGGGTTGAACTTCAGCTTGCCATCGGCCTCCTCGACCACCGGCAGGCTGAGACGATCGCCGCCGTGGAAACGCTTGCGACCGGTGATCCAGCCGTCGAAGCCGCCCAGGGCGCGGTCCAGCGGCAGCACCTTGCGAATGTTGCAGCAGCCGTCGACGCTGGTGCGCCACAGGTCCGACTTGGGGTCCTGGGTGGCGAGATCGGCGAAGGCCGGGCGCAGGTCGCGCACGTCGGTCAGGCCAAAGCGCGCGGCCAGGGTCTTGCGGTAGTCCAGGGTCTGGCCAAACAGCATGCCGGTGTCGAGGAACAGCACCGGGATGTTCGGCGAGATCTGCGAGACCAGATGCAGCAGCACCGCCGACTCCGCGCCGAACGACGAGACCAGGGCCAGCTTGTCGCCGAGCTGCTCATAGGCCGCGCGCAGGATCGTCGCCGGATGGGCGTCCCGCAGCTCGGCGTCGAGGCGAGCGGCGACACCGGCATGAGCGCTGGTCTGGTCGTAGGCCACTAGAGCGCCCTTTCGTCCAGCGCGATCGCTCGGGCATCGGCGGCGCGCTGATAGACATGGCGGAAGCGGCCCGCGGCCTTGGTCAGCACCTCAGGCGTCGCGCCATCCGACGGCTCGAACGCGTCGAAGCCGCAGCGGACCATGAAGCCGACCTGCTCCTGCAGCACGTCGCCGACGGCGCGGATCTGGCCGTCATACTTGAAGCGCTCGCGCAGCAGGCGGGCGGAGGTGTAGGCGCGACCGTCGCGGAACTTCGGGAAGGCCAGGGCCACCACCGCGATGCGCGGCAGGTCGTAGGCCAGGACCTCGATCTCCTGGTCGGACTCGATGCGCACGCCGACCCGGCGACTGTTCGAGGACAAAAGGCTGTCGCCCTCGGCCTCGAAGCGGGCCAGGGACAGGATCACGTCGCCCGAGTCGGGGATGGCGTCCTCGTCGGTGACGTTGACGAAGACGTCGTCGGCCCAGCGGGCTTCACCGTTGGCCAGCTCAATCAGCTTGGGCATAGACCGCCTCCTTGAAGGGCTCGAGGCCGACGCGGCGATAGGTGTCGAGGAAGCGCTCGCCGTCGGCGCGGGTGTTCAGATAGGCGCCGACCAGCTGGTCGACGGCCGTGGCCACCTTGTCGGCCGGCAGCGCCGGGCCCAGGATCTTGCCGATCGAGGCGTCTTCCGCGCCCGAACCGCCCAGCGACAGCTGGTAGAATTCCTCGCCCTTCTTATCGACGCCCAGGATGCCGATGTGGGCCACGTGGTGGTGGCCGCAGGCGTTGATGCAGCCGCTGATCTTGATCTTCAGCTCGCCGACGTTCTCGGCGCGGTCGGGATCGGCGAACTGTCGGGCGATGTCCTGGGCGATCGGGATGGCGCGCGCATTCGCAAGAGCGCAGTAGTCCAGGCCCGGGCAGGCGATGATGTCGCTGATCAGGTCGATGTTCGGCGTGGCCAGGCCCGCCGCTTCCAGCACCGCGAACACGGTCGGCAGGTCGTCCTGCTTGATGTGCGGCAGGACGAGGTTCTGCACGTGTGTGACGCGCAGGTCGTTCTGGCCATAGCGCTCGGCCAGGTCGGCGACGACCTCCAGCTGGTGGGCCGAAGCGTCGCCCGGCGTCTGGTCGGCGGCCTTCAGCGAGACCTCGACGATCGCATAGCCCGGCTGCTTGTGGGCGCGGACGTTGTTGCGCACGAAACGGGCGAAGGCGCTGTCATTGGCCTTGGCGATCTCGAAGGCTTCGGAGCGGGCCGGCAGGGTCTCGAACGTGGTGGTGGCGAAGGCGGCGCGGATGCGGGCGTACTCGGCGGCGGGCAGGTCGGCGCGCTCGGCGTCGATCTTCTCCCACTCCTCCTCCACCTGGCGCGCGAACTCTTCGGTCCCCAACGCGGCGACCAGGATCTTGATGCGGGCCTTGTAGATATTGTCGCGGCGGCCGTGGCGATTGTAGACGCGCAGCACCGCTTCCAGATAGCTCAGCAGCCGGTCGGTCGGCAGGAACTGCTTGATGGTCGGGCCGACATAGGGCGTGCGCCCCTGGCCGCCGCCGACGATCACCTCGAAGCCCAGCTGGCCGTCACGGCCCTGGCGCATCAGCAAGCCGATGTCGTGCACCTTGGCCGCCGTGCGGTCCTTGGCGGCGGCGGTGATGGCGATCTTGAACTTGCGCGGCAGGTACGAGAATTCCGGGTGCAGGGTCGACCACTGGCGGATCACCTCGGCCCAGACGCGCGGGTCGTCGATCTCCTCGGCCGTGGCCCCGGCATAGGGGTCGGACGTGGTGTTGCGGATGCAGTTGCCGCTGGTCTGGATGGCGTGGAGGTCAACCTCGGCCAGCTTGTCCAGGATTTCCGGCGCGTCCTTCAGCTTGATCCAGTTGAACTGGATGTTCTGGCGCGTGGTGAAGTGGCCATAGCCCTTGTCGTAGTCGCGCGCGATCTCGGCCAGGCGGCGAGCCTGGGTCGGGTTCAGCGAACCGTACGGGATGGCGACCCGCAGCATGTAGGCGTGCAGTTGCAGATAGAGGCCGTTCATCAGCCGCAGCGGCTTGAACTGGTCCTCGGTCAGCTCGCCGGACAGGCGGCGGGCGACCTGGCCCCGGAACTCGGCCGAGCGGTCGGCCAGGAATTCCTTATCGATGAGGTCGTACTGGTACATGCCCTACTTCCTGCGGATCAGGTCGACGCGGCCGGTCGAGCGCGCCGCGCCCGAGGCGTGACGCAGGGCCTCGACGACGTCGCCGCCCTCGGCCTGCTTGCCATGCGTGGGTTCGTTGGTGGGCCCGAGCGCCCGGATGCGTTCGCGATAGCTGACCGGGGCCCAGTGGCCTTCGGACGGCGCCAAGTCGATCGGATAGACGTCCACGACCACGGTCGGCTGGCCCTTGCCCGTGGCGACGGCGGCTTCGAGATCGGCCTCGGCGGCCTCGTCGAACAGCTGGGCGTCCCCGAAGTTCTCGACCCACTGGCCGGACTTCCAGAACACGACATCGCCCTCGAGCAGGCGGTTGGCGACGATGGCTTTCATGAACGCGAGCTCCGCTCGAACAGGGCGGGTTGGGAAATCGGATCGATCATCGGGGCGACGTCGGCCATGGCCATCGACTCGCCGACCATCAGCAGCGCCGGGCCTTTGACGCCCTGGGCGGCTTCGGCCAGGCCCGACAGCGTGGTGAGCACGCGACGCTCGTCGGCGCGGCTGGCGTTCTCGACGATCAGGGCGGGGGTCGAACCCTCGCGCCCGGCGGAGGTCAGGCGCTCGGCGATCAGGCCGGCGGTCGTGACGCCCATATAGATGACGACGGTCTGGTTCGGTCGGGCCAGCGAAGCCCAGTCGAGATCCGGCTCGCCATGGGCCGCATGACCCGTGACGAAGGTGACCGCCTGGGCCGCGCCGCGATGGGTCAGGGGCGCGCCGGCGCCGGCCGAGGCGGCCAGGGCGGCGGTGACGCCGGGCACCACATGGCAGTCGACGCCGGCCTCGCGGCAGGCCAGCAGTTCCTCGCCGCCACGGCCGAACAGGAACGGGTCGCCGCCCTTCAGGCGCACCACGTTCAGCCCGTCCAGGGCCAAGGCCACGATCAGCTGGTTGATATCGTCCTGCGGCAGGGTGTGGCGCGACTTGCGCTTGGCGACGTTGATCCGGCGAGCGCGACGCGGCGCCAGGTCCAGGATCTCGTCGGACACCAGGCCGTCATGCACCACCACGTCGGCGGCGCGCAGGGCGTTGAAGGCGCGGAAGGTCAGGAGGTCCGGATCGCCGGGACCGGCGCCGACCAGCCACACCGCGCCGAGCGCGCGATTGGCCCGCGTGCCGCCAACGACGACGAGGCCGGGCTTGCTGTTTCGGGCCGGCTGGCGAGCCATGGGCTTTAGAACCTCTATCAGGCCGCTTGGAATAAAACTCTGGAACGCAAGGCGGGGTCGCCCCTAAGGACAACCCCGCGAGTGCGCGCCGCCGAAAAGGGCCAATCCGGCAGCGAACGCTTGCAAACTCGTCGCGAAGGGCTCAATTCGCAAACAAGGACTTCTGCCGGGGCGTTCAGTAAAACTATGGAAAGACCCAACGAGCGCCGCCGTCTGCCGCCGCTGAACGCGCTGCGCGCCTTCGAGGCCGCCGCTCGCCACCTGAACTTCAGCCGCGCCGCCGACGAGCTGTCGGTGACGCCCGGCGCCGTCAGCCAGCAGATCCAGAACCTCGAGGACTATGTCGGCGCGGCCCTGTTCAAGCGCACGCCCAAGGGCCTGCTGCTGACCGACGCGGCCCAGACCGCCCTGCCCGCCCTGCGCGAGGCCTTCGACCGCCTGGCCGAAGCCGCCTCCCTGCTGACCGCCGCCGTCGACGGCCGCCGCCTGACCCTGACCGCCGCCCCCTCGTTCGCCGCCAAGTGGCTGGTGCCGCGCCTGGGCAAGTTCGAGCAGGCCCACCCGCAGGTCGATGTCTGGCTGTCTGCCGGCATGGAGGTCGTGGACTTCGCCACCGGCGAGGTCGACATGGCCATCCGCTACGGCTCGGGCCGCTATCCCGGCCTGGAGGTCATCCGGCTGATGCACGAGACCGTGGTGCCGGTCGCCAGCCCAGAATTGCTGGAAGCCAACGCCCTGGAACGTCCCGAGGACCTGGCCCACCACATCCTGCTGCATGACGGTTCGCCCGACGCCGACGACAGCTGCCCCGACTGGGCGATGTGGCTGGCGGCGCGCGGCATCCGCGGCGTCGATGGCGCGCGCGGCCCGCGCTTCAACCAGTCCAGCATGGTCATCGAGGCCGCCGCCAACGGTCGCGGCGTGGCCCTGGCCAAGCGCACCCTGGCCCAGGCCGACCTCGACTCCGGCCGCCTGGTCATCCCGTTCGAGGCCTCCACGGCCGTCGACTTCGCCTATTACGTCGTCCACCCCAAGGCCAAGGGCCGCCTGCCGCAGGTGAAGGCCTTCGTGAACTGGCTGACGAGCGAGGCCCAGGCGCACGAGGCGGCGCTGCAAACCCTGGACAACGGCTCGGGGATTTAAGCCCTTACGGTACTGGTTTCCGGCGTCGGAAACGGCTTAAAGGGGCCCATGAAAATCACGACTCTCAACGTCGACGAGCACCTCGCTCCCGCCGACTGTCAGACCATGGCCGACGTGCGCCAGGGCGTGGACGCCCTGGACCGGGCCCTAGTCCAGCTCCTGACCGAACGTCAGGGTTTCATGGACGCCGCGGCCCGCATCAAGGCCGACCGCACCAAGGTGTTCGACCGCGCGCGGATCGAGGACGTGGTCGACAAGGTCAAGGCCGCCGCCCGCGAGTCCGGCCTGTCGGAAGCCATCGCCGAACCCGTCTGGCGCACGCTGATCGACCGCTGCATCGCCTACGAATACGACAGCTGGGACAAGACCAAGGGCTGACGGTCAGCGCCCCCTCGCGGGGGCGCTTCCGCTCTTAGTTCCCGTCGATCATCCGACCCAGGCCGCCCAGGATCGAACCCTCGCCCTGGTTGCCGCCCTGGAATTGCGCCGCCTGCAGCATCCGGCCTGCCAGGCGCGCGAACGGCAGCGACTGGATCCAGACCTTCCCCGGACCGCGCAGGCGGGCGAAGAACAGGCCCTCGCCGCCGAACAGCACGCTCTTCACGCCGCCGGCCATGACGAGATCGAAGTCGACGCCCGGCGTGTAGGCCGCCAGGCAGCCCGTATCGACGTGCAACTCCTCGCCGGCCTTGAGCTCGCGCTCGACCAGCGTGCCGCCCATCTGCACGAACACCCAGCCGTCGCCTTCGAGGCGCTGCATGATGAAGCCTTCACCGCCGAACAGCCCGGTCATCACCCGCTTCTGGAAGTGCAGGCCGATCGACACCCCGCGCGCGGCGGCCAGGAAGCTGTCCTTCTGGCAGATCAGCGTGCCGCCCAGCTGACCCAGATTCAGCGGCAGGATGGTGCCCGGCGTCGGCGAGGCGAAGGCCACCCGGGCCTTGCCCTGGCCCTGATGGGTGAAGACGGTGGTGAACAGGCTCTCGCCGGTGACCAGGCGCTTACCCGCGCCCAGCAGCTTGCCCATGATGCCGCCGCCCTGGTCGGCCGAGCCGTCGCCGAACACGGTGGTCATCTGGACGCTGGCGTCCTTCCAGACGAAGGCGCCGGCCTCGGCCACGGCGCTCTCGCCGGGATCCAGCTCGATCTCGACGAACTGCAGGTCCTCGCCCTTGATCTCGAAGTCGATGTCGTCGGCGACGCTGGCGTTGCGGGTGTGGCTCCAGGGGCTGGGGGGCATGGAAAGAGACTCCTCATCTTGGGGAACACCGTTCTAGCGAGGCCTCGGCCGCCGCGCCAATGAAGCATCCTTCACATGGAAACCACCGGTAGAGCCCGCCGACCGGAATTGGCCAGACGGTAGCGTTGCCTTTTAGCCGCACCTCGACGACTTCGGTTGACGTTCGGTCAAGTCAGAGGTCGTCAGTTGGCCTTACCATTCATCCGATAATTGGTGACCACGCCGGCCGATAGAGCACTCAAATCGGGTTTATTCGGCAATTTTCCCTGATAATTCAATACACAGATCAGCTCTACCCCTGATCGCAAGATCCGCCCTAAGCGACCTATCCGCAGCCTCAGGTTTGGCCTGACCAAGTGGTCGCCACCTTTGCGTAAGTGGCATTACCAATTATTGACATCGCCCAGAACTGGTCGGATAAGTCGTCACAAGGGCGCCATGTCAGTGCGCCGGGGGAGGCAATCTCATGAACCATGCTCGCAACACGTTCGTTTTCCGCGCCGCGCTGCTGGCGTCGTGCGCCGCTCTGGCGGTGGGCTCGACCGCCTACGCTCAAGACGCCGCCGGCGAGAAGAAGGCCGAAGCCGACACCGTTGACGCTGTCGTTGTCACCGGTTTCCGTCAGGCTTACGCCAACGCCATCTCGACCAAGCGCGAGACCCTGGAAATCTCGGACGGCATCTCGTCGGACGGCCTGGGTCGCTTCCCCGACCTGAACGTCGGTGAAGCCATCCAGCGTATCCCGGGCGTGCAGATCAACCGCGAAGCCGACAGCCGTAACGCCACCATCTCGCTGCGTGGCCTGCCCGGCACCTTCGCCCGCACCACCCTGAACGGCGGCGCGTTCGCCGATCCGATCCTGAACGGCTCGACCCCGCTGGGCGCCTTCAACTCGGACATCTTCACCGCCATCAACGTCATCAAGTCGCCGTCGGCGTCCAACCTGGCCGGCGGCCTGTCGGGCAATGTCGACCTGCGCATCAACCCGGCCCTGTCGCGCAAGGACGGCGGCTTCGCCAAGGTCTCGTACGAGTACAACGACCTGGGCAACCTCGGCAGCCCGCTGGCCTCGCTGGGCTACAACAAGCACCTGACCGACGACTTCGCCGTGTTCGGCGTGGTGGCGTGGAAGTCCGAGAAGTTCCGCCGCGACTCGATCACCGTGAACTCGTGGGCCAATCGCCTGGGCGCCATCCAGGTCGGCAACCAGGCCGCCGCTGGCTCCAACCCGGTCTATGACGCCCTGATCACGGCCAATCCGGGCGGCGTCTACTATCCCAGCCAGACCCGTCAGCTGGTGAAGTTCAACCGCGGCACGACCCTGTCGTCGGCCGGCGGCTTCGAATGGCGCATCAACGACGAATGGAAGTTCGGCGCCAACGCCTTCATCACCAAGCGCAAGCTGGATGAGGCGACCAACAACCTGCTCTATATCGACGCCGGTGGCGGCCAAGGCACCAACACGGCTCTCGCCGCGACCTCGGCCGTGGCCAAGATCAGCGACATCGGCACGCCCTATGTCGTGCAGACGCCGAACGGTCCGCGCGCCTACATCAACAAGTTCAAGGCCGAGAACATCAACACGTTCGACTCGATCCGTTCCGAGCCGGCCGAGAACCAGACCTGGGCCATCAACCCGACCCTGGAGTTCAAGAACGACCAGTGGAAGGCCACGGCCAACCTGACCGTGTCGAAGGCCAAGGCTTATGCCAACCAGATCGAGTTCGACGTCGTCCAGAACCCCTATCGCAACCTGGGCTCGGCGGGCCTGAACGGCATCGTCACCACGGTCGATCTGGGCGGCTCGGACCTGTCGAACTACCACGCGACCCTGGTCACGCCGCACGCCACCCACCTGCCGACCACGGGCTTCGTGATCCCCGCGACCAACACCGCCCCGACCCAGGCCGGCGCGCAGATGCCGGGCCAGGCCGCCGGCGTCGCCGCCGACCGCTTCGGCATCACCGGCACCAACGGCGACGCCGACAACGTGCTGAACTCGTTCCAGCTCGACTTCGACCGTTCGCTGGACAGCTCGATCTTCACGAACCTGACGTTCGGCGGCCGCGCCGAGCACAACAAGTTCACCTCGAGCGGCTCGCGCAACACCGCCCTGGGCGCCCAGACCCAGAACATCACGCCGGACATGGCGGCCCAGCTGTCCTATGCCCGCGACTTCTTCGGCAACAAGGCCGACGGCGCGACGACCAACTGGATGAATGTCGACGTCAACAAGATCCTGTCGGCCATCACCCCGGTCAACACGGGACTGCGCACCACGGCCAATCCGAACGGCCTGCCCGACCAGTTCCTGCTCGGCGCGCCGGGCGTGTTCCTGACCCCGTACGGCGTGGTCAACAACTACACCGACGGCAACTACTGGAACAACAATTTCAGCAACGAAAACAACGTCTACTCGGCCTACGTCGCGGCCAAGTTCAAGACCGACCTGTTCAGCATCCCGGTCCGCGGCACGATCGGCACGCGCTACGAGTACACCGAGCAGACGATCAACGCGCTGAACTGTAAGAACTGCACCACGGCCCTGTCGAACCAGGCCGGCGCGATCAACCACTCGCTGTCGACCAAGACCAGCAAGAACCACTTCGACTACTGGCTGCCGTCGGCGATCATCGTGGCCGACCTGCGCGACGACCTGGTGTTCCGCGCCGCCGCCTACCGCACCTACGTCCGTCCGCAACCGCGCGACAACGTGCCGACCACCTTCGTGCAGGTCCCGGTCGACGTGAACCCGCCGACCGACCCGGTCTACACGGTCACGCTGGGCGCCACGGACATCAAGCCCTACACCTCCGACTCGTATGATGCGTCGCTGGAATGGTACAACCGTCCGGGCGGCCTGATCTCGATCGCGGCCTACCGCAAGGAGATCAAGGGCTACATCGGCCCGATCCTCGACCAGGCGGTCCTGTGCCCGACCAGCGGCAAGATCGACGGCATCGACGTCGACCTGGGCACGCTGCGCGTCGACACCTCGGCCGGCTCCCCGCGCTGCCTGAGCTCGAACACCTTCATCGGCGCCGGCGGCGTCGTGAAGAACGCCGAGGTGCGCATCAGCGGCAAGACCAACCAGTCGCCGATGACCGTCACCGGCTTCGAGTTCAACATCCAGCAGAACCTCGACTTCCTGCCGGGCTTCTGGAAGAACTTCGGTGGCGCGTTCAACTACTCGTATACGAAGATCGACGGCAAGGACACGGCGGGCAACAAGATCACCCTGCCCAGCGTCTCGAAGAACAACCTGAACCTGATCGGCTACTACGAGTCGACCAAGTTCGGCGTCCGCCTGGTCTACAACTGGCGTGACAAGTACGACCTGGCCGCCGGCAACTCGTTCGTCGGCGACGCCCGTACCGTCAAGGCGCGCAGCCAGCTGGACGCCTCGGCTTCGTACAACCTGACCGAGGACCTGACGGTCTCGGTCGACGCCTTCAACCTGACCGACGCCACGCGTTCGGAATACGAGAACGACCCGATGCTGCCCCGCCGCATCGACTACGACGGCCGCACCTACCAGGTGACCATGCGCGCCAAGTTCTAGAGCCTACGAACGACCCTCTCTCCTGCGTGGGGCCGAAGCGACGCTTCGGCCCCTTTTTCTTTGTCAGCCCTTCAGCGACCGCAGGGCCTGTTCGTGGGCGTAGGCGGCGATGTCCATCAGGGCGACGTCCAGGGCCGTCCTGACCGCCTCCAGGCTGTCCTGGCCGGCCTCACAGCGTTCGCAGACCTCGCCCAGCTGGAAGGCCCCTACCCCGCGCGCCGCGCCCTTGACGGTGTGGACCGCGTCCTGCCAGCCGGGATGGGTCGGATCCAGCATCGGAGTCCACAGCGCGGCCTGCTCGCGGAACAGCGCCAGCACCTCGTCGACGACCCCGGAATCCCCCGCCGCGAACCCTTCCAGGTAAGCGAAATCAACGGCTCCGCTAATATCTCGTCTGGCCATGAAAAAAGCGCTTGCGCTCCCAAAATCATTGCGTATGTTCCGCGCCTCGCCGCCGGGGCTCGCAAGTGCTTCGGACCGTCGAATGGGTGTATAGCTCAGTTGGTAGAGCAGCTGACTCTTAATCAGCGGGTCGTAGGTTCGAATCCTACTACACCCACCATTCTCCTAAAATTTGAACGGCTTAGAAGCTTCCCCTCCGGGGACCCACGGCTTCGCGCGCGCTGAAAACAGCGCAGCGGCGACCGATGGCCGCCGCTGGAAAAAGCATCCGAATTGTCCGGGTCGCCCCGGTTTGG
The DNA here is from genome assembly GCF_059424195.1 of Caulobacter sp. GW456-12-1-14-TSB4. Lineage (NCBI taxonomy): Bacteria > Pseudomonadati > Pseudomonadota > Alphaproteobacteria > Caulobacterales > Caulobacteraceae > Caulobacter > Caulobacter sp. GW456-12-1-14-TSB4. Next base: position 65,541 of record NZ_JBWKZF010000003.1, read on the forward strand.
CGGCGCCCCGAAAGGCCAGCCTCAGGGGCGGCTTCCGAGGATTTCCATCCGGGTCACCTGCACACCGCCGTCGGCCAACTCGGGCAATCTGGCGAACCAGGCCTGGACGTGGGGCGTGGCGTTGTGGGCCTCGAAATCGGCCTGGCTGGCGAAGATTTCGTAGAAGATGAAATGGCCCGGCCTCTCGCGGTCTTCCTGCAGGAAGTAGACGAGGTTGTGCGGCTCGGCGCGGACCTTGGCGATCAGGGGCAGCGTCGCTTCGCGCAGCGCCTGCTCCTTGCCGGGCTTGGCCTGGACGCGGGCGACCACCGCATAGGCCCCGCCGGGAATCTCGGCGTAGTGGACGCCGGTAGAGTTCGGCGCGGCGATAGCGGGGACGACGCTGGCGGAAAGAAGCATGGCGAACAACAACCCCTTGGCTGAGAGCAGGCGCATCACAAATCTCCTGAGATTGGCGGTTACGTCGTGGCGGCGCGGCGGGCGGCCAGGGCGTCGTCGAAGGTCTTCTTGACCGGCCCCAGGGCCTGGACGAACTCCAACTGCTCGCCTTCCGGACCCCGGCAGTAGATCAGCCGCCAGCCGTTGGACTTGCCCTCGGTGATCAGGTTGGAGTTGGCGTCCAGCGGGGCGGCCTTGCGTTCGGCTTCCGTGCCGACGGTCACCACCCGATTGGCGCGGACCTGGGTCATGCCCCGGCGCGCGGCCTCGGCCTCCAGGTCGCGGATGAAGATGTTGAAGTCGGCGTCGTCGCGGATGTGGAAACAGATGTGCATCATCCGCGGGAAGGCCGGGCTCATATGGTCCAGCGGCTCGGCGAAGGCGTTGGGACCGCCCATCGGCTGGTCGGCGTCGCGGTATTGCAGCAGCTCGATCACGACGTTGTCGAACTGGACGAAGCGGACGTCCAGGCGCTGGGCCCCGCCGCGCAGGTCGGGCACGCCCCGGGCGCGCGGGTTCACGTGCCGGTCGCGGGCGTCGATCTCCTCGGCGGTCAACAGGGTGTTGTGAATCCGCTCGCCCTGGAAGTCGCCGTCGCGCAGCACCTCCGTACCGCCCAGCACCTCGGTGTAGAAGGTGAAGGCGCGCTCCATGTTCTGGACCGTCAGCCCGAAATGCTGGACGCCCTGCAGACGCGCGCCCAGCGCGCCGTCGACGATCCGCTTGGCGTGGACGCGGGTCCCGTCCTGGGCGGCCGCCGACGTGGCGGCCCCGCCGAGGGCTACCGCGCCCGCGACGCGGAGGACGTCCCGGCGCTCCAGGCCGGCGGGGTCTTGTTGATCGCTCATCCTAGGCTCCTTTGTCCTGGGTCGCCGGAGGAACCAGCGACGTCGGGAGCCTGCGACTCGGACGGAGACCTGACGAGTTAAGCGAGGTAAAGGCCGGCCTTTACCGGGCTTTACCCAGACGCTGGCGAGGCCTTTCTTAGACCCGCGCCTCGCCCGCATGGCGTAGGCGCCTGGCGGCGTAGTGCCGCTCGGCGTTCAGCATGACATAGGCCAGCCGGCCAGCCACGAAGCGCGTCTGGAGCAGCGACTTGCTGGCCAGGTTGCCGACGCAGCGCGCGATGTCCTCCGGCGACAGGCCCGCATCGCCGGCGGCCACGATCGCCTCCTCGCAGGTGAAGGCGCGGGGGAACACCGAGACCAGCCGGAACACGGCGGCTTCGGCGTCCGAGAGCAGGCGATAGCTCCATTCGATGGCCGTCATCAGTCCTTGCTGTCGCAGCGGCGCGGATCGGGGTCCGTAGGCCAGGACATCGAAGTCCTGAGCCAGACGGGCCAGGATGACCGCCGGCGGGTGCAGGGCCACGTGCAGCGCCGCCAGCTCGATGGCCAGGGCGACGCCGTCCACGCGCCGGCAGACGCCCGCGATGAACGGGATGTCGGCCTCGTCCAGTTCATAGCCCGACGCGGCCCGCGCCCGGTCGACGAACAGCGCGATCGACGGACTGGCCATCGCCGCGTCGAGGTCGATCAGGTTGTCCTCGGGATAGGCCAGGGTCCCCAGGCGGCGAAGATTCTCGGCGCGGTAGCCGAGGGGTTCGCGCGCCGTGCACAGGACCGCGACACCTGGCAGGTGTATGCGGATCTGATCGACGACCAGGCCGATCGCGCTGGACAGGTGCTCGCAATTGTCGAGGACCAGCAGCCGGCCGCCGTGGCTCAGACCCTCCAGGATCGCCGACAGCGGATCGGGCGCGCCGCCGCTCAGGCCGAGGGCGGCGGCGATCAGGGGCGCGACCAGGCGCGGATCGGCCGTCGCGGTGAAGTCGATGAGGGTCGCGCCGTGCTCGTAGCGCCAGGCCAGGCCGCGTGCGACCTCGACGGCCAGGGCGGTCTTCCCTACCCCCGCCGGGCCGGTCAAGGTCAGGGCTCCCGTCGTGACGAGGTCCTGGGTCAGGCTGGTCAGTTCAGCGCTCCGACCGAACAGCCGCCGGGGCGGCGGCAAACCTTGCGTCTTCCGCGCCGGAACCGCCTCGCCGCTCATCGCGTCGGCGTCCGCCTCCCTGCGGACCTTGGCGACGAACCGATAGCCGCGTCCCGGGATCGTGGCGATGTAGGCGGTCGCAGCCTGGTCGCAGCCCAGCACCCCGCGCAGGGCGCTGATGTTGACCTTCAGATTGCTCTCATCGACGAAGGTGTTGGGCCAAGCGAAGCGGATCATCTGCTCCTTGCTGACCATCTCGCCCGCGTGCTCGACCAGGATCAGGAGCAGGTCCAGCGCCCGCGACCCCAGGCGGACCTGCTCGTCGCCGCGCAGCAGCTGCTGACGGCCCGGCACCAGCCGGAAGTCTCCGAAGCGATAGGCCTTGGCGGGCCGGATCGCGGGGCCGTCCTCCGAGCTACGCCGCCGCGCGCCGGACAGCCCGCCAAGGGTCGAGACGCCGCTCATGACTTCCAGTCCGTTCATCGCACCCCTCCAAGCTGTAGGTTCATGATGACGCCCCCCGCCGGCGTGGAAATTTCGGATGGGGCATTCCACGATCCCCCAATCGAGCGGTCGGTCTTCGGCTATCGCGAGGATCGCGACCGGACGTGGACACGTCCCCACACCCGCGCATCGATGGAAAAGGCCCCCGGCCCCGCCAGGGCGACGGCGATCAGGCCGCCGATGATCGGGACCATGGGCGGCCCAAGAACGATCAGCGCCACCGCGCCGACAAGCGCGCTCCATCGCGCCCCGGCTCCCAGGGCCAAGGAAACGCAAAGCACCGCCAGCAGCCATTGGACAAGGCCGCCAGGGCCCAAGGGATGACCGAGGGACAGTGTCGCCCCAACCATCGACAAACGCAGCACCGCCAGGCCCGCGCCGAGCAGTCCGCCAGGATAAACCGGAACCGTCATGTTCATTCGACGGTCTTGGCCCGCCGGCTTTCCCGGGGGAACACCCGATCGAGGGATTCCGCCGTACCCTGATCGGGGATGCCTTTCGCCCCCTCTCAGAACAGTGTTTCATCAATAGAACGACCACGGGGGTGGGCATGGCGTTAGCGCATATTCGAATTTGGCGAGGACTGCTGGCGGCGCTGCTGTGCCTGGCCGGCGCCTTCGAGGTCGCCGCCCAGCCCTACCCTTTGTCCATGGGCCAGCTGAAGCACGAGACCTGGACGCGCGACGACGGCGCGCCCTCGGTGCCGCACGCCATGGCCGAGACCGCCAACGGCATGTTGTGGATCGCCAGCCGCGAGGGCCTGTTCCGCTTCGACGGCCTGTCGTTCGAGCCCATGGACGCGGGCGTCGACCGCGAAAAGTACGGCCAGCCCCGCAAGCTCCAGGTCGGACGCGATGGGACCGTCTGGGCCTGGTACTCCAAGGGCTGGCTGGGCGTGTACCGCCAGGGCCGCCTCCAGTTCGTCGAGGCGCCGGACTACACCGGCGAGGTCATCACCTTCACCCTGACCCGCGACGGCGCGCTGTGGATCGGCATCGCGCAGATCGGCCAGCCGTTCCTGCGGTACCAGAACGGGCAGTGGGATCGGCCCTCGCCGAACCCCGAACGCCAGATGCTGTTCTATACCCTGGAGTCCGCCGACGGGGCGTTCTGGATCAGCTACAACAAGTCGGTGCTGCGCCGGGCGCCCAACGGCGTGAAGTTCGAGCGTGTCGATGTCCCGATCGGCGGCGGCGGCGCGCTGGCCACCGATGCGACCGGCAGCGTCTGGGTGGTCCGCCCGACTGGCGGCGCCCGCCTCACGGGACCTGGCGGTCGCTGGCCCGCGCCCCCTTCCCGGCCATTCCTCTGGAAGAGCGACGACCCCGCCTGGATCGGCGCGGCGTTCGACCGGAACGGCGACCTCTGGACCAAGGGTCGGGATTTCGGGCGGGTCGCGGGACTCGTCCAGGCCGAGCGCGCCGGTGCGCCCGCCCCCTTCTACGAAAGGGGTTCCAGGACCCTGATGTCCTCGCCGCGCCCCTCGCTGATCTTCGTCGATAGACGCGGAACCCTGTGGTACGGCGGCCCGCGCAGCATCGATCACTTCACCACGCCCAGCATTGTCGTCGAGCCGGAGATGACCGCGACCGCCCGCTATGGCGACCAGCTGCTCACCGCCTCCTCCGGGGCCGTCTATATCGCCCAGAGCGACGCGCTCTACCGGGTCGATCCGGGCAAGCCTCCGGTGCGCCTCTTCGCGATCACCGACCCGAAGGCGATCTGCGAGGACCGCGACCAGTCGATCTGGGTCGCGTCCCTGGACAAGATCATCCGGGTCAAAGGCGACCAGAAGACCGAGTTCCCGGCCCCGCTCAGCGAGACCAGCTTCTACGACTGCGGGCCCGATTCCACGGGGCGGTTCTGGCTGCCCGCCTCCACCAACGGCCTCTACTGGCGCGACGGCGCGACCTGGCGCTCGATCCCGATCAAGGACATTTCGGCGGACGCTGACCCGGCCCTGCTGGTCAAGGACCCTCAGGGCCAACTCTGGACGATGACCGATGCCTCGACCCTGACCCGGCTGGACGGCCGGCTCGCCGAGGCGAAATCGCTCGATCCCATCCTGAAGACGACAGACGGGATCACCGCGATGCTCCCGACCGCGCGGGGCATCTTCCTGTCCGGTCGGGACGGCGCCGCGCTGGTGTCCTCCAGCGGAATGGCGAAGACGTCGGCCAAGGCGCTGCGTTATGTGAGCGGGCTGGCCCAGACGCCCGAAGGCGACACCTGGCTGTTCGGCTCGGGCGGACTTTCGCGGATCAGGACCACCGATCTGGACAAGGCCTTCGCCGACCCCGCCTTCGTGATCCCGCAGCGGGCCTTCAGCTACGAGGACGGCCTCCCCAACGGGCCCAACGCCCAGAACTATCGGACCATGACCCGGGGCGGCGACGGTCGCCTGTGGCTGGCCACGATCGACGCGATCGCCTGGATCGATCCCGCCCACCTGCCGTCCAATCCGACCCCGCCCGGCGTGGCGATCACTTCGCTGGTCAGCGGGACGACCACGATCAAGGACCCTGTGAAGGTTGAGCTGAAGGCCGGGTCGGCGGACATCGCCATCGGCTTCTCGGCGATCAACCTGACCATGCCCCGGCGGACCAAGGTGCAGTACCGGCTGGAGGGCCACGACACGCAGTGGGTCGATCCAGGCGCGCGCCGGCAGGCCTTCTATACGAACCTGGCGCCGGGGACCTATCGCTTCCACGTCATCGCGGCCAACGAGGACGGGGTCTGGAACAAGACGGGCGCCGACCTCGAGGTGACGATCCCGCCGACCTTCCTGCAGTCGCTGTGGTTCAAGCTGCTGATCCTGGTGGCGTTGGCGCTGCTGGCCTGGGGGCTCTACAGCCTGCGCCTGCGCCAGGTGGCGGCCGCGCTGGAGACCCGCTTCCAGGTCCGGACCGCCGAACGCGAACGCATCGCGCGAGAGCTGCACGACACCCTGCTGCAGGGCTTCCAGGGCCTGATGCTGCGGTTCCAGGCCGTGTCCAACCGCCTGGCCAGCGACGACCCGTTGCGCAAGGATATCGACCAGGCCCTGGACCGCGCCGACGGCGTCCTGGCCGAAGGCCGGTCCCGGGTTCGCGACCTGCGGAGCGAGGCGGCGCGCGCGGACCTCTCCGAGGGCCTCGTCGACCTCGTCGGCGATTTCGGCGACGGGCCGCCCGTCGACCTAGTCATCGAAGGCAACGCGCGGGCGACTGTTCCGCTGGTCAGCGAGGAGATGCTGCGGATCACCGAGGAGGCGCTCCGCAACGCCGTCGCCCACGCTCAGGCCTCGCGGATTTCCGTCCGGCTGACCTTCGGCCGCGGAAGCCTGGCGCTGTCCATCGCCGACGACGGCGTCGGCTTGCCGGCCAGCGTGCGCGACGCGGGCGAGCGCGAGGGCCACTTCGGCCTCAAGGGAATGCGCGAACGCGCCGAGCGCGCCGGCGGGCGGCTGACCATCGCGACTCGCCCTAAGGGAGGCACCGAGATCGAGATCCAGACGCCGGCCAGCGCGGCCTATGTCGACGGCGCGCGGGCGTGGGGCTGGCTGCGCGATCTTGGCGTCTGGAGTTCGAGGCCCCGATGAGCGACCGCCCTATCCGCGTCCTGTCCGTGGACGACCACGCCGTACTCCGTGAGGGGATCGCGGCCCTGGTCGGACCGCAGGACGACATGATCATCGTCGGCGAGTGCGAGAACGGCGAGCAGGCCGTGGACGCTTTCCGGCGGCTGCGCCCGGACGTGACCCTGATGGACCTGCAGATGCCCGTCATGAGCGGGCTGGACGCCATCGTCGCCATCCGCGAGCTGGCGCCCGAGGCCCGCATCGTCGTGCTGACCACCTACCAAGGCGACGTGCAGGCCGTGCGCGCCCTCAAGGCCGGAGCCAGCGGCTATCTGCTGAAGTCATCCCTGCGGCACGAGCTGCTCGAAACCATCCGCGTGGTCCACTCAGGGCGCCGCTACATCCTGCCGGAGGTGGCGCAGGAGATCGCGGTTCACGCCGCCGAGGAAGCGCTCAGCGCCCGCGAGATCGCGGTGCTTGAATGCATCGCCGCCGGCGGGGCCAACAAGATCATCGCCCACCGATTGTCCCTGTCCGAGGAGACGGTGAAGGCGCACATCCGCAGCATCTTCTCCAAGCTGGACGTCACCGACCGCACCCAGGCCGTGACCACCGCCCTGCGCCGGGGCATCATCGCGCTGTAGCGGATCGAGACCTTGCCAGGCCAAGCTCGGCTGGCCCAAGTAGGGGCCTTTCCGGCTTACAGGGCTTCGAGGAACGACATGACCGCATTTCAGAACCTCGGCCGACGCGGCTTCCTGGCCGGCGCCGCTGCCGGCGCGGCCGCCCTGGGCGCTCCGGCGTGGGCGCAACCGGCCAAGAAGATGACCGACGGCGTCGCCCTGATCGGTCCGGCCGAGCGCCAGTCGAGGCTGGAACGCGCCCAGGCGCTGATGGTGAAGCTGGGCCTGTCGGCGATCGTCACCGAGCCGGGCTCGTCGCTGGACTACTTCACCGGCGTGCAGTGGAGCCGTAGCGAACGCCCCTGCCTGGCGATCATCCCGCGCGAGGGCCAGATCGGCATGGTGGTGCCGAAGTTCGAGGAGCCCTCGATCCGCCAGAGCCTTGGCGTCCCGGCCGAGGTCCGCCCCTGGGAAGAGGACGAGAGCCCCTACGCCATCGCCGCCGGCCTGCTGGCCGACCGCAAGCTGGCCTCGGGCAAGATCGGCACGGAAGAGACGATCCGCACCTTCATCGTCGAGGGCCTGGGCGCCGCCCTGCCCTCGGCCCAGGTCGTGTCGGGCGCGGCGGTGTTCCGCGGTTGCCGGATGATCAAGACGCCGGCCGAGCTGGCCTTGATGCAGGTCGCCGCCGACATCACCGTGGCCGCCCTGCGCCACACCCACGCCAATGTGAAGGCCGGCATGGGGCCCAAGGACATCGGCGCCCTGATGGCCGAATTCACGACCAAGCAAGGCGCGCGGGTCAGCTTCAACCTGATCCTGATCGGCGAAGCGTCGGCCTATCCACACGGCTCGCGCCAACCCCAGGTGCTGGGCGAAGGCCAGGTCGTCTTGATGGACTGCGGCTGCAATGTCGGCGGCTATGAGTCGGACATCTCGCGCACCTTCGTGTTCGGCGAGCCCACCGCCCGCCAGCGCAAGGTCTGGAACGACGTCGCCAAGGGCCAGCAGGTAGCGTTCGAGGCCGCCCAGATCGGCGTGGAGGCTGGCTCGGTCGATCGCGCCGTCCGCGCCTATTACGAGACCCAGGGCTGGGGTCCGCGCTACAAGCTGCCGGGCCTGTCGCACCGCACCGGCCACGGCATCGGCATGGACGGCCACGAGCCGGTGAACTTCGTGATGTCGGAGACCACCAAGCTGGCGGCGGGCATGTGCTTCTCGGACGAGCCGGGCATCTACATCCCCGGCGAATTCGGCGTGCGGCTGGAAGACTGCATCCACATGACCCCGCAGGGGCCGCAGTGGTTCAGCAAGCCGCCGACCTCGCTCGACAAGCCGATGGGCTGATCAGGGCCTCGACGCTCCGCAAATTGTGGCGACAATCCGACGCATAAGCGGAGCCATATCGAGGCTCGATCATTTCAGACCTGCAAACCGGCGCACATGTTCGGCCTCTAGGGGACTCTAGGTCCGTCTGTTCACGACGGCGCGTTCCCTATGGGCGGCCAGTCGCGCCGCCCGCTCACGCCGCGCCGCGCGCGGCCGTTCGAAGGCTGACGATGACTGACTTTCACGCCCCGCGTACGCCCCCGCGCCGCCGGACGCTGATCCTTGGCGGACTGATCGCGATCCTGGCCCTGGCCGGCGTGGTCTGGCTGGCCTGGACTCTCCTGCACGGCGACAAGGGCGAAGGCGGCGGCGCGGGTGGTCCCGGCGGCGGCTTCGGCGGCGGCGGCGGTCGGCGCGGTCCGGCCAGCACGGTGGCGGTGGCCACGGCCAGCGCCACGGACCTGCCGATCGTCATCGAAGCCCTCGGCACCGTGAAGCCCGCCGCGACCGTGACGGTGCGCCCGCAGGTCGGCGGCACGATCACCCAGGTGATGTTCCGTGAAGGCCAGACGGTCCAGCGCGGCCAGGCCCTCGTCCAGATCGATCCCCGCCCCTACCAGATGTCGCTGCTGCAGGCGCAGGGCAACCTGACCCGCGACCAGGCCCAGCTGACCACCGCCAAGCTGACCCTGACCCGCTACCAGACCCTGCTGGCCCAGGACTCGATCGCCCGCCAGGAGGTCGACAACCAGGCCGCCACGGTCAAGCAGCTGGAAGGCACCGTCATGGCCGACCAGGCCGCCGTCGGCACCGCCAAGCTGAACCTGGGCTTCGCCCGCATCGTCGCGCCGGTCTCGGGCCGCGTGGGCCTGCGCATCACCGACGTCGGCAACTATATCGGCGCGGGCGACGCGATGGGCGTGGCGGTGATCACCACCGTCTCGCCGATCGATGTCGAGTTCACCGTCCCGCAGGACGACGTGCCGCGCATCGCCGCTCGCCAGGGCCGCGCCAACGTTCCCGTCACCGCCCTGGACCGCACCCGCAGTCAAACCCTGGACCGCGGGACCTTCTCGACGCTGGACAACCTCGTGGACACCGGCACCGGCACGGTGAAGGCCAAGGCCCGTTTCCCCAACAGCGGCAACACCCTGTTCCCCAGCCAGTTCGTCAATGTCCGCATGGAGCTGGACACCATCAAGGGCGCGATCGTCGTGCCGGCCACGGCCGTGCGCCAGGGCAGCGACGGCTCGTTCGTCTGGCTGCTCAACGACGACCAGACCGTCACCAAGACCACCGTGAAGACCGGCCAGGCTACGGGCGTCCAGGTGCAGATCACGCAAGGCCTGAAGGCCGGCGACAAGGTCATCACCGAGGGCGGCGACCGCCTGCGCGACGGCGGCAAGGTCCAGCTGCCGGGCGCCCGTCCGCAAGGCCAGGGCGCGGGTAAAGGCAAGGGCGACGGCAAGGGTCGTCGCCAGCACAAGCAGCGTCCGGAATAGCCGGACCCGCCCCGATGAACCCCTCGCGTCCCTTCATCCAGCGGCCGGTCGCCACGGCCCTGTTCATGGCGGCCATCGTCCTGGCCGGCCTGGTCGGCTTCCGGCTGCTGCCGCTGTCGGCCCTGCCCCAGGTCGATTACCCCACCATCCAGGTCCAGACCCTCTATCCCGGGGCCAGCCCCGAGGTGATGAGCCAGACCGTCACCGCCCCGCTGGAACGCCAGCTGGGCGAGATGTCGGGGCTGTCGCGGATGAGCTCGGTCAGCACGGCCGGCGCGTCGGTCATCACCCTGCAGTTCACCCTGGGCGAGACGCTGGACGTCGCCGAGCAGGAAGTGCAGGCCGCCATCAACGCCAGCGGCTCGCTGCTGCCGGCCGACCTGCCCGCCCCGCCGGTCTACGCCAAGGTCAATCCGGCCGACGCGCCGGTCCTGACCCTGGCCATCACGTCGGACACCCTGCCGCTGACCGAGGTGCAGAACCTGGTCAACACCCGCCTGGCCCAGAAGATCAGCCAGGTCTCGGGCGTGGGTCTCGTGTCGCTGTCGGGCGGCCAGCGTCCCGCCATGCGCATCCAGGCCGACACGCAAGCCATGGCCAGCTACGGCCTGACCCTGTCGGACGTGCAGACCGCGATCAGCGCCGCCAACGCCAACAGCGCCAAGGGCAGCTTCGACGGCCCGACCCGCAGCTACACGATCAACGCCAACGACCAGCTGCTCAGCGTCGACGACTATCGCTCGCTGATCGTCAGCTACAAGGACGGCGCGCCGATCCGCCTCTCCGACATCGCCCAAGTCGTCGAGAGCGCCGAGAACACCCGCCTGGGCGCCTGGGCCGGCAAGACCCCGGCCATCATCGTCAACGTCCAGCGCCAGCCCGGCGCCAACGTCATCAAGACCGTCGACGCCATCAAGGCCAAGCTGCCGGAGCTGCAAGCCGGCCTGCCCGCCACCCTGGACGTCCAGGTGCTAGCCGACCGCACCACCGGCATCCGCGCCTCGGTGCACCATGTCGAGATGGAGCTGCTGCTGGCCGTGGCGCTGGTGGTGCTGGTGATCTTCTTCTTCCTGCACAGCCTGCGCGCGACGGTGATCGCCAGCCTGGCCGTGCCGATCTCGCTGATCGGCTCGTGCGGGGTGATGTACCTGATGGGCTTCTCGCTCAACAACCTCAGCCTGATGGCCCTGACCATCGCCACCGGCTTCGTCGTCGACGACGCCATCGTGATGATCGAGAACATCACCCGTCACCTCGAGAAGGGTGAGAAGCCCATGGCGGCGGCGCTGAAGGGCGCGCGCGAGATCGGCTTCACGATCATCTCGCTGACCATCTCGCTGATCGCGGTGCTGATCCCGCTGCTGTTCATGGGCGACGTGGTCGGCCGCCTGTTCCGCGAGTTCGCCATCAGCCTGGCCATCACCATCCTGATCTCGGCCGTGGTCTCGCTGACCCTCACCCCCATGCTGTCGGCCCGATGGCTGAAGCCGCACGAGGGCGCGGACGCCAAGGGGCTCAGCAAGAAGGCCCAGGAGCTCTTCGAAAAGGTCGAGGCCCGCTACGAGAAGGCCCTGGAGTGGGTGCTGCGCCACCAGCCCCTGACCCTGCTGGTCGCCGTCGGCACCCTGGTCCTGACAGGCCTGCTCTACATGGTCATCCCCAAGGGCCTGTTCCCGACCCAGGACACCGGCCAGCTGCAAGCCCGCACCGAGATGGCCCAGTCGGTCAGCTACGACCGCATGGCGGCCCTGCAGCAGCAGGCGGCCGAAGCGATCCTGGACGACCCGGCCGTGGAGAACGTCGCCTCGTTCATCGGGGTCGACGGCGCCAACAACGCCATGCTCCACACCGGCCAGATGCAGATCAACCTGAAGGCCGATCGCTCGGGCTCGCAGGAGAAGATCATGCAGCGGCTGCGCGAGCGCGTGGCCAATGTCGCCGGCGTGACGCTGTACCTCCAGCCCACCCAGGACCTGACCATCGACGCCGAGACCGGGCCAACCCAGTATCGCCTGTCGCTGGAAGGCGCCGACACCGCCACGATCAAGGAATGGGCCGGCAAGCTGACCGCAGAACTGGCCAAGGTCAAAGCCGTCCGGAATGTCTATTCCGACGCCTCGGCCACCGGCCAGGCGGCCTATGTCGACATCGACCGCGACACCGCCGCGCGCCTTTCCATCACCGCTTCGGATGTCGACGACGCGCTCTACAGCGCCTTCGGCCAGCGGATCGTCTCGACCATCTTCACCGAGACCAACCAGTACCGCGTGATCCTGGAGGCCAAGCCCGGCGTCCTGACCGACCCGACCACCCTGGGCAATCTGAACCTCAAGACCGGCGGCGGCTCCCCCGCCCCGCTGGCCGCGTTCTCGACGATCAAGACCCAGCAGTCGCCTCTGCAGGTCACCCACGTCGCCCAGTTCCCGGCCACGACCATCGGCTTCGACACCGCCCCAGGCGTATCGCTGGGCCACGCGGTCGACCAGATCCGCAAGGCGATGAAGACGGTCGGCATGCCCGCCTCGGTGACCACCACCTTCCTGGGCGCGGCCGGAGCCTATCAGAACTCGCTGTCCAACCAGCTGTGGCTGATCCTGGCGGCCGTGGTCTGCGTCTACATCGTGCTGGGCGTGCTCTATGAGAGCTACATCCACCCGCTGACCATCCTGTCGACCCTGCCCTCGGCCGGCGTCGGCGCGCTGCTGGCCTTGTGGATCACCGGCAACGACCTGGGCGTCATCGGGATCATCGGCATCATCCTGCTGATCGGCATCGTCAAGAAGAACGCGATCATGATGATCGACTTCGCCATCGACGCCGAGCGCGAGCAGGGCAAGAGCCCGCACGACGCCATCTTCCAGGCGGCCGTGATGCGCTTCCGGCCGATCCTGATGACCACCCTGGCGGCCCTGTTCGCGGCCATCCCGCTGATGCTGGGCTTTGGCGAGGGCGCCGAACTGCGCCGTCCGCTGGGCATCGCCATCTTCGGCGGCCTGCTGCTCAGCCAGCTGCTGACCATCTTCACGACCCCGGTCGTCTACCTGGCCTTCGACCGCCTCGCGCCGACGGCCAAGCACAAGGCGCGTGACGACGGCCCGCATCCCGACCGCATCGATCCGGACCCGATCCCGGGGGCGCCCTCGTGAACCTGTCCGGGCCCTTCATCCGGCGGCCGGTCGCCACCATCCTGCTGACCATCGGCGTGGCCATGGCCGGCATCGCGGCCTTCTTCGTGCTGCCGGTCTCGCCCCTGCCGCAGGTGGACTTCCCGACCATCTCGGTGTCGGCCAGCCTGTCGGGGGCCAGCCCCCAGACCATGGCCTCCAGCGTCGCCACGCCGCTGGAGCGACGCCTGGGCACGATCGCCGGCGTCAACGAGATGACCTCGCAGAGCTCGACGGGCCGCGCGCAGGTCACCCTGCAGTTCGACCTGAACCGCCAGATCGACGGCGCCGCGCGCGAGGTGCAGGCCGCCATCAACGCCGCCCGCGCCGACCTGCCCGCCACGCTGCGCAGCAATCCGACCTACCGCAAGGCCAACCCATCCGACGCGCCGGTGATCATCCTGGCCCTGACCTCGGACAGCAAGACGCCCGGCCAGATCTATGACGCGGTCTCCAACGTCGTCGCCCAGCGCCTGGCCCAGGTGACCGGCGTCGGCGATGTCGAGATCGGCGGCGGCTCGCTGCCGGCCGTGCGCATCTCGGCCAATCCGTTCCTGCTGAACCAGTACGGCGTGGCCATGGAGGACGTCCGCGCGGCGATCCAGTCGGCCAACGCCAACCGCCCTAAGGGCGCGTTGGAGGGCAACGGCCAGCGCTACCAGATCTACACCACCGGCGCGGGTCGCAAGGCCGCCGACTATGCCGGCCTCGTGGTCGCCTGGCGCAACGGCGCGCCGATCCGCCTGTCCGACGTCGCCGAAGTCACCGACAGCGTCGCCGACACCCGCACCCTGGGCCTGTTCAACGGCAAGCCGTCGATCATCGTGCTGATCACCGCCCAGCCGGGCGCCAACATCATCCAGACGGTCGATAGCGTCCGCGCCACCCTGCCCGAGCTGCGCGCCCAGCTGCCCAGCGACATCACGGTCGACGTGGCCAGCGACCGCACCAACTCGATCCGCGCCTCGCTGCACGAGATCGAGGTCACCCTGCTGATCTCGATCCTTTTGGTGGTTGCGGTGGTCAGCGTCTTCCTGCGCAGCGCCCGCGCCACCTTCATCCCGGCGGCGGCGACCATCGTCTCGCTGCTGGGCACGTTCGGGGTGATGTATCTACTGGGCTTTTCCCTCAACAACCTCAGCCTGATGGCAATCACCGTGGCGACCGGCTTCGTGGTCGATGACGCCATCGTCGTGCTGGAGAACACCGCCCGCCATATCGAGAAGGGCATGGACCGCTTCTCGGCCGCTCTGCTGGGCGCGCGCGAGGTGGGCTTCACGGTGCTGTCGATCAGCATCTCGCTGGTCGCCGTCTTCATCCCGCTGCTGTTCATGGGCGGCCAGGTCGGGCGCCTGTTCCGCGAGTTCGCCGTCACCCTGTCGGCGGCCGTGTTGATCTCGCTGGTCATCAGCCTGACCACCACGCCGATGATGTGCGCCTACCTGCTGCGCCCCGAGAAGAAGGAGAAGGAGGGCCGCATCGCCCGCTTCTTCGAGGCGGGGTTCAATCGCGTGCACAAGACCTACGAGCACTCCCTCGATTGGGCCCTGCACGCCAAGCCGTTGGTCATCGCCCTGCTGGTGGCGGTGATCGCCATGACCGCCTGGCTCTACATCGCCGTGCCCAAGGGCTTCTTCCCGCAGCAGGACAGCGGCCAGCTGAACGCCGGCATCCGCGCCGACCAGTCGGTCTCGTCCCAGGCCATGCAGAAGAAGCTGCGCCAGGTGGTCGGCATCATCCACAAGGACCCGGCCGTCGACACCGTGGTCGGCTTCACCGGCGGCGGCCGGGCCGGCGGCGGCTTCCTGTTCGTCAATCTCAAGCCGGTCGGCGAGCGCAAGGAGAAGGGCTCAGAAGTCATCGCCCGCCTGCGTCCCAAGCTGCAGCGCGTGACCGGCCTCAGCGTGTTCCTGAACCCGGTGCAGGACCTGCGCATGGGCGGGCGGCAGAGCAACTCGACCTACCAATACACCCTGACCAGCGACAACAGCGCCGCCCTCAAGGAATGGGCGGGCAAGCTGGCCGAGGCGATGAAGGGCCACGACGACGTGCTGACCGACGTCGATTCCGATCAGCAGGAAAATGGCGTCGAGACCCTGGTGACCATCGACCGCGACAGCGCCTCCCGCATGGGCGTCACGCCCCGCGCCGTCGACAATGCGCTCTACAACGCCTTCGGCCAGCGCCAGGTCGCGACCATCTACGAGGACGTCAACCAGTACGCCGTGATCCTGGAGTGGCAGCAGAAGTTCGCCCAAGGCCCCGAGGCGCTGAACGACGTCCACGTCCCCACGCGCCCTTCCGGCACGACGACTGCCAGCGGCCCCAGCGTCAATCCAGCCCTGCGCGACCAATCGACCGGCTCGGCCCTGAACACCTCCGCCACGGCCATGACGCCGCTGGCCGCCATCGCCAGCGTCGCCCAGAACGCCACCCCGACCTCGGTCAACCATCAGAACGGCGAGCTGGCCACCACCGTCTCGTTCAACCTGGCCGACGGCAAATCCCTTAGCGACGCCCAGGTCGCCGTCGCCCAGGCCGAGGCCGAGATCGGCATGCCGACGACCGTGCGCGGCAGCTTCCAGGGCCAGGCCCGCCAGGCCAACGACCAGATGAAACAGCAGCCGCTGCTGATCCTGGCCGCCATCGTGGCGATCTACATCGTGCTGGGCATTCTCTACGAGAGCTACGTCCACCCGATCACGGTGCTGTCCACCCTGCCCGCCGCCGGCGTCGGGGCGGTCATCGCCCTGCTGATCTTCAAGATGGAGTTCTCGATCATCGCCTTGATCGGGGTCTTCCTGCTGCTGGGCATCGTCAAGAAGAACGCCATCCTGATCATCGACTTCGCCCTCGACGCCCAGCGCAGCCGGGGCCTGTCGGCGCAGGAGGCCGTGCGCGAGGCCAGCCTGCTGCGCTTCCGGCCGATCCTGATGACGACGCTGGCCGCCGCCCTGGGCGCCCTGCCCCTAGCCATCGGCTTCGGCGAAGGCGCCGAGCTGCGCCGGCCGCTGGGCGTGGCCATCATCGGCGGCCTGATCGCCAGCCAGCTGCTGACCCTGATCACCACCCCCGTGGTCTATGTCTATCTCGACCGCCTGCGCGGGAAGACGCGCAAGGACGAGCGGCATCTGGCCCACCACCCGACTTCGCCGGAACCCGCATGATGACCCCTCTCCGCCTCGCCGGCTCCGCCTCGCTGCTCGTCCTGCTGGCCGCCTGCTCGATGACGCCGGCCTATGAGACCCCCGCGCTCAAGACCCCCGCCCCGGCCGCCTACAAGGCCCTGGACGGCTGGAAGACCGCCACGCCGTCCGACCACCTGGATCGCGGCGACTGGTGGACCCTGCTGGGCGATGCGCAGCTGAACACCCTGGCCGAGCGCGTGAAGGTGGACAACCAGACCATCGCCCGCGCCGAGGCCGCCTATCGCCAGGCCAGAGCGCTGGTCCGCGAGCAGCGCGCAAGCCTGTTCCCGTCCGTCGACCTTTCCGGCTCGGCCACCAAGTCGGGCGGCGGCGGCACCAAGACCACGACCTCCGTCGGCGGGGCCACCCGCGCCGGCGACACCCAGCGCTATCAGGTCGGCATCGGCGCCAGCTGGGAGCCGGACGTCTGGGGTCGCATCCGCGCCGGGATCAGCGGCGCCAAGTTCAGCGCCGAGGCCAGCGCCGCCGACCTCGCGGCCGCCCAGCTCTCGGCCCAAGGCGAGCTGGCCACCAGCTACCTCGGCCTGCGCCGCGCCGACGCCGAGATCGCCATGGTCCAGGCCACGGTCGACGGCTACCAGCGCAGCCTGCAGATCACCACCAACCGCTACAACGCCGCCATCGCGCCGAAGTCGGACGTGCTGCAGGCCCAGACCCAGCTGGCCAACGCCCAGTCGACCCTGGAAGGTCTGGTCCAGACCCGCGCCACCTTCGAGAACGCCATCGCCGTCCTGGTCGGCGAGCCGGCCAGCGGCTTCCGCATCGCCGCCGTCAGCGACTGGAAGCCGGTCGTGCCGGAGATCCCGATCGGCGTGCCCTCCACCCTGCTGGAGCGCCGTCCCGACGTCGCCGCCGCCGAGCGCCGCGTGGCCGCCGCCAATACCGACATCGGCGTGGCCCGCGCGGCCTTCTTCCCGACCTTCAGCCTGTCGGCCAATGGCAACTCGACGTCCAGTGTGCTGGGCGATCTCTTCACCACCTCGGCCAACACCTGGTCGCTGGGCCTGTCGGCCGCCCAGACCCTGTTCGACGCCGGGGCCCGCAAGGCCCGTGTCGAGCAGTCGCGCGCCGCGTATGACGCCACCGCCGCCGACTACCGCCAGACGGCGCTGACGGCCTTCGAGGACGTCGAGAACCAGCTGGCCGCCGCCCGTACGCTGGAGCGGCAGTACGCCCTGCAACTGACCGCCTCTCAGGCCGCCGACCAGACCGAGCAGATGCTGCTGAACCAGTACAAGGCCGGACAGGTCGCCTATACCGACGTGGTCACGGCCCAGGCCTCGGCCCTGTCGGCGCGGCGGACGCTGGTGACTACGGCGGTGTCGCGCCAGACCACGGCGGTCGCCCTGGTCCAGGCGCTGGGCGGCGGCTGGCGCTGAAAACTTGTTGAGGCCCCGGCTTCGCGACTCTAACACTTGTTTGAGCGCGTCGATCCGGGAGCCCGAGCATGACCACCGCCTATCTCTGTGACGGCATCCGCACCCCGATCGGCCGCTATGGCGGGGCGCTGTCCAAGGTCCGGGCCGACGACCTGGCCGCCATCCCGCTGAAAGCCCTGGCCGCGCGCAACGCCGGCCTCGATCTGGAAGCCCTCGACGAGGTGGTGCTGGGCTGCGCCAACCAGGCCGGCGAGGACAACCGCAACGTCGCCCGCATGGGCCTGCTGCTGGCCGGCTATCCCGTTTCCGTGCCGGGCGTGACGGTCAACCGCCTCTGCGCCTCGGGCCTTGAGGCCATCGGCTACGCCGCCCGCGCCATCCTGTCGGGCCACAACGACCTCGTCATCGCCGGCGGCGTCGAAAGCATGAGCCGCGCGCCGTTCGTGATGGGCAAGGCCGACAGCGCCTTCTCGCGCAACGCCGAGATCTTCGACACCACGATCGGCTGGCGGTTCGTGAACCCCGCCATGCGCAAGGCCTACGGCGTCGACTCCATGCCCGAGACGGCCGAGAACGTCGCGGCGGATTACGGCGTCTCCCGCAAGGACCAGGACGCCTTCGCCCTGCGCAGCCAGCAGCGGGCTGCCGCCGCCCAGGCCAACGGTTTCCTGGCCGGCGAGATCACCCCCGTCGAGATCCCCGGCAAGGCCGGCCCGACCATCCTCGATCGCGACGAGCATCCGCGCGAGACCACGATCGAAGCCCTGGCCAAGCTGAAGCCCGTCGTCCGCGAGGGCGGCACGGTGACGGCCGGCAACGCCTCCGGCGTCAATGACGGCGCGGTGGCCCTGATCGTCGCCTCCGAGGACGCCGTGAAGCGCCACGGCCTGACACCGCGCGCTCGCATCACCGGCTACGCCACCGCCGGCGTCGCGCCGCGTGTGATGGGCATCGGCCCCGTCCCCGCCGTCCAAAAGCTGCTGGCCAAAACCGGCCTGTCGATCGGCGACTTCGACGCCGTCGAGCTGAACGAGGCCTTCGCGGCTCAAGGCCTGGCGGTGCTGCGCCAACTGGGCCTGCCCGACGACGGCGCCCACGTGAACGCCAATGGCGGCGCCATCGCGCTGGGCCACCCGCTCGGCGCGTCCGGCGCGCGGCTGGTGCTGACGGCCTTGCGACAGCTGGAGGCCACAGGCGGCAAGCGCGGTCTGGCCACCCTCTGCATCGGCGTCGGCCAGGGCGCGGCGCTGGCCTTCGAGCGCGTCTAGTGGCCGACGCCGAACTCATCGAGGCCCTGCGCCAGACGGTGCGGGCTTTGTGCCGTGACTTCCCCCCGCCCTATTGGCGCGCGCTGGATCGCGAGAAGGCCTATCCGACCGACTTCGTGGCCGCCATGACCAAGGCCGGCCTGCTGGGCGTGCTGATCCCCGAGGAATACGGCGGCGGGGGGCTTGGCCTGACGGCCGCGGCGGCGATCCTCGAAGAGGTCCATGCCAGCGGCGGCAACGCGGCCGCCCTGCACGCCCAGATGTACACCATGGGCACGGTCCTGCGGCACGGCTCGACGGCGCAGAAGGAGACTTGGCTGCCCCGGATCGCCGACGGCTCGATCCGCCTGCAGGCCTTCGGCGTCACCGAGCCCACGGCCGGCACCGACACCACCTCGATCTCGACCTTCGCCCGGCGCGAGGGCGACACCTATGTCATCAACGGCCAGAAGGTCTGGACCAGCCGGGCCGAGCACTCCGACCTGATGGTCCTGCTGGCCCGCACCACGCCCAAGGACCAGGTCGCCCGCAAGAGCGACGGCTTGTCGGTCTTCCTGGTCGACATGCGCGAGACCAAGGGCAAGGGCCTGACGATCAAGCCGATCGCCACCATGCTGAACCACGCCACCACCGAGGTGTTCTTCGACAACTTGGTGATCCCGGCCGACAGCTTGATCGGCGAGGAGGGCAAGGGCTTCCGCTACATCCTGGACGGCATGAATGCCGAGCGGATCCTGATCGGGGCCGAGTGCCTGGGCGACGCCGCGTGGCTGATCGGCAAGGCCCGCGACTACGCCAACAGCCGCGTCGTGTTCGGCCGCCCGATCGGCCAGAACCAGGGCGTGCAGTTCCCGATCGCCCGCGCCTACGCCCAGGCCCACGCCGCCCGCCTGACGATCTACGACGCGGCGGCTCGTTATGACGCCGGCCAGCCGTGCGGCGAGCAGGCCAATATCGGCAAGATGCTGGCCTCGGAGGCCTCGTGGGCGGCGGCCGACATGTGCCTGCAGACCCACGGCGGCTTCGGTTTCGCCGAGGAGTACGACATCGAGCGCAAGTTCCGCGAGACGCGCCTCTATCAGGTGGCCCCGATCTCGACGAACCTGATCCTGGCCTATGTCGCCGAGCACGTGCTCGGCCTGCCGCGGTCGTACTGATGCAGCGGCGGCGGACGGCGGTTCTGGCGGCCTCTGACCTGGCGCGGCTGGCGGCGGTGTTGGATCGCCCCGCTCCGGCCGAGGTCCCGCCCGCCTGGCACTGGGCATGCCTGGCCGAGCCCCTCCCCCGCGCCGATCTGGGCCCCGACGGCCACCAGCGGCGTGGCCTATTCTTGCCGGCGATCGAAGCGCCCCGGCGGATGTTCGCGGCGGCGGAGGTGACCTTCGCGGGACCCCTTCTCCCCGGCCTCGAAACTGAACTGGTCGAGACCGTCGCCAGCGTCGAGGAGAAGCCTGGCGCGAGCGGTCCGCTGACCTTCGTCACCGTCGACCGGACCTTCAGCCAGGCCGGTCAGGTCCGCGTCACCGAGCGCCAGACGATCGTCTACACCGCCGCCCCGCCCGCGCCTCGCACGCCCGACGCCGAGCCTCCGCCCGCCGAGTGGTCCCGCGAGACCCCGACCGATCCAGTGCTGCTGTTCGCCTTCTCGGCGGCGACCTCGAACAGCCACCGCATCCACTACGACCTGCCCTACACGACCGACGTCGAAGGCTATCCCGGCCTCGTCGTCCACGGCCCGCTGATCGCTCTGCTGCTGCTGGAAGCCATGCCCGCTCGGCCGCTGACCCGCTTCTCGTTCCGCGCCCTGAAACCCGCCTTCGCCGGCGAGACGATCACGGCCAACGGTCGCCTCATCGACGGCGGCGCGGAGTTGTGGGCGCAGACTGACGGCGCGGTGCTGATGAAGGCCAAGGCGACCTTCTAGGCCGCGCTACTCCTCCAGGGTCGACGTATCGAACCCGTGGTACAGCGACAGGAACCGGAATGGGTGGCCGGCGACATATTCCTTGAACATCACGTTGTTGATGTCGCTCTGGGTGTCGAAGCCGCCGATCCGGGCGCCGGGGACGTGCAGTTCCAGGTGATGGCGAGCCAGGTTCAGGGCGACCTGGTCGATCCAGCGCGTGACCGTCGGGCGCGAGAGCCGTTCGTCCAGATAGGCCCGCAGCCAGCGCAGCAGGACGCCTGTCGCCGCCGTCGGCCGGGCCAGCACCAGGTTGGCGGTGATCCGCGAGCCGGCCTGGTAGTTTTTGTCGTTGAGGTTCAGGACAAGGTCGGCGTCGGCCCACTGCTCCAGCAGGTCGGCGACGCCACGCTGCAGCAGCAGGTCGATGTCCGACACGAACACCGGCCGGCCTAGCAGGTCCAGCAGCCCGCCAAGGCGTTGGAAGCGCACTGACTGGTAATGGGCGACCGGGATATCGATCAGGCCCTTGGGCGGGGCCTCGTAGCATTGAGTCGTCACCGCCGAAGCGTCGAAGTCGTCGCCGACGAACACCACGCGCGGGTCGTCGATCCGCACCGTCGCGGCGGCCTGCGCCAACTTCCCCGCCCCGCCGATCACGTGGATCACCACCAGGAACGGCACGTCGCTGTGCTTGAGCACCGACAGGGCCAGCCAGCGGCCATAGAGCTCGACATAGCGGGCGTCGGCGGCGGCGAAGAACACCACCTTGGCGCCCAAGGCGTCGGCGTGGGCCTTCAGCCCCGCCTCGTCCAAGGTCTGGCCGTCGCCGGTCAGGAAGGTCTGCGGGCCGTCGTCCGGCGCGGCAGGGGTCGGATCCTCCAGATGCGCGCCGGTCAGGGCCTCCATCACCACGCGGTAGTGGTGGACCCAGTCGACCCACTCCGGCCCCGGCGACTCCATGCCCATGGCCGCGCCCTCGGCCAGCAGCAGCTCGAACAGATCGATGCGCTCGCGGGTCAAGGGCTCGCACAGGATCAGGCTGACGGCGTCGTGGTAGAACTTCATCCGCCCCAGCGGGTGCAAACCAGACTGGGTGTCGCGCGCGGTGGCGATGGCCTTGGCCAGCTCGCCGGGGACGTCCAGCGCCGGCTCGACCGGCGGGGCGTCGGCGGGCGGGACCTCGGTCGGCACGCCCTCGAAGAAGCGGCCCAGCAGGTCCAGGGCCTTCTCGCCGGCCGGCAAGGCTCCGTCGCCCAGCAGCACCGCGAAGTTCAGGCCGCCGCGCCAGCCGACCTGAAGCTCGAACCGTTCCGTGGCCTGCGCCCAGACGGCCTCGCCCGGGAAGGTCAGGTGCTCCAGCAGCGGGGTCTTGAGGGCCAGGATCAAGGCGCCGTCGACATGGTCGGCGGCCCAGCGGTGATGGGCGAAGCCGCGATACACTCCCTCGGGCTTGAGGGCCTCCAGATAGCGCGAAGGCGTGGTGATCCAGCCGGCCTCGGCGATCAGCGGCAGGCGCTCCAGCAGCACCGACGGCCGAGCCAGGGTCTGGATCACGTGGGTGACCACCACGCAGTCGAACCGCCCCGCCCGCGCCACATGCGCCAGCACGGCGCGATAGGTTTCCCCATCGGAGAGGTCGCACGGGAAGTCGGCCCCCGCCCCGCCCAGGGTCTTGTCGCGAAGTTCCTTGGGCCAGTTGGGCGGGACGCCGCCGACCAGCAGGATGCGGAAGTCCGGGTCCTGTGCCTTGCAGCGCTGAAGTTGGCCAACCAGGCCAGAGAGATCGTTCAGCCGCGCGAATTCGGCGACCTGGAACGGCCGCGTGGCGCGTCGCGTGAACAGCCCGTCCGGCGCCAGGTCGTTCACGCCGGATGGCCTTCCCACAGCCGGCCGTCGGCGGGCATGGTCTTAACCTGGTCCCGCCGCGCCAGCTCGCGGTGATAGAGGCCGTGCAGGTCGGGCTCTGCCTGCATCTCGCGATCGTCGCGGTCCAAGGACAGGCCGATGGCGAGATAGGTCGGCAGGTTGGCCAAGTTCGGGCGCGGCCGCTGGCCGGCCTGGTGCTCGGCGATCATCTCGCCATAGAGGTCCTCCAGCTTGCCGGCCAGCAGGTCCATGTCGAACAGCACGCAGGTGTCGCGGCCCGCTTCGAGCGTCGCGCGCAGGGCCTGGGCCTTCTCGCGGTCGGAGCCGATCTCGACGGCCTTCTCGACATAGGCCTGCGCGCTGTCGACGACCAGTTCGGGCAGGCCGGCGCTGCGCACCAGGCTGCCGCAGACCCGCGAGGCGAAGCAGCGGCCCGACCAGGTCAGCACCGGCACGGCCATCCAGAGGGCGTCCGAGGCCGTGGTGTGGGCGCCGTACGGCGTGGTGTCCAGGAACAGGTCCGCCAGCGGATAGCGCGCCAGATGGTGGGCGTTCTGGAGCTTCTGGGCGAAGACCAGGCGGGTGCGGTCGACGCCCCGCGCCTCGGCCGCGTCGCGCAGGCGGGCGTTGGTCTCGGGATTGCTGTCCAGCAGCCACAGCACGCTGCCCGACGTGCGCTTGAGGATTTCCATCCAGCGATCGAAGACGTGCGGGGTGATCTTCTGCGGGCCGTTGAAGCAGCAGAAGACGAAGGCGTCGTCGGGCAGACCCGCCTCGGCCCGTGTCGGCGCGACGTCGTGCACCTTCCGGCGGCGGTCGTTGGGCTGGTAGCAGGGAATCCGGCGCACGGCCTCGGAGTAGTAGAGCTCCATCTCCGGCGGGATGATCCACGGGTCGGCGACGATGTAGTGGTGGTAGTCGCTGCCCATCGTGCCCGGATAGCCCAGCCAGTTGACGATGATCGGGGCCGGTCGGTGGGCGAAGACCGAGGTGCGGGCGTCGCGGGTGTGGCCGTTGACGTCGACCAGGATGTCGATGCCGTCGTCGGCGATGCGCTGGGCCGCCTCGTCGTCCGACATCGGACGAATGTCGGTGAAGTGCTCGACGGACGCGCGGATGCGGGTGTTGAGGCCGTCGCTAGACTCCGGCCCGCAGTAATAGGCGAAGACCTCGACCTTCTCGCGATCGTGCACCTCGAACAGCTCGGCCATCAGATAGCCGACGGCATGGTCGCGCAGGTCCGACGAGATGTAGCCGATGCGCGGCCGGCGGCCGGCGATGTCGATGGGGGCGTCACGACGGTCGGCGCGGACCTGCTCGGGCGTGACCTTGGCCTCGCGCTCGATGAACTTGTTGCCGGCGGCCAGCAGCAGCAGCGGGTCGTCGGTATAGGCGCCGACGGACAGCGGGTTGACGCCTTCCAGCAGGGTCTCGCGGCTGAGGCGGTCGGTCGGCTGCAGGGCCGGCCACTTGCACTGCGACAGGCGGGTGGCGACCAGTTGGCCGATCACATCCATGGCGCTGGGGTCCAGCTCGGCGGCGCGCTGCAGGGCCAGTTCGGCGCGGGCCGACTGGTGCATGTCGCCCAGCAGCCTGGCGATCTGCTTGAGGCAGGTGAAGGCGTAGCCGACGCCGGCGCCGGTCGCGATGACCACGCGGTTGGCGCCTGTTTCCCAGGTGGCGATGGCCAGCTCGTTCAGCCCCGCCCGCTCCTGGATGCCGCCCAGGTTCACATAGGCCGGCATGAAATCGGGATTGATCCTGACGGCGTGTTCCAGTGAGGCCGCCGCGCCGGCGTTGTCGCCCAGGGCCGATTGCAGGATCGAGCGGTTGAACAGCGCCACGCACAGCTGCGGATGCTGGTCGTTGAACTTGATCCAGACCTTGTAGGCCTGGTCGGCCAGGGCCGGCTGCCCTGCTCCCAGGTTCGCCGTGAGCGTGATCAGGTCGCCGAGCGAGCAGTTCTCGGCGGTCAGCGTGCTGAGCAGGTTCAGCGTGTCGACGTCGGACATGATCTTCCTGAAACCGATGGGCGGGGGACGCGCGTGCGCTATCGACACGCGCGAGTCAGCGCGTCCCGATCATGGCATGGGGTTGGGAACTCGACCAACGCTAGAGAGCGCGGCAAGGGTCGAAACGAGGTCCGTCGCCCGCGCCTCCAGGAGACGCGGGCCACGGCCAGGATCAGCTCACCGTCAGGTAGGCCGCGACCTGGGCGTCGTTCAGGCTCTGCACCTGGACCGGCGTCAGGGCGTTGGCCTGGGCCGTGGTCAGCGCGGCGATGTTGGTGGTCGACAGGAAGTCCAGCTGCGTCGAGGTCAGGCCGGACAGCTGCGTGGTCTGCAGTTGGCCGATCTGGGTCGTGGTCATCGCGTCGATCACCGTGGTGCCCAAGGCGCCCAGCTGGGTGCTGGTCAGGGCCGCCAGTTGGGTGTCGGCCAGGTCGCCCACGTCGGCCACGCTCAGCCCCTTCAGCTGCGTCGCCGTCAGGCCCTTCATCTGGGTGGTCGTCAGCGCCGCGGTCTGGGTGGCGTCCAGGGCCGAGACGTTGGTCGCCGACAGCGCCGCCAGCTGCAGGATGCTGAGGGCCGCGATCTGGGTGTCGGCGAACTGGCCGATGTCCGTCACGTTCAGGGCCGACATCTGGCTGGGGACGATGCCCTTCACCTGGGCGGTGGTCAGGGCGCCCATCTGCGTGCCGTCCAGGGCCGAGAAGGCCGTGACCGACAGAGCGCCGACCTGGGTCGAGGCCATCAGGGCGATCTGGGTGGTCGAAAGGCGGCTCGCCTGGGTCGTGGCCAGGGCGCCCAGCTGCTGCGGGGTCATGGCCTGGACCTGGGTGTCGGCCAACTCGCCGATGTCGGTGGTCGAGAGGCCCTTCACCTGGTCGAGGGTCAGGCCCTTCACCTGGCTGGTCGTCAGGGCCCCCATCTGCGTGCCACTGAAGGCCGAGATGTTGGCCGCCGAGATCAGGGCCAGTTGGGTGGGCGCCAGGTTCGAGATCTGGGTGGCCGACAGTTCGCCGATGTCGGTGGCGTTCAGCCCCTTCAGCTGGTCGGCCGTCAGACCCTTGATCTGGCTGGCGTTCAACGCGGCCACCTGGGTGTCGGCCAGGGCCGAGAAGGCCGTGGCGGTCATGGCGCCGATCTGGGCCGGCGACAGCGCGCGGATCTGGGTCACGTTGAACTCGCCAACGTCGGTGACCGTCAGGCCCTTCATCTGGACCGCCGTCAGGCCCTTCAGCTGGATGTCGGTCAGCTTGGCCATCTGGGTGGCGTTCAGGCTCGAGAAGCCGTTCGCCGTCAGGCCGCCCAGCTGGGTCGAGCTGAGGGCTTCCACCTGCGTATCGGCCAGGGCGGCGATGTTGGTGGTGTTGAGACCGCCCATCTGGAGCGCCGTCAGGCCCCTGATCTGGGTCCCCGTCAGCGCGGCCAGCTGGGTGTCGGCCAGCAGGGAGACGTTGGTCGGCGAGAGCGCGCCCAGCTGGGCCGCCGTCAGGCCGCCGATCTGGGTGGTGCTCAGCTCCTGCAACTGGGTCGAGGCCAGGGCGCTGACCTGGGCGGCCGCGAGCTGGCCGATCTGGGTCGCCGACAGCTCGTCGATGTCGCCGACCGTCAGGCCCTTCAGCTGTGCCGTGGTCAGGGCCGCGATCTGGGTGTTGGCCAGGGCGGCGACCTGGGTGTCGGCCAGGGCCGAGATGTTGGTCACCGACAGCTGCTTGATCTGATCGGCGGTCAGGGCGGCGATCTGGGTGGTCGCGAACTCGGCGATATCCGTCGTCGTCAGGTTCTGCAGCTGGCTGGCGGCGATGCCCTTGATCTGGGTGGTGTTCAAGGCCGCGATCTGGGTCTGGGTCAGGGCCGAGAAGCCGGTGGTGCTCAGAGCGCCGACCTGCAGGGCCGACAATCCGGCGATCTGGGTGTCGGCGAGCTTGGTCAAGGCGCCGCCAGAAGCGAAGGCCTTCAGCTGGGTGGCGGTCAGGCCCTTCACCTGCGACGACGTGATCGCCGCGAAGTGGGTGTCATCCAGGCTGTTCAGCGCCCCGGCGTCGAAGCCGGCGAGCTGGGTCGCGGCGAGCGAGCCGATGGCCGTTTCGCTCAGCGCGGTGGCGTCGGCGCCCATGCCGCCCAGTTGGATGGCCGTCAGGCCCCTGACTTGGCTGGTGGTGAGGGCGGCGGTCTGGGTGTCGCTCAAGGCCTTCAGGTTGGTCGTCGACAGCGCGCCGATCTGGACCGAGGACAGGGCGGCGAGGTTCGTGTCGCTGAAGGAGCCCAGGATGCCCTGCGGCAGCGCGCCGATCTGGACCGCCGTCAGGCCCGGGATCTGGCTGGCTTCCAGATCGTCATAGAAGGCGCCGGCGAAGCTGCTGACAGACTCCTTCTTGATCGCACCGATCTGGCTGGCGGTCAGCGACTTCACCGCCGTCGCGTCGAGCGAGGTGATGTTGGTCGCATTGATCGCGCCGACCTGGGCGGTCGTCAGGTTCTGCAGCTGCGCGCCGGTCAGCTCGTTCAGCATGTTGCCGGTGACCGCGCCCATCTGGGCCGCCGTCAGCGACTTCAGCTGCGTGGCGGTCAGGGCCTGGGTCTTGGTCGAGTTCAGGCCGTCCAGCATGGTGGACGACAGGGCAGACAGCAGGCCCGTCGAGAGGGCGGCCGTCTGCGTCTCATCGACATAGGCCAGGAAGCTGCCCGACAGGTCCTTGGCCTGCGAGGCCACCAGACCGCCCAGTTGCGTGGTCGTCAGTGAGGCGACCTGGGTCGAGGACAGGGCGTTCAGGGCGGTCGTGGTCAGCGCGCCCAGCTGGCTGGCGGTCAGCTTGGAGACCATCGTCGAGAATTCGATGGTGTTGGCCGAGTCCAGCGCCTTCAGCTGGACGGCCGTGAAGCCCTTGATCTGGGTGTCGTTCAGCGCGCCGATCTGGGTCGCGTCCATCGCCAGGAAGGCGGTGTTGCTGAGCGCGCCCATCTGGCTGGCGGTCAGGCCGCCCAGCTGGGTCGTCGACAGCTCGTGCACCTGGGTGTCGGCCAGGGCGCCGATCTGCAGGGCCGTGAGCTGGCCGACCTGGGTCGAGGACAGCTCGTCGATATCGGTGACCGACAGGCCCTTCAGCTGGGTGGCGTTCAGCGCCGCGATCTGGGTGTTGGCCAGGACGGCGACCTGGGTGTCGGCCAGGGCCGAGACGCCGGCGGCCGACAGCTGGCCGATCTGGACAGCGGTCAGGGCCTTGATCTGGGTCGTGGCCAGCTCACCGATGTCGGTGGCCGTCATGTTCTTGAGCTGGTCGGCCGTCAGGCCCTTGATCTGGCTCTCCGTCAGGGCCGCCATCTGCGTGCCGTCCAGGGCCGAGAAGCCGGTGGGCGTCAGCGAACCGATCTGGGCCGCCGAGAGGGCGTTGATCTGGGTGGTGGCCAGCTCGCCGATGTCGGTGATCGTCAGGTTTTTCAGCTGGACGGTCGACACACCCTTGATCTGGGTCGTGGTGATCGCCGCCATCTGGTCGGCGTCCAGGGCCGAGAAGCCGGTGGTCGACAGCGCGCCCAGCTGGGTCGCCGTCAGGGCCTTGACCTGGGTCGTCGAGAACTCGCCGATGTCGGTGGCGCTGAGCGCCACCAGCTGCGAGGCCGTCAGGCCCTTGATCTGGGTGTCATTCAGCGCGCTGACCTGGGTGGCGTCCCAGGCGGCGAACTTGGTCGCGCCCAGAGCGCCGATCACCGCGCCGCTGAGGCCCGAGATCTGGGTCGTGGTCAGGTCGGCGACGTTCAGCGCCCCGAT
Source organism: Caulobacter sp. GW456-12-1-14-TSB4 (assembly GCF_059424195.1). Classification (NCBI taxonomy): domain Bacteria; kingdom Pseudomonadati; phylum Pseudomonadota; class Alphaproteobacteria; order Caulobacterales; family Caulobacteraceae; genus Caulobacter; species Caulobacter sp. GW456-12-1-14-TSB4. Next base: position 94,052 of record NZ_JBWKZF010000003.1, read on the forward strand.
CTGGCCGCTCGACAGGGCGCCCAGCTGGCTGGCCGACAGCTCGCCGATGTCGGTGGGGTTGAGGCCGGCGATCTGGGTGTTGGTCAGGCCCTTCATCTGACTGGTCGTCAGAGCCGCGGTCTGGGTCGAGTCCAGGGCCGAGAGGTTGGCGGGCGACAGGAACTTGATCTGGTCCGCGCCCAGGGCGCCGACCTGGTCGGCCGACAGCTCCGCCACGTCGGTGGCCGTCAGGCCCGAGATCTGGGTCGACGTCAGGCCCTTCATCTGGCTGGTCGTCAGGACCGCGATCTGGGTGTCGGCCAGAGCCGAGAAGTTGGTCGCCGACAGCGCGCCGATCTGGGCGGCCGACAGGGCCTTCAGCTGGGTCGTGGACAGCTCGCCGACGTCGCCGGCGGTCAGGCCCTTCAGCTGCGTGGCGGTCACGCCCTTGATCTGGTCGGCGCTGATCTGGGCGACCTGGGTCGCGTCCAGCGACGAGAAGCTCGTCGACGACATGGCGCCCAGCTGAGCGGCCGAGAGCGCGCCGATCTGGGTGTCGGCCATGGCCGCCACGTTGGTGACGGTCAGCGCCGCCACCTGCTGGGTGGTCAGGCCCTTGAGTTGCGTCCCGTTCAGCGCCGCCAGCTGGGTGTCGGCCATCAGGCTGAAGTTGGTCGCCGTGATCGCGCCCACCTGGGCGGCGGTGAGCGAGCCCAGCTGCGTGGTGGTCAGTTCCCGCACCTGGGTCGAGGCCAGGGCGGTCAGCTGGCCGGCCGTCAGGGCGCCGACCTGGGCGGCCGACAGCTCGTCGATGTCGGAGACCGACAGGCCCTTCAGCTGCGTGGTGTTCAGCGCCTGGATCTGGGTGTTGGCCAGGACGGCGATCTGGGTGTCGACCAGGGCCGAGATGTTGGCCGCCGAGATGTTCTTGATCTGGTCGGCCGTCAGGGCCTGGACCTGGGCCGTGGACAGCTCGCCGATGTCGGTCGCCGTCAGGTTCTTCATCTGATCGGCGGTCAGGCCCTTGATCTGCGTGGCCGTGACCTGCGCCATCTGGGTGCTGTCCAGCGCCGAGAAGGCGGTCGCCGTCATCATGCCGATCTGGGCGGCCGTCAGGGCGCCGATCTGGGTATCGGCGAAGCCGCCGATGTCGGTGACCGTCAGCGCCTTCAGCTGGACGCTGGTCAGGCCCTTCATCTGGCTGGTCGTCAGAGCCGCCATCTGGTCGGCGTCGAAGGCCACGAAGGCCGTGGCCGACAGGGCGCCGAGCTGGGTCGCGCTCAGGGCGCCGATCTGCGTGGCGGCCATTTCGCCGATGTCAGTGGCCGTCAGGGCCGCCAGCTGCAGGTTGGTCAGGCCCTTGACCTGGTCGGTGGTCAGCGAGCCGACCTGGGTGGCGTCCAGGGCCGCGAAGTTCGTCGCCGTCAGGGCGCCGACCTGGGCGGAGGTGAGCAGGCCGAGCTGCGTGGTCGATAGGCTCTTGACGTTGGTCAGGTTCAGCGAGGTGATCTGCGCGTTCGTCAGCGCCGCGACCTGGGTGTCGGCCAATTCGGCGACGTCCGAGGCGGTCAGGCCCTGCAGTTGGGCCGCGGTCAGGCCCTTGATCTGGCTGGTCGTCAGGACGGCGACCTGGGTGTTGGCCATGGCCGAGAAGGCGCTGACCGACAGCGCGCCGACCTGGGCCGGGTTCAGCGCCTTGACCTGGTCAGTGGTCAGCTCGCCGATGTCCGTGGTCGTCAGGTTCTTCAGTTGGTCGACCGTCAGACCCTTGATCTGGCTCTCGGTCAGCACGCCCATCTGGGTGGCGTTCATGGCCGACAGGTTGGTCGTCGACAGCGAAGCCAGCTGGGCCGGCGTCAGCGACTTGACCTGGGTGGTCGAGAACTCGGCGATGTCGCCGGTCGTCAGGCCCTTGAGCTGATTGACCGTCAGACCCTTGATCTGGGTCTCGTTGATCAGCGAGATCTGGGTCGCGCTCAGCGACGAGAAGCTGCCCGACGCCATCGCGCCCAGCTGCGTCGAGGACAGGGCCCCGATCTGCGTGTCCGCCAGGTTGGCGACGTTGGTGACGGTCAGGGCCGTCATCTGCGCGGCGGTCAGGCCCTTGACCTGCGCCGTGGTCAGCGCGCCCAGCTGGGTGGCGTCCATCAGGGTCAGGTTGGTCGGGGCGATCGCGCCCAGCAGGCTCGAGGTCAGGCCGCCGATCTGCGTGGTCGACAGCTGCAGCACCTGGGTCGACGCCATGACGTTGACCTGGGCCGTGGTCAGGGCCCCGATCTGGCTGGCCGACAGCTCGGCGATGTCGCCGGTCGTCATGCCCTTGACCTGGGTCGCCGAGATGCCGGCGATCTGGCTGCTGGTCAGCGCGGCGACCTGGGTGTCGACCAGGGCCGAGAAGGCCGCCGCCGACAGCGCGCCCACCTGGCTCGGCAGCAGGGCGGTGATCTGGTCGGTGGAGAGGTCGGCGACGTCGGTGGCGGTCAGCCCCTTCATCTGATCGACCGTCAGGGCCTTGATCTGGGTCGTGGTGATCGCCGCCATCTGGGTGGCGTTCAGGTTCGAGATGTTGGTGGCGGTGAGCGACGCCAGCTGGCTGTTGGCCAAGTTCGAGATTTGGTCGGAGGTCAGCTCGCCGATGTCGGTGGCCGTCAGGCTCTTCAGCTGGTTTGCCGTCAGGCCCTTGACCTGACCCGTCGTCAGGGCCGCCATCTGGGTGGCGTTCAGCGCCGAGAGGGCGGTCGTGCTGATCGCGCCGACCTGGGCCGTGCTCAGGGCGCTGATCTGGGTGGTCGCCAGCTCACCGACGTCGGTGGCGGTCAGGGCGGCGACCTGGACGTTGGTCAGGCCCTTCATCTGGTCGGCGCTCAGGGAACCGACTTGAGTAGCGTTCAGGGCCGAGAAGGCGCTGGCGCTCAGGGCGCCGACCTGCGTCGAGGCCATGGCGCTGATCTGGTCGGTCGACAGCTGGGCGGCCTGGGTCGTGGCCAGCGCGCCCAGTTGCGCGGTGCTCAGCGCCTGCAGCTGGGTGGTGGCCAGCTCGCCGATGTCGCTGGTGGTCAGGCCCTTGATCTGATCGACCGTGACGCCCTTCATCTGGGCTTGCGACAGCACCGCCATCTGGGTGTCGCTCAGGGCCGAGAAGCTGGCGGGGGCCAGCGCGCCCACCTGGGCGGCTGACATGACCTGAAGCTGGCTGGTCGCCATCTCGCCGATGTCGGTGACGCTGAGGCCCTTGATCTGGGCGGCGGTCAGGGCGGTGACCTGGGTGGTGGTCAGCGCGCCCATCTGGCTGGCGTCGAGGGCTGAAAGGTTGGTGGCCGTAAGGGCCGCCACGCGATCAGCGCCCAGGGCGCTGATCTGGGTGGTGGCGAACTCGGACATATCGGCCAGGCTCAGGTTCTTGGCCTGGACGACGCTGACGCCCTTCATCTGGTCTTGGCTGAGCGTGGCGATCTGGGTGCCGACCAGGCCCGAGAAGCTGGTCGACGACAGCGCGCCGATCTGGGCCGAGCTCAGGACGGCGATGTGCGAGGTGTCGAGCGAGGCCAGCTGGGTCGAGGTCAGCGCCGAGACCTGGTTGGTCGACAGTTGGGTCAGCTGGGTGACGTCGAAGACCACCGAAGTCGCGAACTTCGGGATCTGGGTGGTGGTGAGCGCCTTGACCTGGGTGCTGCTGAGCGCGGCGACCTGGGTGTCGGCGAGCGCGCCGATGCCCGTCGCGCTGATCGCGGCGATCTGTGAGCCGTTGAGCGACTGGATGTCCGTCGTGGACAGCCCCTGGATCGCGGTGATCGAGAGGTTCGAGATCTGCGCGGCAGAAAGGCTCGAGATCGACATTCATCCATCCTTGCTGGGTGGGCGCCGCCCCTGCGAGCGCCCCTAAGCAGACATGGAGACGCCCCCCAAACTCAAGCGCCCCACAACTCGCCCAACTATGGCTAGTTCGCGCTAACCATATTTCCTTTCCAAGTCCTTTCAACGAGACATGCGGACGCAGCGTTTGACTTGGCAGGCGACCGCCGTGGGCATCCCGTTCCTGGAGCTAATAGAAACGCCTTTAATCCTTTCAAGACAAGGCCCTAGCTTGCACTTGGATCGTCCGAGCCCGTCTTCTTGCCCGACCCGATCATGTTTAGCGGGGAATGAATCGGGACGGGCTGGAAGACCTCACGCGCCACATTCGAGCCCAAATCCCTAACGCCCCGATTCGGCTCATCCCTGCCCGGCGGCCAGCAGCTCGAAGCTGGCGACAAGGCCGTCCACGGACGAATTGGCCAGCCAGACGTCGAACATCCCCGGCTCGGCGATCCAGTAGTCGTTGTCGCCGACGAACATCAGGTTCTCGCGCTTCAGCTCGAACCTAACCTCGCGCTCGGCGCCGGGGGCCAGGGAGACCCGTTGGAAGCCCTTCAGCTCGCGCACCGGCCGGGTGCGGCTGGCCACGCGGTCGCGGATATAGAGCTGCAGGACGTGGTCGCCGTGCAGGTTGCCGCTGTTCTTGACCTTGGCGCTGACATGCAGCGTGTCGGTCCATCCCAGACGGGCGGTGCTGAGCTTCATGTCGGTGACGTCAAAGCGCGTGTAGCTGAGGCCAAAGCCGAACGGATATAGTGCGTCGTTGCGGATCGAGCGCCAGCGGGCCTTGTACTCCTGGCCGTTCGGATCGGCCGGCGCGGGACGCCCCGTCGTACGGCCATTGTAGAAGAACGGCTCCTGGCCGCTGTCGATCGGGAAGCTGACCGGCAGCTTGCCCGAGGGGTTCACGGCGCCGAACAGCACGTCGGCCACGGCGTTGCCCATCTCGCTGCCCAGGAACCAGGTCGCCAGGATCGCCGGAGCGTCGCGGACCACGCCCTCCAGCTGAATGGCCCGGCCGTGGCGCAGCAGGACAATGACCGGCTTGCCCGTGGCGGCGATCGCCTCGGCCAGGCGCATCTGGACGGGCGGGATGCGGATGTCAGTGCGCGACTTGGCCTCGCCGGTCATGTCCTGGCTCTCGCCAATGGCCAACAGGACGATGTCGGCCGCTTGCGCCGCCGCGACGGCGCGCTCGAAGCCGCCGGCGATGGTGGTCTCGACCTCGCAGCCGCGCTCGACGATCAGGCTGTTCGGGTCGGCCAGCTGAGCGCGCAGGCCGGTGGCCAGGTCGACGTTCAGGCGACGGTCGGCGAAGAAGCCGCCCCAGGCGCCCAGCACGTTCTCGCGGTCGTCGGCGAACGGACCGATCAGGGCAAGGCGCTTGCCGGCCTTGGGCAGCGGCAGCAGGGCGCGCTCGTTCTTGAGCAGCACGATCGAGCGTGCGCCGGACTCGCGGCTCAGGGCGCGCATGGCCGGCGTGGCGGTGCGCGTCGCCTCGGCCTGCGGGTCCAGTGAGCGGTAGGGATTGTCGAAGAGGCCGATCGCCTCCTTCAGGGCCAGCACCCGCCGCACGGCCGTGTCGACCGTGGCCATCGGCACCGCGCCCGAGGCGACCAGTTCCGGCAGGTAGCGGTTGTAGAGGCCGCTCTGCATGCTCATGTCGACCCCGGCCAGGATGGCCAGGCGCGCGGCGTCGCGATCGTCGGCGGCGAAGCCGTGGGCCACCAGCTCCTGATCGGCCGTGTAGTCCGAGACCACCACGCCCTTGAAGCCCCATTCCCCGCGCAGGATGTCGGTCAGCAGCATCTTGTTGGCGGTGGCCGGCACGCCGTTGACGTCGTTGAAGGCCGACATGGTGGTCAGGGCGCCGGCCGCGAAGGCGGCCTGGAACGGCGGCAGGTGGACCTCGCGCAGGGTGGCGTCCGACAGCTCGACGGAGTTGTACTCCAGACCCGCCGTCACCGCGCCATAAGCCGCGAAGTGCTTGGGTGTGGCCAGCATGCTGTCGTCGGCCTTCAGGTCCTTGCCATGGAATCCGCGCACGCGGGCGGCGGCCATCATCTCGCCCAGGAAGACGTCCTCGCCCGAGCCCTCGGCCACCCGGCCCCAGCGCTGATCGCGGGCCACGTCGACCATCGGCGCGAAGGTCCAGTGCAGGCCAGAAGCCGTGGCCTCCAGCGCCGTGGCGCGGGCGGTGCGCTCGGCCAGGTGCGGGTCGAAGCTGGCGGTCTCGCCCAGCGGGATCGGGAACACGGTGCGGAAGCCGTGGATCACGTCGGCGGCGAACAGCAGCGGGATCTTCAGGCGCGAGCCCTCGATCGCGGCCTTCTGGGTATCGCGAGCCGCCTGAGCGCCGACGCCGTTGAACAGCGCGCCGATCCGGCCGGCCTTGACCTCGGCCAGCAGGGTCTGGGCGTTGCGGATATTGACCAGCGGGTTCATGTCGCCGATCGGCGGCCGGATCATGTCGGCGAAGCACGACAGCTGACCGGCCTTCTCCTCGATGGTCATCTGGGCCAACAGGCTTTCGACGCGATCGGAAGCGCGGGCGAAGGCGCGGGGGGCGGTGACGGCCAGGCCCGCCAGGGCCATGGCGCCTGACAGGAAGGCGCGTCGGCTCGCCCCGGCGGGGCCGCCGTTCGTCGTCTTCAAAGCCATGGAATCCCCCGGGGACGCTTCAACAGGCCGGCAAAATTGCCGCTAAAGCGTCCCGGCGCAACCGCCCTCGCCTATTCGGCGGGATGCAGCACCGCCTCGGCCGGAACGCGAGCGGCGTTGAAGACTTCCAGGTCCAGGATCCCTTCGCGCTTGGCCACGATGGTGGGGATGAGGGCCTGGCCGGCGACGTTCACGGCGGTGCGGCCCATGTCCAGAATGGGGTCGATGGCCAGCAGCAGGCCCGCGCCTTCCAGCGGCAGGCCCAGGGTCGACAGGGTCAGGGTCAGCATCACGGTGGCGCCGGTCAGGCCCGCCGTGGCGGCCGAGCCGATCACCGAGACGAAGACGATCAGGAAGTAGTCCGACCAGACCAGGTGCACGCCGAAGAACTGGGCCACGAAGATCGCCGCGATCGCCGGATAGATGGCCGCGCAGCCGTCCATCTTGGTGGTCGCGCCGAATGGCACTGCGAAGGCGGCGTAGGCGCGCGGCACGCCCAGGCTGGTCTCGGTCACGGCCTCGGTCACCGGCAGGGTGCCGATCGACGAGCGCGAGACGAAGCCCAGCTGGATCGCCGGCCAGGCGCCCTGGAAGAACTTGATCGGGTTGAGGCCGTTCAGCGCCAGGATGGTCGGGTAGACGACCAGCAGCACCAAGGCGAGGCCGATATAGATCGCGCCGGTGAAGGCGCCGAGCTGGCCAAGGGTGGTCCAGCCGTACTGGGCCACGGCGTTGCCGAACAGGCCGACCGTGCCGATCGGGGTCAGGCGGATCACCCACCACAGCACCTTGCGCACGATCGCCAGGGCCGAGGCGTTGAACTTCAGGAAGGCCTCGCCCGCCTCGCCGACCTTCAGCGCGGCCAGACCGGTGACCAGCGAGATGACCACGATCTGCAGCACGTTGAACGACAGGCCGGTGGTGGCCGCGCCGTCGGTGATCTTGGTCGAGGCGGCCAGGCCCAGGATGTTGCTGGGCACCAGGCCGGTCAGGAAGTCCAGCCACGAGCCGTGGGTCTTGGGCGCCTTGGCGGCGGCCGCGGCGACGCTGGTGTGCAGGCCGGGCTGCAGGATCAGGCCCAGCGCGATGCCGATCAGCACCGCGATCAGGGCGGTGACCGCGAACCAGAACAGCGTCCGCCAGACCAGGCGGGCGGCGTTCTGCAGCTGGGCGATATTGGCGATGCTCGCGACGATCGCCGTGAACACCAGCGGCGGCACCAGCACGCGCAGCAACTGGATGAAGATCGCGCCGACCTGATGCAGCGCCTCGGCCAGGGCGTAGCCCGCCTGCCCCTCGGCCGGGCCGAGGTTCCGGGCCAACAGGCCCAGACCCAGGCCCAGGGCCATGGCGACCAGGACCTGGACTCCGAACCCGCTGATGAAACGGCTGCTCTTCGGCTGGGCGACGGCCATGCGCGATCCTCGGACAAGTGAGGCATTTAATGTCGTGCTTGGCGGTGGGATTTACGACCGCGCTTTTTCAGAAGCCGGATTCAGGAAAACTGTTGCTCAAAGACGCGGCAACCACAGGCCCATGATGGCGAAAAGCCCGCCGGCCGCCGTCGCCAGCGTGACCACCGCCATGCCGCCGGCCATGGCCAGCTTGGCCCCTGCCCTGCCCCGATCCCGGGCCAGCAGGTACAGCTCCAGGATCGCCAGCGGCCCCAGCACATGGGCGAAGGCCAGGAAGATGTCGAACGGCCCGTCGAAGGCGTCGGTGTGGCCGACCGGCGCCTGGTTGGCGACGAACCACAGCATCATGCCCAGGCGATAGAAGAACACCCCCAGCATCAGCACGAAGCCCCGTAGCGCCCAGCGCCGGTGGACGTCGAACCGCCGCTGGATCGCAAACCGCAGCGCCTGGCCGGCGCACAGCATCAGCAGCACCGCGTTCAGCGTGTTGCCGATCGCCATGTAGGTCCCGGCCACCGCCCCACGCGTGAAGGCGATGAACAGCCCCGACAGCGCGATGGCGAAGGCCACGGCGATGAACGCCCGCCCGTTCCAGCGGTGGAACCTCGGCGCTCTGGTCCGGATCGCCGGGACCAGCTGCAGCGAGCCGGCGAAGGTCACGAACACCGCCATCAGCAGATGCACACCCAGCGCCAGATTCCCGGCCGTGTCGCCGCGATTATAGCCGTGCCCCGTGGGCAGCACGGTGTTCCAGCGCTCCCAGTTCCCCGTCACCGCGCCGACGCCATAAAGCCCGACGATATAGACCCCGAACGCCCACAGCCCCGCGACCAGGGCGACGTACCACGCGGTCGCCGAGGCGCTCAGCGCCCGGCCAGCCAACTTCTCCATGTGTGCGATCTCACCAACGCATCCCTCGCTCGCAGGCTTAAGCAGCAAGGCGAACCGGAGCCATGACGCGGGGCGCCACGAACTTGACCCACGCGATCACCCTGCTACCGCTCGGACCATGGTCAGCGTGGTTCAGGCAACGGTTTCGGGCGGATTCTTCAAGGGCCTGCTGGAGTTCGCCGTGTCGCTGGGCGCGGACCGCGCGGCGCTGCTGGCCGCCACCGGCGTGACGGAAACCGACTTCGCCGACCAGGACGCCCGCATCCCGCTGGAGCACTACAAGGCCCTCTACCGCGCCGGCGAGACCATGACCGGCGAGCCCGCCCTGCCCCTGAAGTTCCCTGAAGCCACCCGCTTCGAGCAGATTTCGATCGTTGGTCTGATCTGCCAGGCGGCCGACACTATGGGCGGGGCGCTGAAGCAGCTGAACCGCTTCTCGCGGCTGGTGGTCGAGGTCGAAGGCGTCTCGGACGGCCCGCGCTTCCAGCTCACCCCGCGCGAGGACGGCCTGTGGCTGCAGGATCGCTGCGCGGTCGAGGATTTCCCCGAACTGGTCGAGGCGGCGCTGGCCCGCTTCACCTGCGAGATGGCGCGGCACTATCCGGACTTCGTGTTCGTGCTGGCCGTCCACCTGACCCGTCCGCGTCCCGCCCACGCGGCCGAGTACGAGCCGATCCTGCGCGCGCCGGTGACCTTCGGCGCGGCCTGGAACGCGCTGAAGATCGAGCCCTCGTGGCTGAATCTCGAGATCCACCGGCCCAACCGCTACGCCTTCGGCATGTTCAACGGCCACGCCGACGCGCTGCTGAAGAGCCTGGAGGACTCCAAGACCACCCGAGGCCGGGTCGAAGCCCTGTTGATCCCTCTGCTGCACACTGGAGAACTGGCCATGGACGCGGTCGCCCAGGCGCTGGGCCTCAGCCGCCAGACCCTCTACCGCCGCTTGAAGGCCGAAGGCGTCAGCTTCGACCAGGTGTTGGACGACCTGCGCCGCCGAATGGCCGAGACCTATCTCGAAAAGCTGTCGGTCAACGAGACCGCCTATCTGGTCGGCTTCTCGGAGACGAGCGCCTTCTCGCGGGCCTTCAAGCGCTGGACCGGAAGCAGTCCGCGCAGCCGCAAGGCCTAGCTCTTCAGCCGCACCTTCACCGTCGTCGACAGACCCGGCCGCAAGCGCGCGACATCGGCCTGGTTCGGGTCAAGTCGGATGCGCACCGGCACGCGCTGGACGATCTTGGTGAAGTTGCCCGTGCCCGGCTCGAACGGCAGCAGCGAGAACTGCGAGCCCGAACCCGGCGCGAAGCTCTCGACATGGCCCTTCAGCGCCTTGCCGCCCAGGGCGTCGACCTTGATCGTCGCCTCCTGGCCGGGAAGCATCCGCTCGACCTGGGTCTCCTTGAAGTTGGCGACCACGTAGAGCGCCTTAATCGGCACGATGGTCATCAGGCGCGTGCCGGGCTGGACGTAGTCGCCGGGCTCGGCCTGGCGGTCGCCGACCACGCCGTCGATCGGCGAGACGATGACCGTATGGCTCTGGTCCTGGCGGGCGAGGATCAGGGCGGCCTTGGCGCGGGCCACGGCGGCCTCGGCCTGGGCGAGATTGGCGGTCAGGGTGGCGCGCTTGGCGGCGGTGACGGCGGCCTGGTCCTGGCTGACCGAGAGCTGGGCGCGGCTGCGGTCGGCGTCCGACTGGGCCCCGACGGCGGCGGCGCGGAAGCGCTCGACGTCGCGGCGGGCCACCGCGCCGCTGTCGGCGAGGTCTTCGTAGCGCTTGCGGTCGGCCTGGGCGCGGACGTTCTCGGCGTCGGCGGCGGCGATGGAAGTCTGAGCGGCGCGGATGTTGGAGCCGGCCAGGCGCTGCTCGGCGTCCAGAGAGATCAGGGCGGCGCGGGCGCTGGCGGCGGCGGCCTCGGCGTTGCCGACATCGGCCTCGGCCGAGGCGACGCGGGCGTCGAACTCTTCGGGATCGATGCGCAGCAAGGCGTCGCCGCGATGGACCGTCTGGTTGTGGCCGACCAGGACCTGGGAAACGAGACCCCGGACCTTCGGCGCGACGGCCGAGCTGTCGGCCTGGATATAGGCCGCGTCGGTCGAGACCGAGCCCTTTGGCGCGGCGATCAGCAGGCCGCCACCAACCGCGACGACCAGCGCCGTGCCGACCGCCAGCACGGTCTTGCGCGAGAACGGGGCCTTCTTGACCTTGGCTTGGACGGCGGGGGCTTCGACGAGCCCGTCTTTAAAGGTGGCGTCGGTCATTGGGCGGCCTCCAGGCCAAGGCGGCGTTTCAGGTGCGCGCGCGAGCGTTCGAGAATGGCGTCTGAGCGGTCGGGATCGGCCTCGGCCCGGGCCAGCGTCACGGCCCCGACCAGTTCGGACAGGACCGAGCTGGCCTCGTCCTCGGCGTGGTCGCGGCCCAGCGCCGTCAGGTGGGTGGCGACCATCCCGGTCAGCCGGGCCACACCGCGGGTGTAGCGCTCGCGCGAGGCCTCCGAGAGGCGCGGCGCATCCACCGCCAGATACGGCAGCGGACAGCCGCCGGACCGTGAGTCGCGGTGGCGGGCCGAAAGGTAGAAGTCGATGTAGCCGGTCAGGGCTTCGCGCGGCGGCAGCTCCTTGACCTTCTCCAGCATCATCGTCGGCCCGCCTTCGAACATGTGGGCGATGGCCTCGGCGACGAACGCCTCCTTCGACGGGAAGTGGGCGTAGAAGCCGCCATGCGTCAGGCCCGCGCGGGCCATGACCCCGGCCACGCCCAGGCGGTGGGGACCTTCCTCGCGGATGGCCTTGGCGGCCTCGTCCAATACCCGCTGGCGAGTCTTCTGCTTGTGTTCGGCGTCGTAGCGCATCTTGCGGCCTCGATTACATGACGCATATAATATTATAGCCATCATACTTTCAAGAGGCGCTCCCGTGAGCTCATCCGCCGCCAAGCCGCCGATCGATCCGGGCGCCCTGCCCACCCGGACGAAGTTCCTGATCTTCGGCGTGATGGCGTTCGGCCAGTTCATGGCCCTGATCGACATACAGATCGTCGCCGCCTCGCTGAACGACGTGCAGGCGGGCCTCTCCGCCGGGCCGGACGAGATCAGCTGGGTGCAGACCGGCTACCTGATGGCCGAGCTGGTGATGATCCCGTTCGCCGCGTTCCTGGCGCAGAGCCTGTCGACCCGGTGGCTGTTCGCCCTGTCGGCCGGCCTCTTCACGATCTCCTCGGCCCTGTGCGGCATGGCCTGGGACATCGACTCGATGATCCTGTTCCGCGTGCTGCAGGGCTTCACCGGCGGGGCCATGGTGCCAACCGTCTTCGCCACGGGCTTTGCGATGTTCTCCGGACCGCAGCGGGCGATGATCCCGGCGATCCTGGGCATGGTCTCGGTGCTGGCCCCGACCCTGGGCCCGACCGTCGGCGGCTGGCTGACCGAAGCGGTCGGCTGGCGCTCGATCTTCTACATCAACATCGTGCCGGGCGCCCTGGTGACGATCCTGGCCATCAACGTCATCAAGGTCGATCGCCCCAACCTGTCGATGCTGAAGACCATCGACTATTCGCACCTGGCCGCCATGGCCGTGTTCCTGGGCGGGCTAGAATATGTGCTGGAGGAAGGCCCCCGCAAGCAGTGGTTCGAGGACACTGGCATCGCTCTGACCGCCTGGGTGACGGTGGTCGCGCTGGGCCTGTTCATCGAGCGCTCGCTGCGGTCGGGCGGACCGGTCGTCAAGCTGTCGCCCTTCCGCAAGCCGACCTTCGCCTTTGCCTGCCTGTTCAACCTGGTGATCGGCTTCGGGCTCTATTCGTCGACCTATCTGATCCCGGTCTTCCTGGGCCGGGTGCGCGGCTATGACAGTCTGGAGATCGGCACGACCGTCTTCGTCACCGGCATCGCCCAGATCCTGTCGACGGTGATCGCCGCGCGGCTGTCGACGAAGCTTGATCCGCGCATCACCGTCAGCGTCGGCCTGACCCTGTTCGCCGCGGCCCTGTGGCTGACCTCGCACATGACCAGCGAGTGGGGCTTCTGGGCGTTGCTGGCCCCGCAGGCGCTGCGGGGCTTTGCGATCATGCTGTGCATCGTGCCCAGCGTGACCCTGGCCCTGGGCGGGTTCGAGATGGCCGAGCTGCGCTACGCCTCTGGCCTGTTCAACCTGATGCGCAACCTGGGCGGCGCCATCGGCATCGCTGTCGTCAACACCTGGCTGGGCGACAACGCCCGCATCCACGTGGCCCGTTTCGGCGAGGCGCTGGGCGAGGCCGGCCGCTCGGGCAACGCCGCTCTCTCGAACCTGGCCGCCCGCATCGCCGAGCGCACGCCCGACGCCGCCCAGGCCGCGCTGCTGGTGCAAGGCGAACTGGCCAAGGTGGTCGGCCGCGAAGCCCTGACCCTGGCCTTCAACGACGTGTTCCGGGTGATGGCGGGCCTGTTCCTGTTGGCCCTGGTCATGGCCCCGTTCTGCAAACCCCCGCCCCTGGCCGGCGCCAAGCCGCCGCCGGACGCGCACTGAGGTCAAAAAAATCCCAGGCCAAAAAAATCCCCGGGAGGACGAGCCTCCCGGGGTGCGCTTGCAGAGAGTTGGGTTGAACCGGTTAGTGCATCGCGCCCGCCGGGGCGGCTTCGAGCGCCTCGGACGGATCGATGGCCTCAGCCGGCTTGCGGGCCGACCAGCCGAACACGGCGATGATCAGGTAGCAGATGGCCGGGACGAAGAAGGCCAGGCCCAGGCTGCCGATGTGGTCGGCGACGAAGCCGGTCAGCGGCGGGATCACCGCGCCGCCGACGATGCCCATGCACAGCAGGCCCGAGGCGGCCGGGGTCTTCTTGCCCATGCCCTCGATGCCCAGCGTGAAGATGGTCGGGAACATGATCGAGTTGAACAGGCCGATCGCCAGCAGGCTGTAGCCGGCTGTCGTCCCGGACGTGAAGGCCGAGGTGGCGATCAGGGCAACCACGACCAGGGCGCAGGCGGTCAGGACCTTGCCCGGCGAGACGCGGGCCAGCACGAAGGCGCCGATGAAGCGGCCGACCATGGCGCCGCCCCAGTACCAGGACAGCATGGCCCCGGCCTTGGACAGCGGCAGGCCCAGGGTGCTCGGTTGAGCCAGGTAGTTGGTCATGAAGGTGCCGATGGCCACCTCGGCGCCGACATAGACGAAGATGCACAGCACGGCGAAGGCCAGGCGCTTGTGCTTCATCATGCCCAGCATTTCGCCGAGGCCCGTGGCGGCCTCGGCCTGCGGGGCCTTGTCGTTGTTGCGCAGGAACCAGAACAGCAGGGCCAGCACCAGCAGGCCGCCGGCGATGATCATGTACGGCGCTTGCACGGCGTGGGCTTGCGTGTGGCGCAGGGCCTCCAGCGCGGCCGGGGTCAGGGTCGCCGGATCGGGCGCCTTCTCGATGTGCTTGAGGATCAGGGCCGAACCCACGAACGGCGCCAGATAGGTGCCGAACGAGTTCAGGAACTGGGCGAAGGTCAGGCGGCTGGAGGCCGTCTCGCTCTTGCCCAGCAGGGCGACCAGCGGGTTGGCGGCGACCTGCAGCAGGGTGATGCCCGAGGCCAGGATGAACAGCGCGCCCAGGAAGCCGTAATAGACGCCGGTGTTGGCGGCCGGGGCGAACAGCAGGCAGCCGATCATCATGACGACCAGGCCCACCACGACGGCGCGCAGATAGCCCAGGCGGCTCAGCACCCAGCTGGACGGCAGCGACATCAGGAAATAGGCGCCGAAGAAGCAGGTCTGGGTCAGGGCGGTCTGGAAGTTGTTCAGCTTGAACAGCGACTTCAGCGCCGGCGCCACCAGGTCGACCAAGCAGGTCGAGAAGCCCCAGGCGAAGAACAGCAGAATCACGAAGGGCAGCAGCACGCCGCCCGCTTTGCCGGTTCCGCCCGAAGGCGCGACACCGCCACCCATACCCGCCATGCCCTGAAGCTCCCTAGTGACGCTTAAGTTTGTGAATCCGTCTTTGCGCGGACGCGACATTCACAGGAAGCCTGACAACGTTGTCAACAGGGCTCGGGATTTTTCGCTATTTGATAGCGCTACCAGGGGAACCGCACCGCGCGCCAGTCGCTTGAAGTTGAAACGGGAGTTTCTTCATGTCGGCTCTGATGGTGCTTCTGATTTCCAGCTTCTTCGTGCTGGCGGCGATGGTCGGGCTGGCCGACGCGCTGGTGCACTTCGTGATCTGGAGCATCGGCCGGCTGAGAGCGCCGCGCGAGGCGATTCAGCCGCCGGCGCAGGGAATCATGGCGTAGCTTTTCGCGGTGAACCAGCGGCCGCTGAACTCGGTGGCGAACGGGGCTTTCGGCGTCCAGTCACGGGCGTCGAGGCCCAGCGGCAGTTTCTGATCCTCCCATCGTGGCGAGACGATCCAGGCCGGTGCGTCCGATGCGGCGCAGAAGGCGCGGACCTTGTCCGGGCTCGGCGGCGCAGGACGTAACGGCGCCAGGGTCATCGGCCGCATCAGGTCACGACCGGCCAGACCCGCCTGCTCCATTTGCTCAGCACGCCGAGAGAGCTCCAGCGCCAGGGGCCGGGAGAACACCACACCCGCGCCCTGCACCGTGCTGGCCCAGCTGGGGCGGCCCACCAGCACCCACGGCTCGACATCGCCGCCCAGCCACAGGACGTCGCCGGGCTTCGAGGCGGTCATGGCGACCAGTGCGGAGTCCCTGCCCTGGTCGCGCTCACGGACGAAGGCCGGACGGTCGTCCCACAGCAGGATGGTCAGCAGGGCGATGACGACGGCGCCAACGATGCGAACCGTCTCGGGCGGCGCCCTCCAGCCCCGCGCCAGCCAGACGCCGAGCACCAGAGCAATGATCAGGCCCGGAAAGTCGGTGAACCAGACGATCGTCTGGCTGTAGTCCCCTGCCCTGGCCAGCTTGTGCGCCAAGCCCGAGCCCGTCAGCCAGGCGCAGCCGACCGCCGCGATCGCCAGCAGACTCACGGCCGCGGCCGAGATCAGGTCCGGTCGGCTGAAGCGGACCCTGTCGCCCATGGCCACGAGCACCAGACCCGCCGGCGCGGCGATCAGGCCCAGCGCGCCGACGTCGCGGAACATCCAGGCCACGGCGATCAGGACCAGACCCAGCAGCCCGGCTGGTCCACGCTTGGGCCCCTCGACGCTCAGCAGGGCCAGGCACGCCAGGGCCAGCACGGCCAGCGGCTGCAGGGTCCGCCAGCTTTGGACCTGCAGGAACAGCAGCAGCGAGAACCTGTCGCCGAGCACGGCGACGATGGCGACGCCGACCAAGCCGGCGATCAGCGCGCCCAGGGCCAGGCGATGCGATGCGCCTTGCAGCACGAAGGCCGCCGCCGCGACCGTGCAGGCTTGTGCGGCCAGGCGGCTCCAGGTCTCGACCGGCCACAGGGATGGGAACAGAAGCGGGCTGCGCGTCTCGACCACCGCGCGCCAGGCTGGGTCCATGACCGTGACCAGGCGGTCGGCGACCGGCAGGTGCAGCAGGCCCGCGACGGTGATCGCGACGACGCCCGCCAGACCCGCCCACAGCCAGCGACGATCCTCGAAGCACAGGGCGATGCCGATTGCGGCGGCCGAGCACAAGCCCATGATCGGATGGAACAGCATCCCGACGACGCACAGGCCCAAGCCCAGCCAGCGCCGCCCGGACAGATAGGCCGCCATGCCGGCCAGGCCCGCGGCCTCGACCAGGCCACGCGGCGTGGCGTAGGGCTCGCCGAAGCCGATGATGTTCAGGGGGCCGTACAGCGCCGGCAGTACGGCCACGAAGACCAGCGCGCACCAGCGCACGGCTGGCGATCGATCGGCCAGCAGGCGCTCGACCAGCAGCACGGCGGCGGCGAACCACAGCACGAGGGTGACGGCCACGACCGCCAGGGTCGCGCCCGACGGTCCCAACAGCACGATCAGTCGGGCCAGCATCGGCGTGTAGAGGCTGAACCCGAACTGCCCGTCGTGGACGAACATCAGGTCGCGCCCGACCCCGCCCGGATCGAGCTTGGCGAGCGCGTCGGCCACATAGAGCCGGCCGTCATGATGGATGCCCAGATAGGGCCGGCTCAGCAGGAACAGCCCGAAGGCGGCCAGCCAGCCAACGATCTTGTCTCGCCGGCTCACGGCTGGGCGGTGACGCGGGGAGCCTTGAACAGCAGCGCCCGGCGGACGGTGAAGTTGAATACGAAGACGATCCCGGCGGTCGGGATCTTGGCCACGCCCGGATGCAGGTGCAGCGCCCCGACCCACAGCGCCATCAGGCCCTGGGTCAGGACCAGGCCGGCCAAGCCGACGCCGACGAAGCCGAAGACCTCGCGTCGGCGATCGACGACCGCGCGGTGGCGGAACACCAGAGCGACCGACAGCCAATAGGTGATCGCCATCCCACTGACGAAGCCCGTCGCCGAGGCGACCAGATAGTTCACGCCCAGCGCCGTCAGCGCCAGCAGCAGGCCCCAGTCGAGACCCAGCGCCAAGGCGCTGGCGAAACCGTAGAGCGTCAGCTCGCGCAGCCCCTCGGGCAGACGCCGCCAGAGCTGCACGAGCAAAGTCATGATCAGGCGGCGACCTTGGTCGGGACCAGACGCTCGCTGCGCAGGGCCTGGCGGGCGCCGGAGACGCCGGCCTCGCCGTACTCGGCGTCCTCGTTGACTTCCCAGACGTCGTGCACGGTCTCGCCGGCGATGATGTTCTCGGCCGTCAGCAGGCCCGTCATCATGGCGTGGTCCTGGTTGTTGTACTTGTGCATGCCGTTGCGGCCCACCAGGTGCAGGCCCGGGAAGTGCATCTTCAGATCCAGGCGGATCATCTTGATGTGCTCGGCATAGGCGTCGTCATAGACCGGATAGGCCTTGTGCTGGCGCACCACGCAGGCGTCGTAGACGTCCGAGGGATCCATCAGGCCGATCTTGCCGATCTCGCGCTTGGCCTGGGCGACCAGGTCCTCGTCCGAGGTGACCCACAGGCCGTCGCCCTCGAAGCAGAAATATTCCAGGCCCAGGCACGTCGAGACGCCGTCCGGGATCATCTCCGGCGACCACGAGCGGAAGTTCTGCACGCGGCCGACCTTCACCGACGGATCGTGGATGTAGATCCAGTTGTCCGGCAGCTCCTTCTGCGGCTTGCCGATCAGCACCACGGTGATGAAGTCGCGGTACATCAGTTCGCCGGCATGGAAGACGCTGATCGGAGTCGGCGAGACCGCCTGCATCAACTCGCGGATCGGCGCGGACGAGACGACATCGTCGGCCGTGTAGATCTCCTTCTTGCCGTCGGCGCACGAGACGCTGACGGTCCAGATCTTGGCGATCTTGTCGTAGTGCAGCCCGTCGACCTTGCGGCCCATGCGGACCTGACCGCCCAGGGCGGTGATCTTGTCGCGGCAGGCTTCCCACATCATGCCGGGGCCCTTGCGGGGATAGCGGAAGCTCTCGATCAGGGTCTTGGGCGAGCCCTCGCCACCCTTGGCCTTCACGCCCAGCGAGCGCTTGACGCCGTCGATGATGGCGGCGGCCAGGTCCAGGCCCTTGATGCGCTGGCTGGCCCAGTCGGCCGAAATCTCGTCGCAGCTCATGCCCCACACCTTCTCGGTGTAGGTCTTGAAGAAGATCGAGAACAGCTTCTCGCCGAACTGGTTGCGGACCCACTGGTGGAAGGTCGTCGGGTTCTCGATCGGATTGACCTTGGCCCAGCCGAACGAGGCCATGCACTTGGCGGCCGTCCAGACGCCCAGGTTCGCCAGCGCCTCGAAGGCCTTCAGCGGATAGGCGTAGAACTTCTCGCGGTAATAGATGCGTGACAGGCGCGGCCGGTCGATGAAGTCGTCGGGCAGGATCTCGTTCCAAAGGTCGACGATCTCCTGGCTCTTCGAGAAGAACCGGTGGCCGCCGATGTCGAACTTGAAGCCCTTGTAGTCCACGGTCCGGCTGATGCCGCCGACATAGGCCTCGTCCATCTCCAGCACGGTCACGCCGCGGCCGGCCTTGGCCAGGGTGTAGGCGGTCGTCAGCCCGGCCGGGCCGGCGCCGATCACCAGGGTCTCCACGTGCTGGCCCATGCGGCCGTCTCCTAATCCCGTTTCAGTACAGGATGGGGCGGGATGGTTAAGGCGAGGTCCCCAGGCTTGGTGAATCCAGATTAATCGTGAATCCGGGACGATCGGCCGCGGCTGTACTTATCGGGGGTGACAGGCGCGAAAGGCGACGCTACGTTCCCCGCCGATGACCCTCGCCGCCAGCCACACGCTGTTTTGGTATTTTAGCTATCCGACGCCTCTGGCGCCGGGAGGGTTTCGTTCGGCCTGACATCAGGGCCACAAAGAACACCTTCACCAGCCGCCAGGGGTCCCCCGGGCGGCTTTTTTAATGGCCGCCGGACCTCACCAGGATTTCCGGAGTACGCCATGCCTTCCACCGCCAACCTCGTCTCGCTGCCCGTCCCCACCGACGACCTGCGCATCGAGAAACTCCAGACCCTCAGCCCGCCCGCCCAGGTGATCGGCGAGGCCCCGGCCAGCTCGTCGGTCGCCGAGGTCGTGGGTAACGCCCGCGCCGCGGTCCACGAGATCCTGCACGGCCGCGACGACCGCCTGGTGGTGGTGATCGGCCCCTGCTCGATCCACGACCCGAAGGCCGCCCTCGACTACGCCCAGCGCCTGGCCGCCGAGCGCGAGCGCCACGCTGGCGAGCTGGAGGTGATCATGCGCGTCTATTTCGAGAAGCCGCGCACGACCGTCGGCTGGAAGGGCCTGATCAACGACCCGGACCTGGACGGCGGCTTCCGCATCAATGAGGGCCTGCGCCTGGCGCGTCGGGTGCTGCTGGACGTCAGCGCCCAGGGCCTGCCGACCGCCTGCGAGTTCCTGGACGTCACCACCCCGCAATATATCGCCGACCTGGTGGCCTGGGGCGCGATCGGCGCGCGCACGACCGAGAGCCAGATCCACCGCGAGATGGCCTCAGGCCTCTCCTGCCCCGTCGGCTTCAAGAACGGCACCAATGGCGACGTGAAGGTGGCGGTGGACGCGGTGATGGCCGCCAGCCAGCCGCACCATTTCCTGGCCGTGACCAAGGAAGGCCGCGCCGCCATCGCCACCACGACCGGCAACGGCGACTGCCATGTCGTGCTGCGCGGCGGCAAGACGCCGAACTACGACGCCGCCAGCGTCGCGGCGGCGGCTGAGGCCGTGGCCAAGGCCGGCATGCCCGCCCGGATCATGGTCGATGTCAGCCATGCCAACAGCGGCAAGAACCACGAGAACCAGCCGGCCGTCGTCGCCGACATCGCCGCTCAACTGGCCACGGGGACCTCGCCGATCATGGGCGTGATGATCGAGAGCAATCTCGTCGCCGGCCGCCAGGACATCGTCCCCGGCCGGCCCCTGACCTACGGCCAGTCGGTCACCGACGCCTGCGTCGACTGGGACACTTCGGTGCGCCTGCTCGACCAGCTGGCCGCCGCCGTGAAGGCCGGCCGCGAGGCGCGCAAGGCCTGACGACCAGACGCGCGAACGGCGGGGCTTAAGTCGACCACCCGCCGTTCGCGCATCCTTCTGACGACGAGCCGCGTTGTGAAGCCCGAGGGACCTTCACCAAGGCGAAGATCAAAATGACCCGTCTCGTCATCATCGGCCTGGCCATCGGCGCCATCGCCCTTCCCGCGACGCTGGCGCCCACGGACGCCGACGCCGCCACCTGCCGCAGCCGCAAGGCCACCGGCACCGTCATCGGCGGCCTGGGCGGGGCCCTGGTCGGCAACGCCATCTCCAAGGGCGGCGGCGGCCTGATCGTCGGCGGCCTGGGCGGCGCCTTGGTCGGCCGCGAGATCGGCAAGAGCGGCTGCCGCTCGCGCACGGCCTACTACAGCTCCGGCTCGCGCAGCGCTTCCTACGCGGCCCCGGCCCAGCCCGCGCCGGTCCGTCAGGTCTATTACGACCACATGGGCAATCCGGTCGCCACGGGCGAGGTCCGCAACGGGACCTTCCAGCAGGTCTCGGCCAATACCTCGACCGGTGGGACGTGCCGCAACGCCACGATCTCCTACTACGACGAGCGCGGTCGCCTCTCGCAGCGCCCCGTCCAGATCTGCCCCCGCTAAGAACCCACGGAAATCAAAACGATGATCCGCAAGCCTGTGATGGCCGCCCTGGCCCTCGCCACCCTCGCCTTGGCCGCCTGCGAAAACGGGCATGAAGCCATGAGCAATCCGAAGATCTGCGCCGACTTCAGCAATAACGCCGGCCCCGGCGCCACGGCGGCCTCGGACCCGTCGACGCCGGTCGACGAGTGCGCGCGTCGCTGGGCCTACAGCCTGGCCGGCTCCAAGGACGGCGCCGAGATCGTCGCCGACGCGGTCGTGGCCGCCTGCGCCCCGGTGCTGAGCCGCTGGAACCAGGCCTCGCTGGGCCAGAGCGCCAATAGCGGCGAGCAGGCGCTGAGCCTGACCACCGGCCAGCCGACCAACCCGCTGGCCGAGCACAGCAGCTTCGCCCAAGGCCGCGCGCTGTTCTACGTCGTCCAGGCCCGCGCCGGCCGCTGCAAGCCGCCGCCGGTCAATAACGGGGTCCCCGCCGGACTCTAGTGCTCAAGGTCTCTCTGTGGCAGAAGCGGAGCCGGACACCGCTCCGCACCCGGCACGCGCATCGCCGCCCCTGCCCTTCTTGCCTCAGAGAGACCGCGAGCGATGACCTCATCGACCTCGACCATCCGGTTCGGCCGCCTGGCCGCATCCGCCTTCACGCGTGACATCGACGCCGCCCACACCTTCTACCGAGACGTCCTGGGCTTCACGAAAGTCTTTGAGAACGGCGACCCCGTCGGCTTCATGATCCTGGAGAAGGACGGCGCCGAGCTGCACCTGAGCCTGGTCAAGGACCACAGGCCCTCGACCACCAACATCGCCCATCTGATCGTCGACAAGGTCGACGCCCTGCATGACCACCTGGTCGCGGCCGGCGTGCGGATCATCAAGTCGCTGGCCGACAAGGACTACGGCCTGCGGGCCTTCGTCTTCGCCGATCCGGACGGCAACCGCATCGACGTCGGCCAGCCGCTCGAAGCCGAAGCGCCGCGCTTCAAGACCCGCAACATGGCGGACGCGGCGTTCGTCGACTGCCGACTGGCCGGCGCGACGTTCGAGGATGTCGACCTGTCGAAGGCCCGCTTCAACAACGTCAATCTCAGCGGCGTCACGATCGACGACGCCAGGATCGACGGGCTGACGATCTTCGGCATGGACATCCAGGCGCTGATCCGGGCCGAACTGGCCCGCCGGCGCGAAGGCTAGGCGCGCGCGGCGCGCTCCCACTCCAGGAACTCCGGCGTCGCCAGCAAGCGATCGGCATAGGCCTGCGCCGCGCCGGCGTCGCCATAGTCAGCGAGCTTGATCCCGTAGGTGCGGAAGCGCGTCGCCACCGGCGCATAGAAGGCGTCGGCGATCGACCACTCGCCGACCAGGAAAGGCCCGCCCGAGCGTTCGAGCAGCTGGTTCCAGCGCCCGACGATCGTGCGGACGTTCTTCTGGACGGCTTCGGAGATGTCGGCGACGCGCGGCGCTTCGTCCAGCGCCATCGCGCACTCGCTCCGCAGGGCCTGGAAGCCGCCGTGCATCTCGGCCGCCGCCGAGCGGCCTAGTGCGCGCAAGGTCGGGTCTGCCGGCCATAGCTTCGCTTCGGGGAATTTCTCGGCCAGGTATTCGCAGATCGCCAGCGAGTCCCAGACGGTCAGGTCGCCGTCCTTCAGCACCGGCACCTGGCGGCTGGGCGAGTGCGCGGCGATGGCCGCGTCGGTGACCTCGCCCTGACGCAACTGGATCTCGATCTCCTGGAACGGCGCGCCCGTGCGCTTGAGCGCCAGCCACGGCCGCAGCGACCAGCTGGACCAGGCCTTGGTGCCGATGACGAGTTCCATGCCGCTCTCCCCTGATGCGATTGCCGCCCGGCTTACCTTGCGTCTAAGGTCGCCTCAACGATTAGAACAAATGTTCGAGGGAGAGAGTCCATGGCGGAAGCCGCCACGCCGTCGCCCGTTGTCGCGCCCGTATCGACGGCCTACCGACGATACGCCCTCTGGGTCCTGCTGATCATCTACACCCTGAACTTCCTGGACCGGCAGGTGGTCAACATCCTGGCCGAGCCGATCAAGCGCGATCTCAACCTCGCCGACTGGCAGCTGGGCATGATGACCGGCCTGGCCTTCGCCATCTTCTACACCGTGCTGGGCATCCCGATCGCCCGCATCGCCGAGACCAAGAACCGCCCCTACATCATCGGCGCCTCGGTGGCCGCCTGGAGCGCCTTCACCGTGCTGTGCGGCTTCACCCAGAACTTCTGGCAACTGATCCTGGCCCGTATCGGCGTGGGCGTCGGCGAAGCCGGCTGCACCCCGCCCGCCCACTCGCTGATCACCGACTACGTGCCCAAGGAGAAGCGGGCCAGCGCCATCGCCTTCTACTCGATCGGCACGCCGCTGGGCACGCTGGCCGGCATGGCCATGGGCGGGCTGATCGCCGACGCCTATGGCTGGCGAGCGGCCTTCATGGTGGCCGGCGCGCCGGGCGTGCTTTTCGCTCTGATCGCCGCCTTCACCCTGGTGGAGCCGCGCAAGCAAATGGCGGCCGAGATGGCCGCCCGCGCCAGCTCGCAGATCAGCTTCGCCGCCGCCCTGGCGGTGCTGGCGACCAAGAAGACCTTCTGGCTGGTGGCCCTGGCCGCCTCGATCAAGGCCTTCATCGGCTATGGCCACGCCCCCTTCACCGCCTCGTTCTTCTTCCGCAACCACGGCGCTGAGATCGCCGAACTGGCGGCCATGTTCGGCCTGAAGTCCGCCGGCTTCCTGGGTCTGGCGCTGGGCCTGATCGGCGGCACGGCCGGCGTCATCGGCGCCTGGCTGGGCGGGGTGTTCGCCGACCGCCTGGGGGCCAAGGACCTGCGGGCCTACGTTACCGTGCCGGCCATCGCCTCGCTGATCACCATCCCGATCTACATCATCGCCGTCAGCCTGGACGCGCCGATGCCGGCCATCGGCCTGCTGGCCATCAACGCCCTGCTCGGCACGCTCTGGTACGGCCCGGTCTACGCCACCGCCCAGAGCATCGTCGATCCGGCCCTGCGAGCCACCGCCTCGGCCGTGCTGCTGCTGATCATCAATCTGATCGGCCTGGGCCTCGGCCCCGTCGCCGTGGGCCTGCTCAGCGACGTGCTGGCCGGACACATGGGGCTTGGCGAAGCCCAAGGCGTGCGCTGGGCGCTGATGGTCTCGGCCACCTTGGGCCTGGTCGCGTTCGGCCTGTTCTGGGCGGCCCGGAACAGCATCCGCGAGGAGATGGTGGCCTGATCTCGAAGAGCGCCGGAGGCCTGGTGAAATAGCCTCTGGCGCTTTGGCTTCCGCTCCGTCACAGTCCCCTCAAATAATTAGAACAAATGTTTGAAGGGAGAGAGTCAGTATGGCCGACGCGCGTGCGTCCGGCGGCGATCGGCCGCTTTATTCCAATAGCTACAAGGCCGCGGTGCTGGGGCTTCTGCTCGCCACCTACACCTTCAACTTCATCGACCGGACGATCATCGCCACCATCGGTCAGGCCATCAAGGTCGATCTGAAGCTGACCGACACGCAGCTGGGCCTGCTTGGCGGCCTCTACTTCGCCCTCCTCTACACATTGCTCGGCATCCCGATCGCCCGCCTGGCCGAGCGCTGGAACCGCGTGAGCATCATCTCGGTGTCGCTGGTCGTCTGGTCGGGCTTCACCGCCCTGTGCGGCGCGGCCACCAGCTTCGCCCAGCTGGCCCTGTTCCGCTTCGGCGTCGGGGTCGGCGAGGCCGGCTGCTCGCCGCCCAGCCACTCGCTGATCAGCGACTATTATGAGCCCAAGAAGCGCGCCACGGCCCTGTCGATCTACTCATTTGGCATCCCGCTGGGCACCATGTTCGGCGCCGTCGCCGGCGGCTGGCTGGCCCAGGAGTTCAGCTGGCGGGTGGCCTTCGTCATCGTCGGCCTGCCCGGCGTGATCCTGGCCCTAATCGTCAAGCTGGTGGTCAAGGAGCCGCCGCGCGGCCATTCCGAGATCGTCGAGCGCCCCCTCGAGGCCGAGAACCTCGTGGTCGAGCCCGCGCCCAAGCCGGCCTTCTCCCTGGCCACCGAGTTCTCCGAACTGTGGGCGGTCTTCAAGGTCCTGTTCTTCAAGTGGCCGGTGCTGAACATGGTGCTGGGCGTGACCATCGCCTCGTTCGGCTCGTACGGCTCGGGCGCCTTCGTGCCGTCCTACTTCGTGCGCGCCTTTGGTCTGGGCCTGGCGCAGGTGGGCCTGATCACCGGCCTGATCGGCGGCTTCTCGGCCGGCATCGGCACCCTGGTCGGCGGCTTCCTCAGCGACTGGGCCGGCAAGCGCAGCGTCAAATGGTACGCCTGGGTGCCCGCCATCGGCCTGATCATCTGCACGCCGATCTACATCCTGGCCTATATGCAAGCTGAGTGGCAGGCGACGGCGATGATCCTGCTGGTCCCCGGCATCTTCCACTACGTCTACCTGGCCCCGACCTTCGCCGTGGTCCAGAACTCGGTGGAGCCGCGCCGCCGGGCCACCGCCACGGCCCTGCTGTTCTTCTTCCTGAACCTGATCGCCCTGGGCGGCGGGCCGGTCTTCACCGGCTGGCTGATCGACCACCTGGCCCAGTACCACTTCAACGTTCCGGACGCGGGCGGCGTGATCCACAGCGTGCTGGGCTCGTTTGGCGTCGAAGGCGGCCAGAGCTTCGCGGCGACCTGCCCC
This sequence comes from Caulobacter sp. GW456-12-1-14-TSB4, assembly GCF_059424195.1. NCBI lineage: Bacteria > Pseudomonadati > Pseudomonadota > Alphaproteobacteria > Caulobacterales > Caulobacteraceae > Caulobacter > Caulobacter sp. GW456-12-1-14-TSB4. The sequence goes on from NZ_JBWKZF010000003.1 coordinate 119,589, forward strand.
GGCGGCGTCGCGCCCAAGGGCTCGGCGCCCGAACTGATGGCGCAGTGCCGCACGACCCTGGCCCTCTCCAGCCAGCAGGGCATCATCGTCTCCCTGTGCTTCTACGCCTGGGCCGGCGTCCACTACGCCCTGGCCGCGATCGGCATGGTCAAGCACATGAAGTCGCGCGAAGCGGCGTAAGTAATAAGCCTCTTCCCTTGACTCCGTGGGCGGGCGGGCCGAAACGCCCGCCCATGATCAGCCGCTACGCCCGCCCCGAAGCCGCCGCCATCTGGTCCAGCCAGACCAAGTACAAGATCTGGTTCGAGATCGAGGCCCACGCCGCCGACGCCATGGCCGAGATCGGGACCATCCCGAAGCTCGCCGCCGAGACGATCTGGGAAAAAGGCAAGGACGCTGTCTGGGACAGCGACCGCATCGACGAGATCGAGCGCGTCACCAAGCACGACGTCATCGCCTTCCTGACCCACGTGGCCGAGATCGTCGGTCCGGAAGCCCGCTTCCTGCACCAGGGCATGACCAGCAGCGACGTGCTGGACACCTGCTTCGCCGTGCAGCTCAGCAAGGCCACCGACCTGCTGCTGGAAGACGTCGACCTGGTCCTCGCCGCCCTGAAGCGCCGCGCGCTCGAACACAAGATGACCGTCTGCGTCGGCCGCAGCCACGGCATCCACGCCGAGCCCCTGACCTTCGGCCTGAAGCTGGCCGGCTACTACGCCGAGTTCCAGCGCGCCAAGGAGCGCCTGGCGATGGCCAAGTTCGAGATCGCCACCTGCGCGATCTCGGGCGCCGTCGGCACCTTCGCCAATGTCGACCCGCGCGTCGAACAGCACGTGGCCGACAAGATGGGCCTGGCCGTCGAGCCGGTCTCGACCCAGGTCATCCCGCGCGACCGTCACGCTGCCTATTTCGCCGCCCTGGGCGTCGTGGCCTCGTCGGTCGAGCGCCTGGCCACCGAGATCCGCCACCTGCAGCGCACCGAAGTGCTCGAAGCCGAAGAGCCGTTCGATCCGGGTCAGAAGGGCTCGTCGGCCATGCCGCACAAGCGCAACCCGATCCTGACCGAGAACCTGACCGGCCTGGCCCGTCTGGTCCGCTCGGCCGTGGTGCCGGCGATGGAGAACGTCGCCCTCTGGCACGAGCGCGACATCAGCCACTCGTCGGTCGAGCGCGGCATCGGCCCGGACGCCACCATCCACCTCGACTTCGCCCTGCGCCGCTTGGCCGGGGTGATCGAGCGCTTCAACATCTATCCCGACAACATGGCCAAGAACCTGGACAAGCTGGGCGGCCTGGTGTTCTCGCAGCGCGTCATGCTGGCCCTGACCCAGGAAGGCGTCAGCCGCGAGGACGCCTATGCCGCCGTGCAGGGCAACTCGATGAAGGTGTGGCGCGGCGAGGGTCGGTTCATCGACTTCCTCAAGGCCGACCCTGTGGTCTCCAAGGCCCTGTCGGACGAAGTGCTCGAGGAGCTGTTCGACTACGGCTACCACACCAAGAACGTCGACGTGATCTTCAAGCGCGTCTTCGGCGAGCAAGGCTAAGGCATGAGTGAACCGCCGGTTCTCCGCCTCAACCCGGCGCTGGATCCGGCGGTCTTCGCGCAGGCCTATGCGCGCGACGGCCTCGTGCGCATTCCCGAGGTGTTCGAGCCGGCGGTCGTCGACCGCCTGGCCGGCATTCTCGAGCAGACCATCGACTGGGACATCATCTGCTCGAACGAGCGCGGCGGGGCCGAGGTCATCACCCGCGCTCGCCGGCAGGAACTGGGCGACCAGGTGGTGGCCAACAAGCTGCACGCGGCCACGGTGCGGGCCCGCAGCGGCTTCGCCTATGCCTATCTCGGCTATCCGATGATCAACGCCTTCGTCGAGGGCCGTGACCGGGGTCACCCGATCCACGCCCTGACCCAGTTCCTCAACAGCCCCGAGTTCATCGCCTTCGGCGCGGCGGTCACCGGCGAGCCGGGGATCACCAAGATCGACGGCCAAGCGACCTGCTACCGGCCCGGCGACTTCCTGACCCAGCACGACGACACCGGCGTCGGCGAGCGCTTGGCGGCCTACACCCTGGGCCTGACCCGGCAGTGGCGGCCCGACTGGGGCGGCCAGCTGTTGTTCCACGACGCCAACGGCGACGTGGCGCGCGGCTTCGCGCCGGCGTTCAATGTCCTGACCCTGTTCAAGGTGCCCCAGCAGCACTCGGTGGCCCCGGTCGCGCCCTATGCCGGGGCGCTGCGGCTGACGGTCACCGGCTGGCTGCGCAACGATCCGCCTAATGGCGCCGGCGGCTAAACGCGGCTTTCCGCCGGTCGTCGATGCGGACACCCGGGTGCTGGTGCTGGGCAGCCTGCCCGGCGAGGCCTCGCTGGCGATCAGCCAGTATTACGGCAATCCGAGGAACGCGTTCTGGCGGCTGATCGAGGGCGTGATCGACGCGCCGCTCGTACCGCTGGCCTATGAGGAGCGGCTGGCGACCTTGCGGACTCACGGCGTCGGTCTTTGGGACGTGATCGCCGAAGCCACGCGGGCCGGCAGCCTCGACGCCGCCATCCGCGATCCGGCGGCCAACGATCTCCTGGCGCTGATCGAGACCCTGCCGGCGCTGCGGTGCGTGGCCTTCAACGGCGGGACCGCCGCCAAACTCGGCGCGCGGCTGGTCGGCGACCGCGTCGCGACCCTTGCCCTGCCCTCCTCCAGCCCGGCCCACGCGGCGATGACCTTCGCGGAGAAGGCGCAGGCTTGGAGCGCGCTGAAGCCTTACTTGAGCGCCGCGACGTAGAGGTCCCGGAACCGCTTCAACTCGGCCGGATCCAGATCAGACACCGCCCAGTAGGTCAAACCGCCGGCTTGCCAGTGCTCCAGCCTGTAGCCGTTGCGCTGGCTGACAGTCCCTAGGCGATCAGCCCCGTCGCCCGGCCAGACGAACACGTTGATGACGTGCAGCCCGCGCCGATAGACCAGCGCCGCCGCGGGCTGGTTCTTCACATAGTCCAGCCGTCCGCCCGCTAGCGGGAAGCCCTGGTCAGCGAAGTCCACCACCGTCGGGGCGAAGGCGACCTTGCCGTCGAACCATGGCTTCACGACGTGCCGGCTGGACGTCTCGACATCGACCAGATGGTTGGCCTGCAGCGAGCGCACGTGGTCGGCGACCAGCTCGTCGGCGAGGCCAGTCCGCCATTGGCCGACGCCGGTTACGCCTAGGGTCACGGCCAGGGCGAGCGCCGCAAAGCTCGGGATCAGGCCGATGTTGGCGCGCGGCCTCTTCGCGCTCTGCTTCCGCGCCGTCGCCTCGGCGTCGATCGCGATGGCGACACGGCGCTTCAGGGCCTCGGGCGCCGCATAAGCCACGCCAGGCGCGGCCATGGCCTCGCGCACGAGCTTCAAGTCCTCCAGCGCCTGGGCGCAGGCGGCGCAGGTCTTCAGGTGCTCCTCGACGCGTAAGGTCCCGGCGGCGTCCAGTTCGCCGTCCATCATCGCCTGCAACAGCAGCCGGCAGGTGTCGCAATCGCTCATCGCCCGGCCTCCGTGCGCAGCGCCCGCGCCAGCAGTTCGCGGCCCCGGGCCAGGCGGGACATGACCGTGCCCTGCGGCACGCCGGTCATCTCGGCCACCTCGCGGTAGGACAGGCCCTCGATCTCGCGCAGGATCAGGCTCTCGCGGAACGGCTCGGGCAAGGCCTGCAAGGCGCGCTGGACCGTGGCGACGTCCGCCGCCCGCGACAGCAGCGTCTCGGCGGTCTCGGCCGGATCGGCGACATCCTCGGCGGCCTCGTCCTCGGCGAACACCGAGCGGCTGGCGCGGCGGGCGTTGGCCCAGTCGATGAAGCCGCGCCGGACGATGGTCAGCAGCCAGGCCTTGGCGTTGTCGCCGCGATACGCCGCGAACCCGCGATAGGCCTTCAGCAGCGCCTCCTGGACGATGTCCTCGGCCAGCTCGACATCGCCGGTCAGGTAGCGCGCCAGGTTATAGGCCGCGTCGATATGGACGAGGATCACGCCGTCGAAGTCGCCCGACCCCGTGGTCGCCGACGACCGCGCCCGACGGCTCCACCAGGCGCGCCCGCCGCCGTGGGCGACGGCCAGCAGCGGGCCCAGCACCAGCACCAGGAGGCGCTGGCCCGGCATGGGTCCCGGGCGGATCGCCGGAGCGGTCATCGACAGCGTCTGCATCTCAGCTCGGCTTCACCACCACCTTGCCCACCATGTGGGGGTGCAGGGAGCAGAAATAGCCGAATTCGCCGGGCTTGGTGAAGGTGAACGAGAAGCGATCGCCCGTGTCCAGGACCTTGGACCTGAACAACGTCTTGTCGTCGGCCACGACCGTGTGGGGGATGTCGTCCTCGTTGATCCAGGTGACGGTGGTCCCGACCGGCACGCTGAGCACCGTCGGACCGAAGGTGAAGTTTCCGATGCGGATGGTCTGCGGGACCGGCGCGACGGCAGCGGCGACCGGCATGACAACGGCCGGGCCGACCGAGAAGAAGGCGAGCGCCAGAGCGCCGGCGAGAGCGGGAAGACGGGTCATGAAAAGCCTTGTGACTTGAGCGTTTAAGCGAGCGTGCCGTCGATCAGGGCGATGCGCTCCTGGCCACGCACGAAGGTGGCGCTGGTGATCCCCAGCATCGACCGCAGCTGTTCGGCGGGAACCTTCAGCGGTCCCGGCGAGGGCCCCTCGCCGCCCACCGGCTGCGGGAAGGCGGTCGAACGTGCGGTGTGGAAGGCGACATTGCCTTCGACCTTCTGGGTGATCTGATGGATGTGGCCGTTCAGCACGGTTACCGAGCCGAAGCGCTTGAGGTAGCCCAGCGCCTGGGCCGCATCGTCGGTGCCCCAGCCCCAGTCGGCATAGACCGTCCAGAGCGGGATGTGGGCGAAGACCACGATCGGCGTCGAGGACGACCGGCCGGCCAGGTCCTTCTCCAGCCAGGCCAGCTGCTCAGGCCCCAGGCTGCCCATGCCGCCGGCCTTGAGGTTCACGACATTGACCAGGGCCACGAAGTGCACGCCGTGGTGGTCGAAACTATACCAGCCGGCGCCCTTGGTCCCCTTGCCATAGCGGTCGAGGAAGGCCTTGCCAGCGCCCTCGTCCAGCATGTCGTGCTCGCCCGGCACGTGGAACACGGTGAGGCCGGCCTCCTTCAGGATCTGGTCGGCGTCGTCGAACTCCTCGTCGCGCGACAGCTGGGTGATGTCGCCGGTGTGGAGGATGAAGTCCGGCTTGACCGGCAGGGCCAGGACCTTGCCCACCGCCTCGCGGAAGGTCGCCTTCGTGTCGGGGTTGGCGGCCTTGTTGAAGCCGATGTGGCTGTCGCTGATCTGCAGGAAAGAGAAGCCCTTGGCGGCCCCGTAGGGCGCGGCAACGGCCTGGTCGAGGCTGATCGAGTTGGCCAGCCCGCCGCTCATCGTGAACAGCGCGCCCGTGCCGGCCCAGGCCATGCACTTGAGGAATCCGCGCCGGTCGTCGTGGTGGTGTTCGTCCATCTTGGCTCCTTGGACTTGGGGTCTCAGGGAGCAAGACGGGACCGGCCGCGCGGTTATTCCCGGCGGCCGGAAAATTGTTCGCCTAGTGCGTCTTATCGGTCTTGAAATTGATCACGTGGTAGACCGCGTTGGTCGCGCCGATGTTCTTCAGGGCGTGGGGGCTGTTGCTGGCGTTGAAGATTACGCCGCCCGGGCCAAGCTTCTCCCACTTGCCGCCCGACAGGGTCTCGACCTGGCCTTCCTTGATGATGACCAGCTCCTCGTTCGGATGGGTGTGGGGCGGGTGCGAGCTGGTGCCAGGCTTCAGGGTCGTGACGTGCATCTCCAGCTCGTCCAGCGTCGCGGTCGGGCCCTTGGCCAGCTGGGCGTAGGTCCCGACGTCGGTGTCGTGGGGTTTCATCTCCTCCCAGCGCCAGACCATCGGACCGATTAGGGCGGGCTTGGGGGCCTGGGCGACGGCGACGCCGGCCAGGGTGAGGACCACCGCGCCGGCGGCGATGGCGAGGTCGCGTTTCGTGAGCATCGCCATCTCCTAGAACGTGTACGGCTTGCGCTGAGGACGGCTCAACAAGGCGTTAGCGGCGTCGTCATTGATGAAGCGCTCGGCCTTGGGGTCCCAGTGCAGGCGGCGGCCGGTCTTCATGGCCGCGTGGTGCAGCAGACAGGTCGAGCACGCGCGGTGGCCGATCTCCGCCGGGGCCGAGGGGGCCGCCCGGGTCTTGATCGAGATCAGCCAGTCGCCGTGTTGCTCGACCGATTTGCGCAGGTGGATCTCGTTGGGGCCAATCACGCTGTCGAGGATCTTCGGGTTGCTGGCCGACAGGGCCGGCGTCGGCTTCTGGCCGAAGCTGGGATCGCTGGAGGTGACGGCCGCGTCGCGGGCGACGAAGATCCAGCCTTCCGTGCCGATGAACTTCACCCCGTTCGGGAAGTCGCCCGAGATGTCCATGGTCACGCCGTTGGCGTATCGGGCGTGGGTCAGGAACTTGCCATGCACGTTCCACAGGCCGCTCTTGGGGAACTCAGCCGAGCCCCAGATCTCGACCGGACCCGAGTGCTCCATGTCCATGCCCCAGTGGGCTGTGTCGATGTGGTGCGCGCCCCAGCCGGTGATCATCCCGGCCCCGAACTGCTCGCAGCGCAGCCAGCCCGGACGGCCGAAGTCGGCCTGCGGATGGACCCGCATCTCGGTGTAGTAGGCCTCCGGCGTCGAGCCCAGCCAGGCGTCGTAGTTCAAGTTGGCCGGGATCGGCTGCTGCGGCGCCTCGGGGCCGGACGGATCGCCCGGCAGCCCGACCTCGACGTGCTTGAGCTGTCCGATGCGGCCGTTGCGGACCAGCTCGCACGCGCGGCGGAACTGCGGCCAGGGATTGTCCGACCGCTGCTGCGAGCCGATCTGCAGGATGCGGCCCGACTTGGCGACCGCGTCGGCCATGGTCCGGCCCTCGGCGATGGTCAGCGAGGCCGGCTTCTGCAGATAGACGTCCTTGCCGGCCTTGACCGCGTGCACGGCCAGGATGGCGTGCTGGTGGTCGGGCGTGGCGATGATGACCGCGTCCAGGTCCTTGGCGGCCAGCACCTCGTGATAGTCGGCATAGCCCCGGGCGCTATCCCAGGTGCGGCCGTACTTCTTGCTGTAGGTCTCGTTGACCAGCTGCTTGCCGGACTCCACGCGCTTGGAGTCCAGATCGCAGACCGCCAGGATCTGGGCGTGGTCGTATTTGAAGGTCTCGGCCATGTCGTGGCCGCGGGCGATGCGGCCCACGCCGATGACGCCGATATTGATGCGGTTCGACGGCGCGTTCTGGCCGAACACCGTGGCGGGCACGATGGTCGGGAAGGCGATGCCGGCGGCGAGGATTCCGCGACGGGTGAGGTTGCTCATCGTCATTTCCCTTAACCCAGGACCGGCTTGGTGGCGTTCTTCTGGGCGGTCAGCACCAGTTCGGCGGCCAGCAGCGCCTGCGTCTGGTCCTGGGCGACCGAGGTGCGCTCGACGATGTCGCCGACGAACTGCGGACCGAACGGCAGCTGGACCTGGCTGCAGTCGATGTAGCGGGCCGACTTCTTGTCGACGATCAGCAGATGGTTGGCGCCGGGCCGCCCCGTCGGATCGACGTACTTGCGCAGCTCGATATAGCCCTCGGTGCCGAGGATGAAGAGCCGCCCGTCGCCCCAGACGCCCAGGCCGTCCGGCGTGAACCAGTCGACCCGCACATAGCCCGTGCCGCCGTCGCCGACGACGGTCATGTCGCCGAAATCCTCGAACTTGGGATGGGCGGCGTTGTTGAGATTGCCGGTCTGGCTGGCGACGACCTTGGCGGTCTTGCTGCCGGTGTAGAACAGGAATTGGTCGGCCTGGTGCGAGCCGATGTCGGTCAGGATGCCGCCGTAGCGGGCCTTGTCGAAGAACCAGTCCGGACGCGGCGAACCGATGCGGTGCGGGGCGATGTTGATGGTCTGGACGACCTTGCCGATCGCGCCGGCCTGGACCAGCTCGCCGGCCTTGATCGCCGAGGGCACTTCCAGGCGCTCGGAATACATGATCGCGTACTTGCGGCCGGTGGACTTCACCGCCGCGCGGACCTGGGCCAGCTGCGCCAGCGTGATGATGCCCGGCTTGTCGGACAGGTAGTCCTTACCCGCCGCCATCACCTTCAGGCCCAGCGGCGTGCGCTGGTCGGGGATCGGGGCGGCGGCGACCAGCTGGATCGACTTGTCGTTGAGGATCTGGTCGATGCTGACGGCCACCGGCACGTCGCCGTGCTGGGTCTTGAAGTCGGCCAGCTGTTTGGCGTCATTGCCGTAGGCGTAGACCCAGGCGCACTCGCCCCCGCCCCGCTTGATCGCGGCGGTCATGCTCATGATGTGGTAGTGGTCGAGGCCGATCACCGCGAACTTGATCTTGTGCTTGGCGGTCAGGGCCGGTCCCGGCGCGGCGACCTCCTGGGCGAGGGCGTCGCTGGCGATGGCCATGCCACCCAGTCCGGCCGCCAACAGGAACGCCCGGCGGCTCGCGAGATCGTCCATGGTCTTTATTCCTCTCCAGTCGCCAGCTTGCCTGACCTCTTATGAGAAGAGATCAGACCACTAAAACGCGACCGAGGAAATACCTTCTTGGTCGTAGGCGCGCCGTTCGACGTCCGGAGGACGAGCCGGCGGCACATTACGGGAAATTCATCTGCACGCCGGCCGCGCTTGGGGCAGGCTCCGCGCCTTAGAGGGGAATCCTACACATGCGCATCTTCCTGCTGGCCGCCGTTTCCGCCGCGGCTATCTCCGGCGCGGCCATAGCCGCCGAAAAGCCGATGTACGGCGCGTGGGGCGTCGACCTGACGTCGCGCGATCTGGCGGTGAAGCCGGGCAACGACTTCAACAAGTACGCCAACGGCGGCTGGGAGAAGAAGACGACCATCCCCGCCGACCAGCCCTCGGCCGGCGTCGGCTACGACGTCTTCAACCGCTCGCAGGACCAGCTGCGGACCCTGATCGAGACGGCGGACGCCTCGACCCAGATCGGCGCGCTGTACAAGAGCTTCACCGACGAGGCCAAGATCGAGCAGGTCGATGACGCGCCGCTGAAGGCCGACCTGGCGAAGATCCAGGCGATCTCGTCGAAGGCCGACCTGGCCAAGGCCCTGGGCGCGGCCCATGGCGGCTTCGGCCCCGACCTGTTCTCGCTGGACATCTATCCGGACGCCAAGAACCCCGAGATCAACGCGCTCTATATCGGTCAGTCGGGCCTGGGCTTGCCCGACCGCGACTACTACCTGACCGACGGCTTCAAGCCGCAGCTGGACGCCTACAAGGCCTTCGCCGAGCGGGCGCTGAAGATGGCCGGCTATGCCGATCCGACCAAGGCGGCCGCCGACGTGATCGCCTTCGAGACGGCCATCGCCAAGGTCAGCTGGCCGGTCGCCGACCGCCGCGACATCGACAAGGTCTACAACCCCGTCTCGCTGACCGAGCTGCAGGCCTATGCGCCCGAGGTTCCGTGGGCCGACTATCTGGCCGCCGCGGGCATCACCGGCCGCAGCCAGGTGGTGCTGGGCGAGAAGACCGCCGTCAGCGACATCGCCAAGCTGTTCGCCGCCACGCCGCTGGAGACCCTCAAGGCCTGGCAGACCGTCCAGGGCGTGCAGGAGATGTCGCCCTACCTCTCCAAGCGCTTCGTCGACAGCCGCTTCGAATATGTGAAGGTGCTGAGCGGTCAGACCACCCTGCGCCCGCGCTGGAAGCGCGGCGTGACCCTGGTGGACGGCAGCCTGGGCGAGGTGGTCGGCCAGACCTATGTCGCCAAGTACTTCCCGCCCTCGTCCAAGGCCCAGATGGTCGATCTGATCGCCAATCTGAAGGTCGCCATGGCCGAGCGCATCGAGAAGGCGCCGTGGATGGCCCCGGTCACCAAGCAGGCGGCCCTGACCAAGCTGAAGAAGATGACCGTCATGGTCGGCTATCCCGACAAGTGGCGCGATTATTCGGCCCTGAAGCTCGACGCCGGCGACCTCTACGGCAATGTCCGCCGCAGCGGGGCCTTCGAGTGGGCCTATGCCCTGTCCGACCTGGGCCAGCCGGTGGACCACGCCAAGTGGGGCATGACCCCGCAGACCGTGAACGCCTACAACGGCGGGCTGGAGAACAAGATCGTCTTCCCTGCCGGCATCCTGCAGGCGCCCTACTTCGATCCGGCCGCCGACCCGGCGGTTAACTATGGCGCGATCGGCGCGGTGATCGGCCACGAGATCAGCCACGGGTTCGACGACCAGGGCCGCAAGATCGACGACACCGGCAAGCTGCGCGACTGGTGGACCGCCGAGGACGCCAAGCGCTTCGAGACCCAGGCCGACGTACTGGGCAAGCAGTACGACGGCTACGAGGCCGTGCCCGGCATGTTCATCAACGGCAAGCTGACCATGGGCGAGAACATCGCCGACCTGGCCGGCCTACAGGTGGCCTATGACGCCTACCACGCCTCGCTGAAGGGCAAGCCCGCTCCGGTCGTGGCCGGCATGACCGGCGACCAGCGCTTCTTCCTGGCCTTCGCCCAGGCCTGGCAGGACAAGTCGCGTCCGGACTCGCTGAAGCAGCAGATGGCGTCGGACCCGCACGCGCCGTCGAACTTCCGGGTCATCGGCCCGACGCGCAATGTCGACGCCTGGTACGCGGCCTTCGGCGTCAAGCCGGGCGACAAGTTCTACCTCCCGCCGGAGAAGCGCTCGCGCATCTGGTAGGCCCCGAAAGAGAAAGCCCGCGCCGTCTTGTGGGACGGCGCGGGCAGTTGGGTTTCCGAGTGTTCCCGGAAGGGGGGTGGTGGGGGTTGAAACGCCGGCTCAGCCGACCTTCTTCACCGGCACGTTCTCGACGTGGGTGTTGACGTAGTTGAAGCCGCCCGAGCCGTTCCATTCCTGGTCGACCGTCAGGGCCGCCGTGAACTTGGCGATGAACGAGCCGATGGCCGGCGGCGGCACGCTGTAGACGAACTCGCCGTTCAGCGAGACCAGCTGATGGTTGGGCCCAAAGCCGGTCTGATAGATCTGGCCCGAGACCTGGAAGCGGTGATTGCCGCCCGGGGTGGCCTGGACGATCTCGGCGAGGCCGGCCACGTGGCCCGAGGCGGCTTGCACCGACAGGGCCAGGTTGACGATCGGCGCGCCGGGCATGCCGACGTTACCGACCACGGCCTTGACGAAATAGAGACCGATGACGTCGCTGGCGGTCTTCTGGGTATGAAGGGTGTCGGCTTCAGCGCTCATTGGACGTTCTCCCTTTTCGGCGGTCCCGACGACCGCCCGGCGGGCACATTGATCCATCCCTTTTCGAGCGCCAGATAAAACCTGGGCGAAAATTTGAATTTCTAACAACCAAAAAGTGTATACGGTCGCTGACCTTGCGGAAGCCCCATAACGACAAAGCCCGGCGAGGTCTGGGACCTGCGCCGGGCTTTTAGAATAAATCGAATCGATCCCGAAGGACCAACCGTGGCGAAGCTTACTCGCCAGCCTTGATCTGTTCGCGGGCCACGGCCAGCAGCTCGTCCATCTTCATGCGGACCTCGCCTTCCGAGGCGGAGACGCCCGAGCCCGACAGATCCTGGTAGACCTTGCGCAGCACGTCCTCGTCGCCCGGCTGTTCGAAGTCGGACTTCACCACGGCGCGCGCGTACTCCTCGACCGTCGCCAGGCCCATGAGACCAGCGGCCCATTCGCCCAGCAGGCGGTTGCGGCGCGCGGTCGCCTTGAATTCAAGCTCCTGGTCGTGAGCGAACTTGTTTTCGAAAGCCCGTTCGCGGTCGTCGAAGGTGGTCATGAAGGCCCCAAAGTCGTCCGAGCCTGTCGCGCCCAGATAAATTCATCCGGTCGCGGCAGGCTCTAATTCTAAACATTTAGAGCATGATAGTCGCCGAAACCGGCGTCCACTTCCGGCTATCGTGCTCTTACGCGGGCTGCATATCCCGTGCCGCCCTCCGCCGCAATCGGCGGATAAGCCGCAGGCTACGTTTCCAGTCGCAGCATAGCCCAAAACGCCGGAGGAAAGCTGTCCTTCGTTTGCGCGGTCGTGCTGATTCAGGTAGGTTCCGCACGATATTTCCAGTGAGCGGCCTTGAGTCGAATGCCGCGCGCAGCTATCCGCCGCGCGCGCTTTTCGTTTCTCCGGAACTTTCCGGCCTCGAGGAGCGGCGCGCGCTTACAGAAGGGCCTCGACGAGAGCCATGACGACCCGTCGCAAGAAGATCTACGAAGGCAAGGCCAAGATCTTGTACGAGGGCCCCGAGCCCGGCACCCTGATCCAGTACTTCAAGGACGACGCGACGGCCTTCAACGCCCAGAAGAAAGCCATCCTGGAAGGCAAGGGCGTCATCAACAATCGGATCAGCGAGTACATCATGACTCGCCTGAACTCGATCGGCGTCCAGAACCACTTCATCCGCCGCCTGAACCTGCGCGAGCAGCTGATCAAGGAAGTCGAGATCGTCCCGCTCGAGGTCGTGGTGCGCAACATCGCCGCCGGCTCGATCGCCACGCGCCTGGGCCTGACCGAGGGTCAGCCCCTGCCCCGCTCGATCATCGAGTTCTACTACAAGGACGACAAGCTCGGTGACCCGATGGTCTCCGAGGAGCACATCACCGCGTTCAACTGGGCCGCGACCCAGGAGATCGACGACATGATGGCCACCGCCCTGCGGGTCAACGACTACCTGTCGGGCCTGTTCAGCGCCGTCGGCATCACCCTGGTGGACTTCAAGATCGAGTTCGGCCGCATCTACGAGGGTGACTTCTCGCGGATCATCCTGGCCGACGAGATCAGCCCCGACAGCTGCCGCCTGTGGGACTCGGTCACCAGCGAGAAGCTGGACAAGGACCGTTTCCGCCGCGACCTCGGCAACGTCATCGAAAGCTATACCGAGGTGGCTCGCCGCCTGGGGATCATGAAGGAAATGCCGACCGTCATCCAAGGCGGCGTGCACTAACCTTCATTCGGAAAGCAGCGTGGCCCTTTGACCGCCGCGCGGGGAGAACCTGTCAGTGAAAGCCACCGTCCACGTGTTCCTGAAGCCCGGCGTGCTCGACGTCCAGGGCAAGGCTGTCGAGAACGCCCTGCATGGCCTGGGCTGGCCGTCGGTCAAGGACGCCCGCGTCGGCCGCGTCATCGAATTCGATCTCGACGCCACGGACGCCGAGGCCGCCAAGGCCGAGGTCAAGACCATGTGCGACAAGCTGCTGGCCAACACGGTCATCGAAAGCTACCGCATCGACATCGCCTAAAAGGCGAGACTCGACAAAAACACGTTAAACGCGCACCCTCTCGTGACATTGTTGCGAGAGGGTGGCGACGTGACGATCTTCCAGATCCAGACGGCCTTGGCCGCGCGCGGCTTCGATCCGGGCAATATCGACGGCATCTGGGGTCGCAGGACCGCCGCGGCGGTTCGCGACTTCCAGAGAGCCAGCGGCCTGCTGATCGACGGGGTCGTTGGCCCCAAGACCCTGAAGGCGCTAGGCCTGGACGACAGCCCGCCCAAGAACGCCCTGGACGATCCCGCCCTGCCCTGGCTGATCGAGGCCAAGCGCCTGATCGGCGTGCGCGAGACGCCCGGCCCAGCCGACAACCCGGACATCATGCGATGGGCCGAGAACCTCGACATCGACTACGCCGGTGACGACGTCGCCTGGTGCGGCCTGTTCGTGGCCCACTGCGTCGGCTCCACCCTGGGCAACGAGCCCCTGCCGGCCAACCCGCTGGGCGCGCGCAGCTGGCTGAAGTTCGGCTCCCCCAGCAAGCCGCAGCCGGGCGCGGTGATGGTCTTCTGGCGAGGCTCCAGGACCGGCTGGCAAGGCCATGTCGGCTTCTATGCCGGCGAGAACGACGCCAAGGGCTATCTCATCCTCGGGGGTAACCAGTCGGATAAGGTGAGCTACACCTGGCTGGCCAAGGATCGGCTGCTGGACGCCCGCTGGCCGGCCACCGCGCCGCCCGGCTCGGGCAAGCCCCGCAAGGTCAAGGACGACGGAAAGCCGGTCTCGACCAACGAACAGTGATCGGCGACCCTTGCGGATCGGACCGGCCGAGCCCAGCTCCCCAGGTATCGAGACGGGAGGGAGCATCGAACATGTGGCAACTGGCGCAGGTCAATGTCGGACGCCTGAAGGCGGCGATCGACCATCCGATGATCAAGGACTTCGCCGACAACCTCGATCGCATCAACGCGCTGGCCGAGAGTTCGCCCGGCTTCGTCTGGCGGCTGAAGGGCGACGGCAACAACGCCACCGACCTGGCGATCAACGACGATCCGCTTTTCATCCCGAACCTGTCGGTGTGGGCGGACATCCCCTCGCTGGGCGCGTTCGTCTACCGCAGCGGCCACATCGAGATCATGCGCCGCCGCAAGGAATGGTTCGAGGACATGGACACCTACATGGCCCTGTGGTGGGTCCCGGTGGGTCATGAGCCGACGGTGGAAGAGGCGCTGGAGAAGCTGGCGTTGCTGAAGGCCCACGGGCCAACGCCGGCGGCGTTCACGTTCAAGACGCCCTTCCCCGCGCCGACGGGGGAGCCGGTGGCGCCTGAGCTGGATGAGTGCGCCTAAGAACTGTCGTCCCGGCTTTCGCCGGGATGACAAATCCATACGAACGGTGCTACAGGCCCGCGCCATGAAAGCCGCCGTCGTCGTATTCCCCGGTTCGAACTGTGACCGCGACTGCAAGGTCGCCATCGAGCGCTCCGCGGGCGCCCGTGTCGAGATGGTCTGGCACCAGGAGACGGCGCTGCCGGACGACCTGGACCTGATCGTCCTGCCCGGCGGCTTCTCGTACGGCGACTACCTGCGCTGCGGCGCCATGGCGGCCCAGAGCCCCGTCATGAAGGAAGTCGTCTCGGCCGCCGAAAAGGGCGTCGCCGTGGTCGGCATCTGCAACGGCTTCCAAGTCTTGACGGAAGTCGGCCTTCTGCCCGGCGCCCTGCTGCGCAACGCCGGCCTGAAGTACGTCTGCAAGGCCATCGATCTGGACATCGTCAACGGCCAGACCCGCTTCACCGCCGGCTATGGCGAGCAGCGCGACGCGGTCATGACCGTGGGCAACGGCGAGGGCAACTATTACGCCGACGAGGAGACCCTCGACCGGATCGAGGGCGAGGGCCAGGTGGTGTTCCGCTACAAGCAGAACCCGAACGGCTCGGCGCGCGGCATCGCCGGCATCGTCAACAAGGGCGGCAACGTCCTGGGCCTGATGCCCCACCCCGACCGCTCGTTCGATCCCGACCTGGGCTCTGACGACGGCGCGGTGCTGTTCCGCAGCATCTTCCAGAGCGCCTGACGCGGCTCAGCCCACGGATCAAAAAGTGGGCTGAAGCGTGCTGTTACAGTGTAGCAGCTCCAAAATCCCAGGCCTAAGGTGCCCGCCTCTGCAGGAGGGCCAACCATGAGTCTCGTCACCACCTTGCGCGCCGGCCTGATGGCCGCCGTCGCCATCTCGGCCGTCGCCGTCACGGCCCATGCCCAGACGCCGCCGATGGCGCCGGACATCGCCGGCAAGTACGTCGCCGCCAAGATCAACTACGACTACGAGAAGCGCGTCGTGATGATCCCGATGCGCGACGGGACCAAGCTCTACACGGTCATCGTCATCCCCAAGGGCGGCAAGAGCCTGCCGATCCTGCTGACCCGCACGCCCTACAACGCCGCCAAGCGCGCCGCCCGCAACGACAGCTCCAAGATGGTCTCGGCCCTGGCCCAGGGCGACGAGGTCTTCGTGGCCGACGGCGGCTATATCCGCGTCTTCCAGGACATCCGCGGCAAGTACGGCTCGGAGGGCGACTATGTGATGACGCGCCCGCTGAAGGGTCCGCTGAACTCGTCCGAGGTCGACCACTCCACCGACGCCTACGACACCATCGACTGGCTGGTGAAGAACGTGCCGGAGACCAACGGCAATGTCGGCATGCTGGGCAGCTCGTATGAGGGCTTCACGGTCGTGATGGCTCTGGTCAATCCGCACCCGGCCTTGAAGGCCGCGGCGCCGATGAGCCCGATGGTCGATGGCTGGATGGGCGACGACTGGTTCCACCACGGGGCTTTCCGCCAGCCGAACTTCGACTACATCACCGGCCAGACCACGGTGCGCGGCGCGGGCGATGGCGTGCAGCGCCAGGGCTATGACGACTACGCCAACTTCCTGAAGGAAGGCTCGGCCGGCGACTACGCCAAGAACCATGGCCTGGACGCCCTGCCCTTCTGGAAGAAGATCAGCGAACACCCGGCCTATGACAGCTTCTGGAGCGAGCAGGCTCTGGACAAGACCATGGAGAAGACGCCGCTGAAGGTGCCGACCATGTGGATCCAGGGCCTGTGGGACCAGGAGGACATGTGGGGCGCGGTGCACTCGTATCCGGCGCTGGAGTCCAAGGATACCAACAACGACATGAACTACCTGGTGCTGGGCCCGTGGCGGCACAGCCAGGTGAACTACGACGCCTTCAACCTGGGTCCGTTCAAGTGGGACGGCGATACCGCCCTGCAGTTCCGCCGTGATGTGCTCAAGCCCTTCTTCGACCAGCACCTGAAGGGCGCGGCCAAGGCCGACACGCCGCCGGTGCTGATCTACGACCCGGGCCAGAACAAGTGGAACCGCTATGCATCGTGGCCGCAGGGCAAGACCAAGAACCTCTATCTGGAGGCCAAGGGCGGCTTGGGCTTCGACGCCCCGGCGGCGGCCAAGGGCGCGGCGGCGTATGACGAGTACGTCTCCGATCCCGCCAAGCCGGTGCCCTACATCCCGCGCCCGCTGCAGTTCTCCGACCGCAGCCGCTGGACCCAGTGGCTGGTCACCGACCAGCGCGGTGTCGACGGCCGTCCCGACGTCCTGACCTACACTTCCGAACCGCTGAAAGAGCCGCTGAAGATCGCCGGCGTGCCGAAGGTGAACCTGACCGCCTCGACCAGCGGGACGGACAGCGACTGGGTCGTGAAGCTGATCGACGTCTATCCGGACGAGGTCCCCAGCCAGCCCGAGCTGGGCGGCTACCAGCTGGCCGTGGGCATGGACATCTTCCGCGGCCGCTATCGCGAGGGCTTCACCGAGGGCAAGCCGATCAAAGCCAACACCCCGCTGAAGTACCAGTTCATCCTGCCGACCGCGAACTACACCTTCCAGCCGGGCCACCGGATCATGGTGCAGGTCCAGTCCAGCTGGTTCCCGCTCTACGATCGCAACCCGCAGACCTTCGTGCCGAACATCTTCTTCGCCAAGCCAGCCGACTATGTGAAGGCCACCCAGCGGGTGTTCCACGCGGGAACGGACGCCAGCTTCATCGAGCTGCCGGTCGTCGACAGCAAGTGACAACGAGAAAGGCCGGCGGGGTCACCGCCGGCCTTCCTTCTACGGAGAGGTGCTCGTCAGGTCAGCGGTCGCCGCGCCTGACATTGTCATCCTGCTGATTGGCCTGGCCGCCAGGGTTGCGGCCCTGCTCGTCCTGCCTAGGTTCGCCTTGCCTGGGCTGCCCTTGCTGCTGCTGCTGGCCGGGCGCTCGGCGCTGTTGGTCGTTCTGCTGCTGCGGATTGCGGTTGTTGTCAGCCATCGGGCTTACTCCTTCTACACAGCGCGCTCGTGACGCACGGTTAGAGAACGAACCCGGAGTCGGGGCGTTCCTACGGCGGAGCCGCCTTATTTCCAGCTAAGCTGCGGATTTTTCAGGGATTCACTCCAAAATCCCGACGCTACGGCGGTTCCGCAACGATCGCCTCGCCATCATCCCCCTTAAAGCAAAGCTTTCGCCTCAAGCGAGAGAATTGGGGTCGAGCCGCGCCTTGCAGGGGATAGAACTAGAATCCCCGTTTCAAGCGCGCAACATTTCGCCGAACAAGGAAATGCGAAGGCATCGACGGTTGATATGACCATGGCCGACCCCGAAGTTCGGTTCCCCGACACCTATGTCAGCGGCCTGCCCGTCTGGGCCAAGCGCCGCAAGTCCTCGGGCGTGCATCCCGTGTTGCGCTTGATCGTGATCGCTCTGGCCCTGTTCGGCGCCGTGGTGATCGGCGTCTCGCTGCGCATGGGCTCGGTCGAAAAAGGCGGCGTGGTGATCGACTACTGGCTCGGCGAAGGCGGCGCCCATCTCGAGCACCTGATCAAGTCGATGTAGCGGAATCTGGGCGGTCAGGTTAGAAGGCGCGCCCATGAGCACGCCCCAAAAGCCCATGGCCGAATTGGCCGCCGAGTTCGGCCTGAAACCCGCCGAATATGACGTCGTCCTGGCCCGACTGGGCCGAGAGCCCAACCTCGTCGAGCTGGGCGTCTTCTCGGTGATGTGGTCCGAGCACTGCTCGTACAAGTCCTCCAAGAACCAGCTGAAGAAGTTCCCGATCGACGGGCCGCGCGTCATCTGCGGTCCGGGCGAGAACGCCGGCGTCATCGACATCGGCGATGGCGACGCGATCATCTTCAAGATGGAGAGCCACAACCACCCGTCCTACATCGAGCCCTATCAGGGCGCGGCGACGGGCGTGGGCGGCATCATGCGCGACGTCTTCACGATGGGCGCACGACCGATCGCTCTCTTGAACGCCCTGCGCTTCGGTGATCCCGAGCACCCCAAGACCAAGCGCCTGGTGGACGGCGTGGTCGCCGGCATCGCCGGCTACGGCAACTGCGTGGGCGTGCCCACGGTCGCCGGCGAGACCAACTTCCACAAGGGCTACAACGGCAACATCCTGGTCAACGCCATGTGCGTGGGCCTGGCCAAGGCCGACAGCATCTTCTACTCGGCCGCTCCGGGTCCGAACCTGGCGGTCGTCTATTTCGGCTCCAAGACCGGCCGCGACGGCATCCACGGCGCGACCATGTCCTCGACCGAGTTCACCGCGGACTCCGAGGAGAAGCGCCCCACCGTGCAGGTCGGCGACCCCTTCGCCGAGAAGCTGCTGATCGAAGCCACCCTGGAGCTGATGGCTACCGGCGCGGTCGCCGCCATCCAGGACATGGGCGCGGCGGGCCTGACCTCGTCGTCGGTCGAGATGGCCGGCAAGGGCGGCGTCGGCATCGAGCTGAACATGGACATGGTCCCGCAGCGCGAAGAAGGCATGTCGGCCTACGAGATGATGCTGTCGGAAAGCCAGGAGCGCATGCTGGCGGTCCTGAAGCCCGGCCGCGAGCAGGACGGCCACGCCATCTTCGAGAAATGGGGCCTGGACGCCGCGGTCATCGGCTACACCACCGACACCGGCCGCCTGGTGCTGAAGCATCACGGCGAGACGGTCTGCGACGTGCCGCTGGCCCCGCTGTTCGACGACGCGCCGCTTTATGACCGCCCGTGGGTGCAGCCCAAGCTGGACGCCCGCCTCGACCCGGCCAAGATCCCCGCCCCGATCGACTGGAACGAAGCGGTCCTGAAGATCGTCGGCAGCCCCGACATGGCCTCCAAGCGCTGGCTGTGGGAGCAGTACGACCGTCACGTGATGGCCGATACCCTGGAAGACAGCGCCACCGGCTGCGACGCCGGCATCGTGCGCATCCACGGCACCGGCAAGGCCATCGCCGTGACCAGCGACTGCACCCCGCGCTACGTCCAGGCCGACCCGTACGAGGGCGGCAAGCAGGCCGTGGCGGAAGCCTGGCGCAACCTGACGGCCGCCGGCGCCCTGCCGATCGCCATCACCGACAACCTCAACTTCGGCAGCCCCGAAAAGCCCGAGACCATGGGCCAGATCGTCCGCGCCACCGACGGCATGGCCGAGGCCTGCCGCGTGCTGGACTTCCCGGTCGTGAGCGGGAACGTCAGCCTCTACAACGAGACCAACGGCGTCGCCATTCCGCCGACCCCGACCGTCGGCGCCGTGGGCCTGCTGGAAGACTACGACCTGCGCACCGGCTTCGGCGCGGTGGCCGAGGGCGACACGCTGGTGCTGATCGGCGAGACCCACGGCGAACTGGGCGCCTCGATCTATCTGCGCGAAATCCTGGGCCGCGAGGACGGCGCGCCGCCGCCCGTCGACCTGGCGCTGGAGCGCAAGAACGGCGACTTCGTGCGCGGTCTGATCAGCTCGGGCCTCGTCGCCGGCGTCCACGACCTGTCGGACGGCGGCCTGCTGATCGCCGCGGCCGACATCGCCCTGGCCAGCAAGGTCGGCGTCACCCTGAACGCCACCAGCGCCGCCCACGCCCACCCCTACCTGCTGGGCGAAGACCAGGCTCGCTACCTGATCGCCACCCCGGACCCGGACGCGGTGCTGGAAGCGGCCAAGGAAGCCGGCGTCCACGCCAACCTGGCCGGCGTCGCGGGCGGGAACGACTTCGCGTCGAAGGACCTTTTCAGCGTCTCGCTCGACGCCCTGCGCACGGCTCACGAAGCCTGGCTGCCGGGCTACATGAACGCCCCCAAGGCTTAAGAGAAAGACCGAGTACGATGCGTATCCTCGCCCTCACCGCCGTCGCCGCCCTGCTGCTGAGCGCCTGCGCTCCGACTGCTGAGCCGGCCGCCCCGTCGGCGGACAATCTGGTCGCCCAGTGCTCGGCCAAGGGCGGTTCGATTCAGCCGGTCGGCAAGGCCCAGATTCCGACCTGCGTCGTCCCCTATGCCGACGCCGGCAAGGCCTGCACCGACAAGAGCCAGTGCGAAGGCGCCTGCGTCCTCGAAGGCAACCTGGAAGCCACGGGCGACGTCACCGGCCAGTGCCAGAAGACCAACCGTCAGTTCGGCTGCTACGCCAAGGTCGTGAACGGCAAGTCGACCGGCGCGATCTGCGTGGACTAAGGACAGTCTGATTTCTCCTCCCCCTCTGGGGGAGGTGGCCCAGAGGGCCGGAGGGGGCATCGCCGGCATAGGCCGAGCTGCCCCCTCAGTCGGCTTCGCCGACAGCTCCCCCAGCGGGGGAGCATCCAGAACCCCTAAGCCGCGTGCGTCCGTCCCGACCACCGCGCCACCGTCTCCAGCAGCTTGGTCGGGTTGATCGGCTTGCCCAGGTGGTCGTCCATGCCGGCGGCCAGGCAGTTGGCGATCTGCTCGGGCAACACGTTCGCCGTCATGGCCACGATCGGCGTCGCGGCCCCCCGCGCCCCTTCCATGGCGCGGATCTCGCGGGTGGCGGTCAGGCCGTCCATGACCGGCATCTGCACGTCCATCAGGACAAGGTCGAAGTGGCCCTGGCGCATGGCCTCGACGCCGGCCACGCCGTCATGGGCGGTCTCCACGTCGACGCCGAACGGCTCCAGCATCGTCCTGATCAGCTCGCGATTGACGGCGTTGTCCTCGACCAGCAGCAGGCGCACCCCGGCCTCACCGTCCAGCAGCGGCGCGGCGTCCTGCTCGGGCGCGGACAGTTCCGCCAACGGACCCCGGACTTCGAACCAGAAGGTCGAGCCCTGCCCTTCGGCGCTGTCGACGCCGATCTTGCCGTCCATGCGCTCGACGATGCGACGCGAGATGGCCAGGCCCAGGCCCGTGCCGCCGAACCGGCGCGAGACGGCCGCGTCGGCCTGCGAGAAGCGGTCGAAGATGTTGTCCAGGTGCTCGGGCGCAATGCCGATGCCGGTGTCGATCACCTCGCCGCGCAGCACGGCCGCCTCGCCCTCGATCTTCTGGCTGAGCGCCACCGTGATCGAGCCGTGGGCGGTGAACTTCACTGCGTTGGACAGGAAGTTCAGCAGCACCTGCGACAGGCGCGGCCCGTCCAGGTCCATGGGCCGGAGGCCCTTGCTGGTCTTGACCTTGATCACCAGGCCCTTGGCGACGGCGCGCTCTTCCACGAGGGCTGCGCAGGACGAGGCCATGGCGGCGGGGTCGAACGGCGCGGGGTCCAGCTCCAGCCCGCCGGCCTCCAGCCGCGAGAAGTCCAGCACGTCGTTGACGACGCTGAGCAGGGTGTTGCTGGCGTCCAGGATGTGGCCGACCTGGCGGCTGGCGGTCTTGGAGAGGTCGCGCGAGCGGCGCAGCACCTCGGCGAAGCCGATGATGGCGGTGAGCGGCGTGCGCAGCTCGTGGGTCATGTTGGCCAGGAAGTCGGACTTGGCGGCCGAGGCCGTCTCGGCCAGCTCCAGGGCCTTGGCCAGATCGATCTCGAGGAGCTTGCGCTCGGTGATGTCGCGCGAGGTGACCAGCAGAATGTTCGAGCCGTCGCCCAGGCGGGAATAGGAACTCTCCAGCCAGATGATCCGGCCGTCCTTGCGAATGGACTCGTAGTCGGCGTGGACCGGCGGACCGCCTGGCTCCAGGCCTCGGATCACACCCTGGACGCGTTTGAAGTCGGCGTCGCTGACCATGGCCTGGGGCGGCAGGGCCATGAACTCGTCGTGGGTGTAGCCGGTGATGCGCTCGATGCTAGGCGAGCTGTAGACCCGCTCGCCCTTCGGCGACCACAGGGCCACGTGGTCGGTGAGATTGTCGCCCAGCAGGCGGTAGAGGCGCTCGGCCTCACTGGCCTTGGCCAGGGCCGCCTGGACCTCCTCGATGGCCTTCTGCTTGGCCGCGACGCTGGCGGTCAGGTCGTCGCGCATCCGCTCGACCCGCAGGCGCTGGCCGGTCAGCCAGTAGGCCAGGGGCGTGGCCACCACCAGCGAGATCACCAGGGTCGCGAGCGGCGTATAGGCCTGCGGCGCATTCAGCACGACGATGTTGACCAGATAGTCCATCGCCATGGCCGCCCCCACGATGAGGGCCACCGTCGGCGCGGTCTTGAAGATCCGGTCTCTTAAGGCGCCCGGGCTGATCGCGTTCTCCTAACGCTGGTCTGAATCACGATGGACCTCGCCAGAATAAGGAAAGATTGCCCAGCTTCGCCAGTCGCGGTGACAAATCGCCGCGCGGAAACTCAAATCAAACCCGAGGTTTAGCGCCCTGACGCCTTGGCCACGTCGTCCAGATCCTTCTCCAGCGCCAGGCTGGCCTGGACCACGGTCGCCACCGAACGCTTGAAGAAGTCCTGGGGCACCGTCGCGAAATCGTCCGTGGGCTTATGATATTCGGGATGGTCCTCGACGCCGAAATAGACCCAGGGCACGCCCTTCTCGCCGAAGGCGTAGTGGTCGGACTGGGTGGTCCAGTTGTTCTCCTTGCCGTCGGCGTCGGTGTCGTGGCCCAGCTTCAGGGTCACCGGCGCGGTCGTGGCCACCTTGACCAGGATGGGTTTGAGGAACGGGAACGGCGAGGTCCCGGAGACATAGAGCTCGTTCTTGGGGTTCTTGCTCAGCATGTCGAAATTGACGTCCAGCGCGACGGTCTCCAGCGGGACCGGCGGCGCGGCGGCGAAGGCCTTGGCGCCGCGCAGGCCGCTCTCCTCGGCGTCGACCACCGCCAGGATCACGTCATGCTTGGGGGGCTTGGCCTTGAAGGCCTCGGCCACGGCCAGCAGGCCCGCCACGCCCGAGGCGTTGTCGTCGGCGCCGTTGTAGATTTCGCCGTTGCGGACGCCCAGGTGGTCGTAGTGGGCCGAGACGACCATAACCTTGCCTGGGGCCTTGCCCGGCTTGGCCCCCTTGATGCGGGCCACCAGGTTGATCCCCTGGACCTTGGTCCCGTCGCGCTTGGCGAACTCGAACGACTGCTCGAACTTGTCGCCGATCGGCGAGAGGCCGATCTCGGCGAAGCGGGAGAGGATGTAGGCTCGCGCCTTCTCCGAGCCCGGCGTGCCGGGCGCCCTGCCCTGCATGTCGTCGGCCGACAGGATGCGGATGTCGTCGATGGCCTTGTCGCCGGGAGAGGCGAAGGCCGGCGCGGCGGCGGAGAGGATCGCGGCGGCGATCAGCGCGGAAAGACGGATCATGGCGTCTACATGCCGTGCGCGCGGCGGCGAATTCAATTAAATCTCGCGCATATCGTCGTGGACCGCCGTGACCAACGCTGTCAGCTTAGGCGCGTTGTTAAGGATTCCCGGCCACACAAGTCCTTCAGCGACCGGAGCCTTCCCCGTGCCCATGTCCCACGCCGAGCTCGAGGCCCGCCTCACCACGGCCTTCCCCGATTCCGAGATCGTGCTGACCGACCTGGCCGGCGACAACGACCACTGGAAGGCCCGCATCGTCTCGCCGGCCTTCAAGGGCCTGCCGCGCGTGCGCCAGCACCAGTTGGTCAACAAGGCCCTGGCCGACGTGCTGGGCGGCACGCTGCACGCCCTGGCCCTCGAAACCGCCGCCCCGGCGGAATAGGGAGACCCGGTGCGCTATCGTCCCTTCGGATCCACGGGCATGGCGGTCTCGGCGCTCACCTTGCGCCTGGCCGAAAGCTCGCGTCTCCGGGCCAACGAATGGCGCGCCCTGATCTTCACGGCGCTGGAAAACGGCATCAACAGCTTCCAGGTCGAGGGCGACTCGCCCGAGCTGCTGAAGGGCGCCGCCGAGGCCTTCGCCAGCGTCGAGCGTCACCTGCTGTTCCTGACCTGGCGTGTACGCGGCGACGCGGCGGTCCTGGGCCAGCAGGCCGTCGACAGCCTGCTGCAGTCGGCGTTCGAGAGCCTGGCGCTGGACTATCTGGACCTGGTCCTGATCAACGATCCGCTGTCCCCGGCCCTGCCGCCCGCCTTCGAGGCCGGCCTGCGCACGTTGGTGGAGGGCGACGCCCTGCGCGGCCTGGGCATCGCCAGCCGCGGCGACATCGACCCGCGCCTGCTGAAGAGCGGCCTGGTCACGACCATCTCCTCGCCCTTCAACCTGTCTTCGGGATGGGCCGAACGCCACCGGATCCGCCACGCCTCGACCCATGACTTCGCCGTCGTCGGCGAGGACTTCTGGCCCCAGGCCCTGCACGAGGGCGGCGAGATGGCCGCGCCCAAGCCGTCGCTGTGGCGGCGGCGGTCGGACCCCTTGGCCGACATGGGCGGCTACGAGTTCCTGCACGCCACCCAAGGCTGGAGCGCTGAGGACATCTGCCTGGGCTACGCGCTGACCGAGCCCTCGCTGTCGACCGTACGCATCACCGCCGACACGCGCGCCGACGTCGAGCGCCTGGCCGCCGTGGTCGAGCGCGACCTGCCCAACGGCGTCTGCGCCCAGATCGAGATGGCCCGCTTCTCGGCCCAGGAACGCGAGAAGGCGGCCAGCCGCACTTGACCCTCCCTCTTGACCGGGGGCCTGACGGCGCCTAGCTGAAAGGCTTGAGTTCCAGGACCACCGCCATGACCGACGTCGCCTCCTCCCCCGCCCTCGACTTCATCGCCAAGACCGTGGCCGAAAATCCGGTCGTGGTGTTCATGAAGGGCGTGCCGGACCAGCCGCGCTGCGGCTTCTCGTCGGTGGTCGTCCAGATCCTCGACCACCTGGGCGTCGAGTTCATCGGCGTCGACGTCCTGCAGGACGATGAGCTGCGCCAAGGCATCAAGACCTTCACCGACTGGCCGACCATCCCCCAGCTGTACGTGAAGGGCGAGTTCGTAGGCGGCAGCGACATCATCCGCGAGATGTTCCAGTCGGGCGAGCTGAAGACCCTCCTGATCGAACAGGGCGCGCTCACGGCGTGAGCCGGGTCTTCGTCCCGCCTTCCGACGCCTACTCGCTGACCTTCGAGCCCAAGGCGTCGGACATCGACGCCAACGGCCACGTCAACAACGTGGTCTATCTGGGCTGGGCGCAAGACCTGGCCATCGCCCACTGGGAAGCCTGGGCCAGCGAAGAGCAGCGCGCGCCCTGGAGCTGGATCGCGCGCCGCCACGAGATCGACTACCGCCGCGAGCTGCTGCCCGGCGAGGTCGCCACCGGCTACACCTGGGTCGGTGAGCTGAAAGGCCCGCGCTTCGAGCGGTATGTCCGCATCGACGGCCCCGACGGCGAAATGTGCGCCCAAAGCCGCACCGACTGGGTCCTGCTCGATGTCGCCGCCAAACGCCCCGCCCGGGTGCTGCCGTGGATGATCGAGCGCTTCACGCCGAAGGGCTGAGCACCTTGTTGGCGATGACGATGCGGTCGGCACGCGTCAGACCCAGCTCGTCGTAGGTGAACCGCAGCTCCGCCGTCCCAGACGACCCCTTGCAGGTCTCCAGCCGCCGCCGCGCGAAAGCGACCACGGCGTGACCATCCTTCCGATCCACCCGGAACACGAAATCGGCCTTGGCCGCGCAGCCCTTGGAGGCGACACGAATAGTCAGCGCGTCAGGACCAGCGTGCGCCGCCAGCAGCGGCTCCAACTCCGGGAAAGCTTCGCCCGGCGCGGCGGACACCAGCGCGGGCGTGGTCGCGCAGCCGGCCAGCGTCAACGACGCTCCGGCGATCACAAAACCTCTGCGCGAAATAACGAAGTTCATCGACCTCTGTACGAACTCCTCATCTTCTGGTGAAGATCGCCCACCGCTGGCGAACTGACCAGCCTCCGGGGAGTTTGTCGTGCGTCTTCGTTCCGCTTTCCTGGCCGCGTCGCTGGCCAGCGTTCTCGCCGCCCCCGCGCACGCCGCCGCCGACTACAAGAAGCTCGACGCCGAGATCGACCGGCTGCTGGCCGTCAGCAAGGTTCCCGGCGTCGCGGTGGCTGTGATCGACAACGGCAAGGTCGCCCACGTGGTCGCCAAGGGCGTTCGCAACGAGAAGGGCGATCCGCTGGCCACAGACACCATCATGTACGCGGCCTCGGTCACCAAGCTGACCTTCTCGTACTACGTCCTGATGCTGGTCAGCGATGGCAAGATCGATCTGGACAAGTCGATCGCCGACTACCTGCCCAAGCCCCTGCCCGCCTATCCGAAATATGCCGACCTCGGCGTCGACGAGCGCTGGAAGACGATCACCCTCCGTCGCCTTCTGACCCACAGCTCGGGCCTGGCCGACCAGCGGTTCTACGACCCGGAGAACAAGTTCCGCTTCAACCTCGAGCCGGGAACCCGCTACGCCTACTCCAACGAAGGCATCAACCTGGCGCAGTTCGTCATCGAGGAAGGCCTTGGCCTGAAGGTCGGCGACGAAATGAACCGCCGGATTTTCCAGCCCCTGGGCATGACCCGCTCCAGCATGATCTGGCGCGACGACTTCAAGGGCAACCTGGCCGACGGCGTCCACGAGGACGGCAAGTGGGAGGCCCACGATGACCGCTCCAGCGTCAAAGCGGCTGGCTCGCTGGACACCACGATCGCCGACATGGCCAAGCTGACGGCGGCCCTGGTGTCGGGCTGGAGCCTGTCGGCCAAGGCCCGCGCCGAGCTGGACAAGCCCAGCTTCCCGATCGTCAGCGAGGCCCAGTTCCCGCCGTTCCTGATCAAGGACAATCCCGCCAACGCCAAGATCGGCCTGGCCGCCGGCATCGGCGTGGTCGTCTATGACGGGCCGCAGGGCCACGCCTTCTTCAAGGGCGGCCACAACGACATCACCGACAACCACGTGGGCTGCGTCGAGAAGGGCAAGCGCTGCGTCGTGCTGTTCAGCAACAGCGGCGTCGGCCAGCGCATCTACCCGACCCTGGCCAAGATGGTGCTCGGCGATCTGGGCACGCCCTGGCCGTGGGAATACAGCCGGCAGCTGCCGATCGCACCCTAACCCCAGGGCCCCGGGTTCCGCCCGTCGCTGGGCGGGACCAGGGTCGGCGCAGGCGTCGGACGTCTCGCGACCGTCCCCTGCCCCACGCCCAGCTTCATCAGCGCCTCGACGCGGTTGCGGGTCGAGGGGTGGGTCGAGAACAGGTTGTCGGCGCCCTTCCCGTTCAGCGGGTTGATGATGAACATGTGGGCCGTGGCCGGATTGCGTTCGGCCTCGTGGTTGACGTAGCCGCCACGTGCATAGGCCTCGATCTTCTCCAGCGCGCGGGCCAAGGCGGCAGGGTCGCCGCCGATCTGCGCGCCGATCCGGTCGGCTTCGTATTCGCGGGCGCGGCTGATGGCCATCTGCACCAGCATGGCGGCGATGGGGGCCAGGATGGCGATGGCGATCGCGCCGATCAGGCCGCCGCGATTGTCCTCATCCCGCGAACCGCCGAAGAAGAACGCGAAATTGGCCAGGGCCGAGATCGCGCCGGCGATGGTCGCCGTCACGGTCATGGTCAGGGTGTCGCGGTTCTTCACGTGGGCCAGCTCATGCGCCATCACGCCCCGGATCTCGTCGCGGGTCAGCAGGCTGAGCAGCCCGGTGGTCGCGGCGACGGCGGCGTGGGCCGGGTCGCGGCCGGTGGCGAAGGCGTTGGGCTGGTCGCTCTGGATCACCGTCACGCGCGGGCGCGGCAGGCCGGCCTTGGCCGCCATCTCCGCCACGTCGATCGCATAGTTACGGATCAGCGGCTCGGGGTGGCTCTCGTCCACCTCCTGGGCGCCATAGGTCCGCAGCACGATCTTGTCGGCGTTCCAGTACGAGAAGGCGTTCAGCGCCAAGGCGAAGGCCAGGGCGATCAGCATCCCGGTCGGGCCGCCGATCAGATAGCCCGCGGCCATGAACAGCGCCGTCAGGCCGGCCAGCAGCAGGTAGGTCTTGAAGTGGTTCATGGCGTCGTCAGTCGAAGATGTCGAAGAGGTCGAAGCGCTTCTTCTTGTGGCCGTACTGGCCCGGGCGGCGGTGACGGTCGTCGTCGTCATCGTCGTGGCGCTTGTGGTGATCGTGGTGATGGTCGGGACGCGTATAGGGGCGCGGTTGGCCGTAGACGGCCTGGGTCTCCTCGCGCTCCAGGGACATCAGCTTTTCAAGCTCGCCCCGGTCCAGCCAGACGCCACGGCAGCGCGGGCACATGTCGAACTCGACGCTGGCGCGCTGCACGGCCTGCATGGAGCCGTCGCAGTTGGGGCACATCAGAAGGGGCATGGTCGAACCTCCGGTCCAAAAGGATGGAACGGGTGTCCTCGATGACAGGCGGCGCCTTTGGGGGAGGGGCGGTGGCGGCCGGACCCAGAACATCGAGAACACCCGATGCGGTCCGACATCACGAGTGCTTGCATCACTCGCCAGAGGGGCCCGGTCCCGCCCAACTAACCTGGGATGGTCGCAAGGCGCTTTCAAGGGCCGCCCGGCCCTTAAGGAGGCAACAAAAAAGGCCCCGGATCGCTCCGGGGCCTTTTCCGTTGGTTCGGATCCGACGCTTACGAAGCGTAGAATTCGACGACCAGGTTCGGTTCCATCTTCACCGGATACGGAACTTCCGACAGTTCCGGAGCGCGGACGAAGGTGGCCGACAGGCCCTTGGCGTCGACCGAGACGTACTCGGCGAAGTCACGCTCGTTCGAGGCGACCGCTTCCAGGACCAGAGCCATGTTGCGCGACTTTTCGCGGACCGCGATCACGTCGCCCGGCTTGCAGCGGTACGACGGGATGTTCACGCGCTTGCCGTTCACGGTCACGTGGCCGTGGTTCACGAACTGGCGGGCGGCGAACACGGTCGGCACGAACTTGGCGCGATAGACGATGGCGTCCAGGCGCGATTCGAGCAGCGAGATCAGGTTCTCCGAGGTGTTGCCCTTGCGGCGAGCAGCTTCCTCGTAGGTGCGCGAGAATTGCTTCTCGGTCAGGTTGCCGTAGTAGCCCTTCAGCTTTTGCTTGGCGCGCAGCTGCAGGCCGAAGTCCGAAACCTTCTGCTTGCGGCGTTGGCCGTGCTGGCCAGGACCGTACGAGCGTTGGTTGACCGGCGACTTCGGACGACCCCACAGGTTTTCACCCATACGACGGTCGATTTTGTACTTGGCGCTATGGCGCTTCGACATAGTCAGTCTTTCAAAACGATCCGTGCCGGCTCCCCTCGAAAGAGGTGCGATCTCAACGGCGGCTTCGGGTCAATCCGTCATAAGTTTTCCGCGCCGTCCGGCAAGCCGGCGGCGTGAAGGGGTGGCTTATGAGGGAGAGAGGCCGGGGAGTCAATGTTGGCGGCTATAGCTGAGCCGCGTGCCTGATACGGACAACATGCACGACCCCGTCGCCGAAATAATAGCGGATCACATAGGGCGGCACGACGACCAGCTCCCTCAGCGTAGCGGTCGCTTTGCGGCCACGCTCTGGATGGTCAGCCAAGCTTTCGACCGCCCCTCTCAAACGCACGGCCATGCGTTGCGCGGCCAACGGGCTGAACTGTCCGATGTACTCGCGAATAGCCATAAGGTCGGCCAGCGCGCGCTTGGTCCAGACTACTTGCGCCACTTGGCGGGAGCGGGCTGCTCGTCGGGGGTTCCCCAGGTGTCGAGCCAGGCCGCCACCTCTTCGTGCGGCGCCACACGACCAGCGGCGATGTCAGCCATGCCTTCGGCATCGGCGGCCGCTTCGGCTTCCTCGTCGATGTCGAAGATGGAGGGTTCGGGAACCATGAAGGGCAGCATAGCAGATCGCCATGCGCCCTCAACGGTCAGAAGTCAGAAATCACAATCTTTGCGCGTGAAATTCGATATGCTCGCTGATGAAGGTCGTGATGAAGAAGAAGCTGTGGTCGTAGCCGTCCTGGCGGCGGACCGTGACCTTACGGCCGGCCTTGGCGGCGGCGGCTTCGAGCAGTTCGGGCTTCAGCTGGCTTTCCAGGAAGCTGTCGGCCAGGCCCTGGTCGATCAGGATTTCGTCGAAGCTTTCGCCCGCTCCGTCCTCGATCAGGGCGCAGGCGTCGTGGGCCCGCCACAGCGCACGATCCTCGCCGAGATAGGCGGTCATCGCCTTGTCGCCCCACGGGCAGTTCAGCGGCGAGACGATCGGCGCGAAGGCGCTGACCGACTTGAAGAGGTCCGGGTTGCGCAGAGCGACGGTCAGCGCCCCATGGCCGCCCATCGAGTGGCCGAAAACGCCCCTACGCGCTGGGTCCAGCGGGAAGGCGCCATCGACGGCCTTCAGCAGGTCCTTTGTCACATACGAATACATCTTGAAGTGCAGCGCCCACGGGGCCTCCGTGGCGTCGACATAGAAGCCCGCGCCCTGCCCCAGGTCATAGGCCGGATCGTCGGCGACACCCTCGCCGCGCGGCGAGGTGTCCGGCGCGACGATCGCCACGCCGTGCTGGGCGGCGTGGGCGTAGACGCCCGACTTCACCGTGAAATTGTCCTCGGTGCAGGTCAGGCCCGACAGCCAGACGAGATAGGGAAAAGGCCCCTCCCCGTCCGGCGTCCACACCGTGAACTTCATCGGCGTGCCGGTGCTGGTGCTGGCGTGGCGGCAATAGCGCAGCGTGCCGCCGTGGACGCGGTGAGTGTTCAGGACTTCGACTTCGGACATCGGACTAGAACGTCACGACGGTGCGGATGCTCTCGCCCGCGTGCATCAGGTCGAAGGCCTTGTTGATGTCTTCCAGCGGCAGGACGTGGGTGATCATCGGGTCGATCTGGATCTTGCCGTCCATGTACCAGTCGACGATCTTGGGCGTGTCGGTGCGGCCGCGCGCGCCGCCGAAGGCCGTGCCCTTCCAGACGCGGCCGGTGACCAGCTGGAACGGGCGGGTCGAGATTTCCTTCCCCGCCTCGGCCACGCCGATGATGATGCTCTCGCCCCAGCCGCGGTGGCAGGCTTCCAGCGCCTGGCGCATGACCGTGGTGTTGCCGGTGGCGTCGAAGGTGTAGTCCGCGCCGCCGTCGGTCAGGGCCACCAGGTGCTGGACCAGGTCCCCGTCGATGGTCTTCGGATTGACGAAGTGGGTCATGCCGAACTTGCGGCCCCATTCCTCGCGGTCCGGATTGATGTCGACGCCGACGATCATGTTGGCGCCGACCAGCTTGGCGCCCTGGATGACGTTCAGGCCGATGCCGCCCAGGCCGAAGACGATGACGTTGGCGCCCGGTTCGACCTTGGCGGTGTTGGTGACAGCGCCCACGCCCGTGGTCACGCCGCAGCCGCAGTAGCAGGCGCTCTTGAACGGCGCGTCGCGACGGATCTTGGCGACCGCGATCTCGGGCAGCACCGTGTAGTTCGAGAAGGTCGAGCAGCCCATGTAGTGGGCGATGGCCTGGCCCTTGTACGAGAAGCGGCTGGTGCCGTCCGGCATCAGGCCCTTGCCCTGGGTGGCGCGGATCGCCGTGCAGAGGTTGGTCTTGCCGCTGAGGCAGCTTTTGCACTGGCGGCATTCGGGCGTGTAGAGCGGGATCACGTGGTCGCCGACGGCCACCGAGGTGACGCCCGGGCCGACCTCGACCACCACGCCCGCGCCCTCGTGGCCCAGGATCGAGGGGAAGATGCCTTCGCTATCCAGGCCATCCAGCGTGTAGGCGTCGGTGTGGCAGACCCCGGTCGCCTTGATCTCGACCATCACCTCGCCGAACTTCGGCCCTTCCAGATCGACCTCGACGATCTCCAGCGGCTGCTTGGCGGCGAAAGCGACGGCGGCGCGGGTCTTCATGTCGAGTCTCCTGGATTGAGCGGCCGCAATCTGCCGAGGAAGGCCGGCCGGGTCGAGCCCAGTTTGTGATCCGTGTTCACTTCTCGACAGTGTTCTGGCGCGGTTCGTGGTCTAGACTGTCCCACGAAAGTGGGGAGCGGACTTGGCGACGATCGACGACGACCTGGCGGCGATCTCGAGGATCGATGTCGCGCCTAAAATCCTGGACGTGGTCTGTCGCACGACGGGCATGGGTTTCGCGGCGGTGGCGCGGGTCACCGAGGACCGCTGGGTCGCTTGCGCGGTCAAGGACGACATCGCCTTCGGCCTGAAGCCCGGCGGCGAGCTGGATCTGGTCTCCACCATCTGCGACGAGATCCGCGACAGCGGCGTGGCCGTGGTCATCGACCACGTCGCCGAGGACGACGCCTTCCGCGACCACCACACGCCGCGCCAATACGGCTTTCAGAGCTACATCTCGGTGCCGATCCGCCGCAACGGTGAGTTCTTCGGCACGCTGTGCGCCATCGATCCGCGCCCGGCCAAGCTGAAGACGCCTGAAGTGATCGGCATGTTCGAGCTGTTCGCCGACCTGATCGGCAGCCACCTCGAAGCCGAGAACCAGCTGGCCCAAAGCCAGGCGGCGTTGCTGGACGCCCGGGCCACCTCGGAGCTGCGCGACCAGTTCATCGCCGTGCTGGGCCATGACCTGCGCAACCCCCTGGCCGCCATCGACGGAGGCGTGCGGTTGCTGACCAAGACGCCGCTGAACGAGCGCGGGACCTGGATCGTCGGCGAGGTGCGCAAGAGCGTCGACCGCATGGCCAGCCTGATCGACGACGTTCTCGACTTCGCGCGCGGCCGGCTGGGCGGCGGCATCGGCGTCGAACGTCGCCACGCCCCGGCCCTGCGCGAGGCGCTGGAGACCGTGGTCGCCGAACTCAAGGCCGCCCACCCTCAACGCATCATCCAGACCGAGCTGAGCCTGGAGTCCGCGCCGCAGGTGGATGTCGACCGCATCAGCCAGCTGCTGTCGAACCTGGTGGGCAACGCCATCACCCACGGCGCCGCCGACCAGCCGGTGCGGGTGCAGGCGCGCGATCACGGCGGCATGTTCGAACTCTCGGTGGCCAATGGCGGCGCCCCGATCCCCGCCGACACCGCCCAGCGCCTCTTCCAACCCTTCGTGCGCGTGTCGTCGGCGCCAACCCAGGGCGGCCTGGGCCTGGGTCTCTATATCGCCGCCGAGATCGCCCGCGCCCACGGCGGCGACCTGGGCGTGACGTCCGACACCGCCGAGACCCGGTTCACCTTCCGCATGCCCTTGTCCGAACCTTCCTTCCAGTCCGAGACAGCGTAACCCATGACCAAGACCCTGAACGTCGCCCTGCTCGGCTATGGCATGGCCGGGAAAGTGTTCCATGCCCCGCTGATCGCGGCCACGCCGGGGCTGACGCTGAAGACCGTGGTCACCTCGCGCGCCGATCAGGTCGCCGCCGACCATCCGGGCGCGACCGTGGTCCCCGACATCGCCACGGCCCTGGCCGATCCCGAGATCGACCTCGTCGTGGTCGCCACGCCCGACGCGGTTCACGCCGAGCACGGCCGCGCGGCCCTGGCGGCGGGCAAGGCGGTGCTGATCGACAAGCCGTTCGCCACCAGCCTGGCCGACGCCCGGGCGCTGGCCGAGCAGGCCCAGCACGCCGGCCAGTTGCTCAGCGTGTTCCATAACCGCCGCTGGGACAGCGACTTCCTGACCATCAAGCAGCTGATCGCCGACGGCGCCCTGGGCGAGGTCACCCAGTTCGAGTCCCGCTACGACCGCTTCCGCCCCGTGGTCATCGACCAGTGGAAGGAGAAGGCCGGCGCTGGCACCTGGTACGGCCTTGGCCCGCACCTCGTCGATCAGGCCCTGCAGCTGTTTGGCCTGCCCACCGCCGTCTATGCCGATTTCGCGGTCCAGAAGGACGGCGGCCAGGCGGTCGACTACTGCCACGTGCTGCTGCGCTATCCGCGCCTGCGGGTCATCCTGCACGCCTGCCAGCTGGCCCCGGTCAACGACCTGCGCTTCGTGGTCCACGGCACGGGCGGCAGCTTCATCAAGCACGGCCTGGACCCGCAGGAGGCCGCCCTGGCCGGCGGCGTGAAACCCGGCGGCGAAGGCTGGGGCGTCGATCCGCGTCCGGGCGCCCTGACCCGCGTCGAGGGCGGCTCGGACTTCACGAGCCTGCCCGGCGACTACCTGGCCTTCTACGCCGCCCTGCGCGACGCCCTGAACGGCGCTGGTCCGAACCCGTCGAACGCCGAGGACGCCCTGGCCACCATGACCGTCATGGACCTGGCCATGCGCAGCGCCGAAGAACGCCGCGAGCTGACGCTGTGATGATCGTCGTGGGCCTGGTGGCCGCCTTGTTGGCCGCCGAGCCGGCGACCGTCCTCAAGACCCTCGACCTCGCCAAGCCCTTCGCCACGCGCTCGGCCTGGCGCTTCACGGCCACGCAGGACCCGCCGGTCTCGGATCCGACCGGCTTCCAGGACGACAAGGTCGATGGCCCGGTCCACCTGTGCCTGCGCAAGGCTCCCTCCGCGCCGTGCGATCCAGCCCTGAAGGCCACGGTCGCCAATCCGTCGGACAACGACGTCTTCCTCGCTCCGCACGACCTGGCCAAGGCCGAGATCGTCCAAGGCCCCTCCGGCCCGCCCCTGCTGTTCGTTCAGGCCGGCAGCGTCCACAGCGGCAATGGCGACCAGCTGGTCCGCACCCAGGTGCTGGCCTACCGCGCCGACGGCGACCGGTTCGAGCGCGTCTACGAGTACGTGACCGGCCACAACAACAACCAGGACGTCCGCTTCATCGCGGCCGGCCCGCTGAAGGGCGACATCGTCTCGGTCGAGCCGACCCAGGACGCGCCGTACGGCTTCTGGGTCGTGGTCAATGCGCCCGCGAACGGCGGCTTCAAGGAGGTCCTGCGCTATCGCAGCGCCACGCGCTACGGCGACGGCAACCCGCTGGCGGTGATCGACTCCGAGATGCCGAACATGGCCCAGCGTCTGGGCCTGTGGAAGCCGGGCACGCCCATGCCCCTCCCAGCCCGCGCCTGCCCGAAGCCACATCTGGTGCGCATGGCGCTGTGGTGCGAGTGATCGCGCTGATCCTGGCGCTGGCCGCAGCGACGCCCGCCCTGCCGCAAGCCGATCTGGCCGGCAATCGCCTTGAAGCCCTGACCCAGCGCTCGGACCTGATGAAGCAGGACGGCCCGCCGCTGCTGTGCACCGCCGACGCCAAGTGGTGCGCCGAGATCAGCCGCGACGTCGACAGCAACGAGTCCGAGCTCCACGTCTTCAACGGCCTGCCGCCCGTCGATCAGCCTCTCATCCACGCCCTGACCAAGACCGACGACGAGGACTTCGCCCTGTGGCCGAAGATCATCCGCCTGGCCGACGGCGGCCTGATGATCGGGGTCGAGCACCAGACCATGACCAGCTATTCGGGCGGCGGCGGCAGCGCCTCGACGCTGGAGCTGATCCGCGTGGACATGGCCGCCCCCGAGGCCGCCAGGACGGTGCTGACCCTGCCGATCGCCGCCTCGCTGATGATCCGCGCGTGCTTCAGCGAGAAGGACTACGACCTGCGCCGCGGCGCTTGCCACGACGAGTACGGCTTCGGCGCCGAGCTGACCCTTGATCCCAAGACTGCCTCCGGACCGCCGCGCTTGGTGGTCGAGACCGAGGCGACGGCGTTTCCGTCCGGCAGCTCGCGCGACGGCGATTCCACGACGCGCGGCCGCCTGCGCAAAAGCGATCTGGTGACGGCGCGCGACCCGGCGTGCAGCTATCGCAGGGTCATGACCCTGGATGCGAAGACGGACCTCTACGCCCCGGACACGCCCGTCCCGAACTGCGAGGCCTACACGATCCCCTGAGCCTAGGCCTTGACCACCGCCGGTATGCGGAAGCGGCCGTCCAGCAGTTCGGCCCTCGGCAGGTAGGCCCGCAGGTACATCGCGAACGGTCCCGACCTGGGCGCGGGCAGCCAGTTGGCGGTCTTGTCGCCGCCGGGGTCGGCGCGGCCGATCCACAGGTCCAGCGTGCCGTCGGCATTGCGCTTCAGGCCCGGCGTGCGGTCGCCGATGGCGTAGCGCTTGATCGGGTTGTCGGTGAAGAAGAACTGACCGTCGGCCGTGGCCTCGTACATCGACAGCGACCAGAAGCCGTCCAGGGGCAGCTGGGCCGGCAGGCTCAGGCGGTAGGGACCATCGCCCGTGAAGGTCCCCGCCCCGTCGTCGCCGGCCGCCTTCAGGTACATGGCCTCGGCCACCGGCAGCGCGCCCAGGCCCTGAAGGGCGACGATGGCGCGGTAGATATAGTCCTGGCCGTAGTCGCCGAGGTTGGGACGCGGATAGGACCAGCCGCCGGTGAACACCTGCCGCCCCTTGGCGAAGACGGTGATCATCTTGGCCTCATCGACGCCAGCGGCGGCCGCGCCGTCGTTGAACGGCCCCGCGCCCAGGAAGGCGGCCGTGCGGCGCAGGATGCGCTGGTCGGTCGGCGGAGCCGGGTCGCTGGCCAGCAGGGTCCGAGCGGTCGCGAAATAGTCGGCCGGCTTGGCGTCGCGCTGCGCATAGGCGGCGATCGGACCGCCGGCAGGCCCCTTCAGCACGAAGCCGTCCTGGGCCTTGTGGGTGGCGGGCAGATCATCGCCGCCGTCGGTCAGGATGCGGATCAGCAGCCAGGCGTGCGGGGTGGCGATGCGGACGGGGTTGGGGCCGGTCGAGGCCTGGCCCGGTCCGACCAGGGTGAAGGTCCCGCCCTCGCCGCCGATCGTGCGCGTCCCCAGCACCACGTTGTTGTTGGTGAACATGTCCATCACCGCCACCGAACAGTAGCGCTGGCCCATCGGCGGGATGGTCAGGGTCACCGGCCCCTTGGACAGGTCCAGGAAGGCCGGCGAATAGAGGGTGTCGTTGTTGGGCGTCGTGACCCAGCGGGCCGTGTGGTCCGACAGGGTGCGGGTGTGCCTGAGCATGTTCACCGCAGCGCCGGGGATCTTGAGGATCCGCTCGCGCGTCGTCGCCATCTCGATCAGCGGCAGGGCGTAGAGATAGGCGTCGCGCGCGGCGGTGGCGTCGCCGTCAGCGGCCTTGGTGGCCCAGGCTGGCGACAGACCCAGCGCGCCGGCCACGGCCAGCAGTTCCCGACGGTTCATGCCGCCCTCCCCGAACATTTGTTTGAGGCGAGTGAACGCGCGAACGGCGACGGCGGCAAGAGCCTTCAGGGCTTGGGCGCCTTGGCCGGATCGACATAGACGGTGTCGGTCGGCCCCCAGCCGGTGATCTGGACCACGGCGGGCTCCTGGCGGGTCAGGGCGAAGTGCGGCGCATCCTTCGGCTCGCGATAGAAGCTGCCCGGCGGCAACGCCTTGACCAATGCGTCGCCCGCAACCTCGCCATAGCCGAAGAACCAGGTCCCGGAGATCACCGTCGCCGTGCGCGGGTCCTTGTGGGTGTGCGCCTGGATGCGGGTGTTGGCCGGCACGCGGATCTCGATCGTGTAGAGCCCTGGCTGGCTGGGGTCGCCCGAAAGCACCCGCGTCTGGATGCCCGTGACGCCGGAGGTGCCGGCCTTGGCGCTGGTGGTGGCCAGCGCGGTGATCTCAGCCGGAGTCAGGCGCAGCGGCCCGCTCTGGGTGTCGGCGGCTTGGGCGAAGGTCGGGCCGGCCAGCAGCAGCAGGCCGACGATGAGGGTTCCGAGGCGGCGCATGGGCATCTCCTGTGTGATGCCGCCAGGGTCGCCTCGAGACGCAGGTTACCGCTTGGACGTTGCCGCCGCGCCTGGTCGGAACACGGCGCCGTCTTCAGTCTTCCTTGGCTTCCTTGGCCGCTTTCGCCGCCGCCAGCTTGGCCAGGACGCGGCCCCGGCCCTTGCTGAGCGCAGTGATCACGCCCCGGAAAGTGCGGACCTCCTGGTCGGTCAGGCGGGCGCGGGCCAGGGGAACACGCAGGTTACGGACCATCGACGGCTTCTTCTCGGGCGGATGGTAGAAGCCGGCCTTGTCCAGTTCGTCCTCGAGATGCTCGTACAGGCCCAGCAGCATCGCCTGGTCGGCGGGCTCCTCGACGTTCTGCTCGAACTTCTTCCAGGGCCGGTCGTCCTGGGTCATCTTCCATTCGTAGGCATTGATCGACACCGCCTGGGCCAGGTTCAGCGAGCGGAAGCGCTCGTCGATCGGGATCGAGACGATGGCCTGGCACAGGGCGATGTCGTGGGTCTCCAGCCCCGCGCGCTCGCCGCCGAACAGCAGGCCGACGCCGCGCCCTTGCGCGACCTCGTCGGCCAGATGGCCGGCGCTCTCACGCGGCGTGTAGACGGGCAGGCGCGTCTCGCGCGGACGGGCCGTGGTGGCGTAGACCAGCTTCAGGTCGCCGATCGCCGCTTCCAGGGTGTCGAACACCTTGGCCTCGTCCAGCGGCCAGCTGGCGCCCGAGGCGCTGGCCCAGGCCCGCTCCTGCGGCCAGCCGTCGCGCGGCCGCACCAGGCGCAGGTCGTAGAGCCCGAAATTGGCCATCACCCGGGCCACCGCGCCGATGTTCTCGGCCAGCTGGGGCTCATTCAGGATCACGCAGGGCGGGACGGGCTTGAAATCGTCAGTCATCCCGCACCCTTTGCCGCCGACTGAGCGTCTGATGCAAGCTTTAGCGCAGCCGAACCGCCACGGCCGCGTTTAGCCCGCATGTCACGCCGCGCCCTCCTGACCGCCCTCCTCGCCCTGCCCGTGCTGGCCGCGTGCCACGAGAAGCCGATGCTGGGCCAGGAAGAGCCGGCCATGAAGCCCAAGGCCGTGCAGAAGCGCATCGAAGCCATCGCCGCGCGCGCCGCGCCGGCCGTGCTGGGCGTGGCGGTCGAGGACCTGGGCACCCGCCAGGTCTGGGCGTTCAATGGCGACCGCCGCTTCCCGCTGGGCGGCGCCGCGCGCATCCCGATCCTGGCCAGCGTGATGGCCGAGACCGAGGCCGGACGCTTGCCGTTGAGCGAGGTCATGTCCGTCCGCGACGTCGATCTGTCGCCGCCGCCCAGCGCCGTCGCCGACGCGTGGCCGGGCCGCCAGACCTGGAGCATCGCCGAGCTGGAGACCCTGGCCCGCGCCGGGGACAACACCGCGCTGGACCTCCTGATCGACCGGGTCGGCGGGCCGGGCGCGGTCAATGGCTGGCTGGACGTCAAACGCATCGAGCATGTCAGCGTCGACCGCTATCGCCGTCAGATCGCCACCGACGCCCGGGGCCTGGCCTCGTTCCGCGCCGACTGGAAGGGCGAGGCGGCGTGGCGCAAGGCGGTGGACGCCGTGCCGGCCGACCAGCGCGCCAAGGCGGCCAAGGAACGCGCGACCGATCCGCGCGACACCGCGACACCCGTGGGCTTGCTGCGCCTGCTGGAGGCCTTCACCAATCGCGAGCTGTTCTACAAGCCCGACCCGGCCCGTCTGCTGGGCCGTGATCCAGGCTATCTGGCGGACGCCCTGCCCGCCGGCGCCCGCATCATCCAGTCGGCCGGCGCGGCTCAGCCGGACCTCGGCGTCCAGCCGACGAACCACGCGGTGGCCTTCGTGGAGCTGAAGGACGGCCGCCGGATCGCCTTCGTCGTCTTCCTGACCGCCTCGACCACCGACGCGGCGGCGCGCGAGGCGATCGTCGCCGACGTCGGCCGGGCGGTGCTGAAAGAGTTTTAGCCCTGCGCTCCCGCTATTTTCGAGCCCGCGCCAAGGCCTCCAGCAGCTGAGCCGGGTGCAGCGGCTTGGCCAGGTGCAGGTTGGCGCCGGCGGCCTGCGCGGCGGCGACGTGCTCTTCCATGGCGTTGGCGGTCAGCATGACCACCAGGATCGGCGGCGCCCCCGAGGCGGCTTCACGAGCCCGGATGGCGCGGGTGGCCGACAGGCCGTCCATGATCGGCATCTGCATGTCCATCAGCACGGCGTCGAAGCTGGCCTCGTCCAGCGCCTGCAAGGCCGCCTCGCCGTCGCCGACCATGGTCAGATCGACGCCGAACGGCTCCAGCACGATCTGGACGACCTTGCGGTTGGTTGGATGGTCCTCGGCGACCAGCACCCGCATGCCTTCCAGCGAAATCTCGCGGTCTTCCTCGATCGCGGTCTGCGCCATGTCCGCGCAGCGGGTCAGCGGCAGCAGCACCTCGAAGCGCGCTCCCTGCCCTGGCGTGGCGTCGGCGCGGATGCCCCCGCCCATCATCTCGGCCAGGGCCGCGCAGATGGACAGGCCAAGGCCCGTACCGCCGAACTGGCGGGTGATCGACTGGTCGGCCTGCACGAAGCGCTTGAACAGGCGTTGGCGCACGCCCTCGTCGAAGCCGACGCCGGTGTCGCTGACCACGAAGCGGACCTTGTCGTCCACCCGATCGACTTCAAGCGACACGCCGCCCTCGGCGGTGAACTTCACGGCGTTGGCCAGGAGGTTGGAGAGGATCTGGCTGATCCGGCCCGAGTCGCCCTCGTAAGTTCCTTCGGCGTCCGGCGCGACCGACCAGCGGAACACCAGGTGCTTGGCCTCGGCGGCGGCGGCGTGCAGCTCGGCCATGCCGCGCACCAGCTGGGCCAGGTCGAACGGCCCGGTGGTCAGCTGGAACTCGCCGGCCTCGATCTTGGAGACGTCCAGGATGTCGCCCAGCACCTGCTCCAGCAGGCGTCCCGACGACGAGACCAGCGCCGCCAGCTCGCGGCGGGCGACCGGGTCCTCCTCGTCGCCCAGGCGATCGCCGATGGCGATGACCCCGTTCAGCGGCGTGCGCAGCTCGTGGGACATGTTGGCCAGGAACACCGACTTGGCCTGGTTGGCGCGCTCCAGTTCGGCGGTACGCTCGGCCACGCGATCCTCCAGCGAGCGACGCAGTTCCTCGTTGCGCTCGCGCTGGCGGCGTAGCGCCCGGGCCAGGGAGCCGATCTCGTCGGTGCGGCGCTCGATCGGTTCGGCGGCGGCCGGATCGCCCCGGCGCTGGGCCTCGGCCAGGGCCTCCAGCGGCGCGGCGACCATCTGGTTGGTCAGGCGATAGAGCAGCAGCACCTGCAAAGCCACGCCGATGAAGCCGAACAGCAGCACCCACGAGGCGGTCTTCAGCGACGACCAGACGATGTCGCCCGACGGGAAGGTCATCAGGAACCACCAGCCCGGCTCGACCAGGCGGCCATAGGCCACCAGCTTGTCGCCCTTGGGGGTCAGGATTGTGCCGACGTCGCGCTTCTGGGCGCGGACGGCAGCCACCAGCCCCTTCAGGTCGTTCTCGGCCTCGAACTTGCGCAAGAGCCCCGCGTCGACCGCGCCGTTGCGCGACAGACCCTGGGCTCCGACCAGCTCGCCGTCGTCCGCCACGATCAGGTTCTGGCCGCCCGGCAGGGCGTCGGCCACGGCGCGCAGCAGATAGCTGTCCAGCGACAGGCTGGTGCCGAACGCACCCATGAACTGGCCCTTGTAGTAGAAGGGCGTCATGCAGGCCGCGTTCAGGCCCCGGCCGCTGGGATCGGAGATCAGCCGCCGCAGCTTGGTGCACTTCATCACCCGGTCCGGATTGTTCTCCGGCAGGGTCAGCTGCGTCATCTCTTCCTTCGCGATGCTGAGGTGCGGCGGCGCGGTGCGGCGATAGTAGATCAGCTTGTCCTGGCGGTTGGGCCCGAACATCACCAGCCGCGTCTTGGGCGTGAAGAAGTAGAAGTTGTCGTAGTGGCGGATCTCGGTTTCGCCGGCGGCGGCCACGACGTCGGTGGCGGCGACGAACAGCTGCCGCTCGGTCAGGGTCATCGAGCCGGCGTCCGGCAGGTAGCCGCCGATGCCGTAGATGTAGCGGTCGCCGATCCGCGCGCCGTCGAACAGGCCGTCGACCGAGCGCCGGGTGCCGTCGCCCTTCTCCGGGAACAGGCGGTTGAACTGGGCATGGACCTCTGGGTCGTCGCCCATGGCCAGGCGGCGCGTCAGGGCCTCGCCCGCCGCGTCGTGCACTTTCACGAGATCGGAGAACAGGCGGTCCTCGGTCTTGACCCGCTCGCCGACATATTCGGCCAGGTGCCGCGTCTGGGTGTCGGCGGCGCTTTTGCGCACGAAGACGAAGGCCGCCGCGGTCGCGACGCCCGTCACCGCGATCGACAGGATCGCCACCATGGTCAGGAGCCGACGCGCCAGTGGCGTCGTGACGCTCGTGGCCGTTCCGGGACTTGTATTCAAAATAGCTCCCTGGCCCGCGCCCCCGGGCCGTTGCCCCCAAAACCTTACGCTTGAAAACTGAACTTGATCACGCGGTCCAACCGAGCCGCTTTTCCCCCGCGACGCAACAGTCTATAGCCTCCCGGTCCGCGCCGCGTGCTGGCCCTGTGCGCCAGAACGCCGCAGGCGCGCCACCGCCAGAGGAACACCCCCGAAAATGGCCAAGATCAAAGTCGCCAATCCCGTCGTCGACATGGACGGCGATGAAATGACCCGCATCATCTGGAAGCTCATCAAGGACAAGTTGATCTTCCCGTACCTGGACCTGGAACTCGACTACTATGACCTGTCGGTCGAGAACCGCGACGCCACCAACGACCAGGTGACGATCGACGCCGCCGAGGCGACCAAGAAGCACGGCGTCGCCGTCAAGTGCGCCACCATCACCCCGGACGAGCAGCGCGTCACCGAATTTAACCTCAAGAAGATGTGGAAGTCGCCGAACGGCACGATCCGCAACATCCTGGGCGGCGTGATCTTCCGCGAACCGATCATCTGCCAGAACGTGCCGCGCCTGGTGCCGGGCTGGACCCAGCCGATCATCGTCGGCCGTCACGCCTTCGGCGACCAGTACAAGGCCACCGACTTCCTGTTCCCCGGCAAGGGCACGCTGTCGATCAAGTTCGTCGGCGAAGACGGCGAAACCATCGAGCACGAAGTGTTCAAGAGCCCGTCGGCCGGCGTGGCCATGGGCATGTACAACCTCGACGACTCGATCCGCGACTTCGCCCGCGCCTCGTTCGCCTACGGCCTGGGCCGCGGCTATCCGGTCTACCTCTCGACGAAGAACACGATCCTGAAAGCCTATGACGGCCGCTTCAAGGACATCTTCCAGGAGATCTTCGACGCCGAATACGCCGACCAGTTCAAGGCCAAGGGTATCCACTACGAGCACCGCCTGATCGACGACATGGTCGCCTCGGCGCTGAAGTGGTCGGGCGGCTACGTCTGGGCCTGTAAGAACTACGACGGCGACGTGCAGTCGGACATCGTCGCCCAGGGCTTCGGCTCGCTGGGCCTGATGACCTCGGTGCTGATGACGCCGGACGGCAAGACGGTGGAAGCCGAAGCCGCCCACGGCACCGTCACCCGCCACTATCGCCAGCATCAGAAGGGCGAGAGCACCTCGACCAACTCGATCGCCTCGATCTTCGCCTGGACGCGTGGCCTGGCCCACCGCGCCAAGCTGGACGACAACCAGGAGCTGGCCGACTTCGCCCTGACCCTGGAAAAGGTCTGCGTCGACACCGTCGAAAGCGGCTTCATGACCAAGGACCTGGCCCTGCTGGTCGGCGACAAGCAAGGCTGGCTGACCACCGAAGGCTTCCTCGACAAGATCGACGAGAACCTGAAGAAGGCCATGGCCTAAGACTTTCGGGCTCCGGCCTGAAACAAGAGCGCCCCGG
Organism: Caulobacter sp. GW456-12-1-14-TSB4; assembly: GCF_059424195.1. Taxonomy (NCBI): domain Bacteria; kingdom Pseudomonadati; phylum Pseudomonadota; class Alphaproteobacteria; order Caulobacterales; family Caulobacteraceae; genus Caulobacter; species Caulobacter sp. GW456-12-1-14-TSB4. The sequence continues at coordinate 163,391 of NZ_JBWKZF010000003.1, forward strand.
GGGAACTCCTCCGGGGCGTTTTCTTTTGCCTATTCGCCTCGACCGCGCTCCATCAGCGCCCCGGCGAAGTCGATGACGCACATCGAGCCCCACTGCCGGTGCCCGCCGCAGGCCACGCCGGCGGCGCTGTAGCTGGCGGTGAAGATGTTGCGGCGATGCCCGCGTCCGGCCACGCGGCTGTCGATGACCAGTTGTCGCACGACCGCCCGGGCGTCGTCATAGCCGTACGAGATGTTCTCGGCGGCCATGCCCGCGAAGACGCCCGCCGCGCGCAGGCGCAGGCCCAGGCTGCCGGCCGCGCCGTGGCCGACATCACCACGCGCCCCCTGGAGCCGCACATGCTCCAGCGCCGCCGCGCCCAGTCGGCGGTCGTCCTTCAGCGGCGCCAAGGGTTGCTGCTGCTCAAGGAAGTCGATCGCCTCCTCCACCGCCCCCGGCTCCTCCTGCTCGAACGCCCACTCGGGCGCGCGCCGCAGTTCGCGGGCGTAGTCGGCCGGATGGGCGCGGACATAGTTGATCTCGGCCAGCACGTCCGCGTCCAGATCGGCGGCGTGGGCGAAAGATGGGGCGGCCAGCGCACATGCCAGGACGGCGGCGCGGGCAAGCGAACTCAACGCGGACAAACTGAAATCCCCGATACGCGTCCCTCGCACCCTGCATAGCATCCCTGGCCGACACGTCTCCACGCGCGCGTTGTCGCGGGCTGAGCGAGCGCTCTTGCGGGGAACGCCGATAGCTGGGATATCCGCGTTAACCTTTCGGAGGCGGCATGACCCTGCAGAAGCGGATCTGGGACCTGATCGTGCTGGCGATCTTCGTCTTCGCCGCCGCTTTCGCCACGGCGCCGTGGTTCGCCTTCCGCGCCCTGAAGGCCGCCGCCCAGTACGAGGACGTGCAGGCGATCGGCGAGCTGGTCGACTTCCCCGCCGTACGCCGCAGCCTGACCGGCCAGTTGGTGGCCGAGGCCCCCGCCGCCCAGCCCGAAGCACCGTCGATCTGGCGCGACCCGCTCGGCGTGTTCAGGAAGGCCATCGAGCCTCTGGCCCCGCCCGAGCCCAAGGTCGACCGCTACCTGACCGTGGCCGGCGTCTCGGCCCTGACGCGCGGCTACGCCCCCGGCAAGGCCCCGCCGGCCTTCAGCCGCGACACGTCGCTGGCCGGCCAGGTCAGGGACTCGATCAAGGGCCCCTTCCCCGGCATCGCCTATTGGGACCCCAACCGCGTGCGCATCGCCGTCAAGCGGCCGGACGGCAGCGGCAAGGTCACGATCTTCACCTTCGAGCGCAAGGCGCTGTTCACCTGGAGGCTGGTGCATATCCGCCTGCCGGGTGACGAGCGTCAGGGCTGATAATCGCCAAGAAACCTGATTGCTTTGATCGCCCTCGTCCTCGACGTCCTTTCCCGGGTCTGGCCGTTCTTCCTGCTGGTCGGCGCGGGCGTGGCCCTGGCTCGCCTGCGGCTGCTGGACGGGCCGATGACGAGAGGCCTTTCGGCCTATGTCTACTGGGTCGGCTTCCCCGCCCTGTTGCTCCATTCCCTGTCGCGCCTGGGCCGGCCCGGCCATGACCTGCTGCTGGGCCTGGTCGCCTATGCCTCTGTCGGTCTGCTGTTGATGGCCGCCACCGTGACGGTCGGCCGGCTGCTGGGCTGGACCAAAGCCGAGCGGGCCGGAGCCGGCATGGCGTCCGGGGTCGGCAACAGCGCCTTCCTGGCCCTGCCCGTCACCGCCGCCGTGCTGGGGGCCGAGGCCGCGCGGCTGGTCGCCGGCGTGGTGGCCATCGACTTCGCGGTCCTGGCGACAGCGGGCGTGGGCCTGCTGGGCTGGGCGGCGGGCCGGTCGGTCCGGCGTTCGACCGTGCAGGCCTTCCGCAATCCGGTCGTGGCCGCGGCCCTGGCCGGGGTCGCCCTGGCCCTACTGGACGTCGCCCTGCCCGAGCCTCTGGACCGCGCCATCGGCATGGCCGCCGCCTCGGGCAGTCCCGTGGGCCTGGTGGCGCTGGGCGCGGCGCTCGGCCTGCGCGAGACCGAGGGCGAGGCCTCGCCGGCCGGCGCGCCGGTGCTGCTGGCCGCGATCGTCAAGCTGGCCGCGTTTCCGCTGCTGGCTTGGCTGGCCATCGGCCTGACCCCTGCCCCGCCGCTGTTCCGCGCCGGCGCGGCCCTGCTGGCGGCGGCCCCGACGGCGGTCAATGTCTTCATCCAGACCCGCACCTACGGCGTCTGGCCGCGTGGCGCGGCGCGGATCGTGGCCCTGACCACGGCGGCCTCGGCGATCACCCTGTCAGTCGTCGCGCTGCTGCTGACAGCCGGCGGCAGCTAGGGGCCTAGGGTCTTCCGCATAGGAGGAGACCCATCATGATCAGCTACATCACCATCGGCGCCAGCGACCTCGATCGGGCCGGTGCCTTCTATGACGCCGTGCTGGGCGCGCTGGGCAACCAGCGCCTGTGGCGGCAGGGCGACTGGATCGGCTACGGCCCCGACGAGGACCACGCCACGGTCATGATCTGCGCGCCCGAGAACGGCCAACCGGCCAAGGCGGGCAACGGCATCATGGTCGGGCTGAAGGCCGAGACCGCGGCGCAGGTCGACGCCTTCCACGCCGCCGCCCTGGCCCAGGGCGGGGCCTGCGCCGGCGCGCCCGGACCGCGCCCGGCCTATGGCGAGGGCTACTACCTGGCCTATGTGCGCGATCCGGACGGCAACAAGCTGTCGGCTTTCCTCAAGGGGTGAGCAGGTTCGAGCCCGACGCGGCGCCGACCTTGCGCTGCTCGCCGGCCGTCCAGCCGGCGGGACAGTCGCCGAGACGGTGATAGCGGCGGGCCTGGACCACCTTGCCGACATCGGCCGTCAGCGGCTGCAGGGCGAAGCGGACCGTGAAGTCGCTGGCCGGGTCGCCTTTGACCGACGTGTAGAGACCGAAGTGCTGACCATTGGCCTGGCAGCGGCCGGCATGCTCGGTGGCGGTGTCGGTCGCCGGCTTGCCATAGGGCTCGCATGGCTGGCCGCCGATGCTGGGCTCGACACGCGTGAAGGACGAGATCAGCTCCGGATTGGCGCAGACCTCGACCGCGCCGGTCTGGCCGCCGCTGTCCTCGACGATCTCGACGCGCCAGAACGACGGCGGCGGGATGGCGGTCGAGGGCGCCTGGGTTTGGTCGCAGGCCGTGAGGCCGACCAGAAGCGCCAGTCCGATCCAGATACGCATCGCTTCGCCCCGTGAAGACTACAGATGTAAATCATCGCGAATATCGCACGCCGTCAAGCGGTCCATGTCGGTTTACGGCAAGCTGGATCGTCTTCAGGGAAAGGGAGACCCTCGGCATGGACGTACGCGAGCAGATCGACCGGTATATCGACGACCAGCCTCCGGCGAAGCGCCAGGAGCTTCAGGACTTGCACCAGCGCATCCAGGAGATCGCGCCCGACGCCCCACTCTGGTTCCTGGACGGTCGGGACGACACCGGCAAGATCGTCTCCAATCCGAATATCGGCTATGGGACGCAGACGCTCGACTATGCCGACGGAAGCTCGAGGGCGTTCTACAAGATCGGCCTGAGCGCCAACACGGCCGGCCTGTCGGTCTACGTCATGGGCCTGAAGGACAAGGCGTACCTGTCCCAGGCCTATGGCGCCCGGCTCGGCAAGGCCAAGATCACCGGCTACTGCATCCGGTTCAGATCGGTGAAGGCCGTGGACCTGCGCGTACTCGAAGAGGTCTTCTCGGATGCGTTGGCCGCGGGATCGACTCGCTAGGCAGCCCCTATTTCGGCATGGGGATGGACCACACCTTCCCCGCGCCGCGCTCGGTGAACCACAGGGTGTCGCCCGCCGGCTCCACGCCGGTCGGCGACTTGAGGCCTTCCTTCAGGACGGTCACGTGGGCGATGTCGCCCGTGACGGTCAGGGCGTGGATCTTGCCGGCCCGGTTCTCGGCGACGAACAGCTTGCCGCCCGCCGCGCGCATGCCGTCGGGGCCTTTCACCGGCGCGTCCATCCAGATGTCCACCAGCGCGCCGGGTTTGCCCTGGGCGTCGATGGGAATGCGGAACAGCTTGTTGAGGGACACGCTGTTCACGTAGAGCGCGCCGTCCAGAAAGGCGACGCCGTCGACGCCCAGCAGCAGGCGATTGTCCAGGAACAGCTCGGCCGCCGTCGCCCCCGGCGCCAGGCGGTAGATCTTGGCGTTGGCGGTGTCGGAGATGTAGAGCGCCTTGTCGGGGCCGATGGCGAAATCGTTGCAGGTCGTGGTGTCGCCCGGCAGCTCCCAGCGCAGCTTCTCCTTGCCGGTCGCCAGATCGAAACCGCGCAGGCTGGTGCGGCGACGCACCGGCGTCGTGTCGGGGATGGGCGTCAGTTGGCAGGCCCACAACGTGCCCGCATCCGCCAGTTGCCCGAAGAAGAACGTGCCGGGCCCTTCAGCGCTGGCGTCGATGAAACGCTCGGCCGTCGTCGCGCCCTTCTTGACCCGGTAGATGTAGGGCGAACTGGCGCTGCCGACATACAGGGTCCCGTCCGGCGCAACCGTAAGGCTCTCCGGCTGGGACTTTTCATCCTGGATCAGGATCTCGGCGGCCTTGGCACCCGCGGCAGGCATGGACGACGTCAGGGCAAGGGCCGCGATCACGGCTATCTTCGCGAAGTTCATGCTGGTTCCCCCTCCGACGCGGGCGCGCTTGGCGCGCTGTCCTCGAGGTTGAAGTCATTGAACGTCCGCGCTCGATTCTCAAGCGGATAACCGCGCTACGCCAGATCGCGCGCAGCGCCCAACGAAAAGCCCGCCGCTCCGGGTGGAGGGCGGGCTCTGTCGTCTTCGTTGGTCGCCGAGGATCAGCCGGCCAGGATCGCCTTGACGGCGGCCAGGCCTTCCTCGGCCTTGCTGTCGTCCGGGGCGCCGCCCTGGGCGAAGTCGGCCTTGCCGCCCGCGCCCTGGCCGCCCATGGCGATCACGGCGGCCTTGGCCAGGTCGGCGGCGCTGAACTTAGCCGTAAGGTCGGCGGTGACCGCGACCGTGACGGCGGCCTTGCCGTCCGACGTGCCGACCAGGGCCACGACGCCCGAGGTCAGCTGCTTCTTGAACTCCTCGGCGACGCCGCGCAGCTCCTTGCCGCCGACGCCGTCCAGGACGCGGGCGATCAGGGCCGTGCCGTTGACGTCTTCCGGACCCGAGGCCGCGCCACCGCCGCCACCCAGGGCCAGCTGCTTCTTGGCCTCGGCCAGTTCCTTCTCGAGACGCTTGCGGTCGGCGATCAGGGCGTCGACGCGGGCGCCGACTTCAAGGACCGGGGTCTTGAACTGGTCGGCCAGCGACTTGGCCACGCCCGCCTGGTCCAGCAGGAAGCGGCGGGCCGCCTCGCCGGTCAGGGCCTCGATGCGGCGCACGCCGGCGGCGACGCCTTGTTCCGAGACGATCTTGAACAGCGCGATGTCGCCGGTGCGGGCCACGTGGGTGCCGCCGCACAGTTCGACCGAATAGGCCTTGGCTTCGTCGGCCAGCGACTTGCCGAGCGTGAGCACGCGGACGCTGTCGCCGTACTTCTCGCCGAACAGCGCCACGGCGCCGGCCTCGATGGCCTCCTGCGGGGCCATTTCCTTGGTCTCGGCCGGGACGTTCTGGCGAATGACTTCGTTGACCTCGGCCTCGATCTTGTCGAGTTCCTCGGCCGTCAGCGGACCGCCGTGGCTGAAGTCGAAGCGCATGCGCTCGCCATCGACCATCTGGCCCTTCTGGGCGACGTGCGGGCCCAGCACATGGTGCAGGGCGGCGTGCACCAGGTGGGCGGCCGAGTGGTTGGAGCGGGTGGTGTGGCGGCGCTCGGCGTCGACCGAGGCCACGACCTGGTCGCCGACCTTCAGGTCGCCCGACAGCTCGACGCGGTGGACGAACAGTTCGCCGGCCTGCTTCTGGGTGTCGATGACGCGGTTCTCGCGGCCGTTGGCTTCCAGCACGCCGGTGTCGCCGGCCTGGCCGCCGCTCTCGGCGTAGAAGCTGGTGCGGTCCAGCACGACCTCGGCGGTCACGCCGGCCGAAGCGCTCTCGACCTCGACGCCGTCGACGACGATCGCCTTCACGACGCCGGTGGTCTCGGTGTTCTCATAGCCGACGAAGTCCGTCGCGCCGGCCTTTTCCTTGATCGCGAACCAGGCGGCGGCGCCGGCCTGCTGGCCCGAGCCGGCCCAGTTGGCGCGCGCCATCTGGCGCTGCTTTTCCATGGCCGCGTCAAAGGCGTCGGTGTCGACGGTCAGGCCCTTGGCGCGCACGGCGTCCTGGGTCAGGTCCAGCGGGAAGCCGTAGGTGTCGTAGAGCTTGAAGGCGGTGTCGCCATCCAGCACGCCGCCGCTGGTCAGGTTGGCGGTGGCTTCGTCCAGCAGGCCCATGCCGCGGCCCAGGGTGACGCGGAAGCGCTCTTCTTCCTGGCGCAGGGTCTCGACGATCGAGGCCTCGGCGCGGCGCAGTTCCGGATAGGCCTGGCCCATTTCGGCCACCAGGGTCGGGGCCAGGCGGTGCATCAGGGGCTCGTTGGCGCCCAGCAGATAGGCGTGGCGCATGGCGCGGCGCATGATCCGGCGCAGGACGTAGCCGCGGCCTTCGTTCGACGGCGTGACGCCATCGGCCAGCAGGAACGACGACGAGCGCAGGTGGTCGGCAATGACGCGGTGCGACGGGGCCTGATCGCCCTCGGCCTTGACGCCGGTCAGCTCGACCGACGCGGCGATCAGGGCCTTGAACAGGTCGACGTCGTAGTTGTTGTGCACGCCCTGCAGGACGGCCGCGACGCGCTCCAGGCCCATGCCGGTGTCGATCGAGGGCTTGGGCAGCGAGACGCGCTCGCCGCCGGCCAGCTGCTCGAACTGCATGAAGACGAGGTTCCAGATCTCGATGAAGCGGTCGCCGTCTTCATCGGGGCTGCCCGGAGGGCCGCCCGGAATGCCTTCGCCGTGGTCGAAGAAAATCTCCGAGCACGGACCGCAAGGGCCGGTGTCGCCCATGGACCAGAAGTTGTCGCTGGTCGGGATGCGGATGATGCGGTCGTCGCCCAGGCCGGCGATCTTCTTCCACAGGTCGGCCGCCTCGTCGTCGGTGTGGTAGACCGTGACCAACAGCTTTTCCTTCGGCAGGGCGAAGTCGCGGGTCAGCAGGGTCCAGGCGTGGTGGATCGCCTGTTCCTTGAAGTAGTCGCCGAACGAGAAGTTGCCCAGCATCTCGAAGAAGGTGTGGTGGCGGGCGGTGTAGCCGACATTGTCCAGGTCGTTGTGCTTGCCGCCGGCGCGGACGCATTTCTGCGAGCTGGCCGCGCGCGGATGCGCCGGCGTCTCGGCGCCCGTGAACACATTCTTGAACGGCACCATGCCGGCATTGACGAACAGCAGGGTCGGATCGTTCTGCGGCACCAGCGGCGCCGACGGCGTCACCGCGTGATCGGCCTTGCCGAAGTAGTCGAGGAAGGTGCTGCGGATCTCGTTCAAGCTGGGCATGAGCGTCTCAAGTCTGGCGTACCGGTCCGGCAGGCGGCCGGGAGTCGGGCGCTGCATAGCGCGGATTTTGGTGAAGGGGAAACCGACTCGGAGATGGGGGCTGCCGACACGGCTGAAAAGGGCGGGTTCGGAGGCCAGATGCTCCCCCACGATGCGGGGGAGCTGTCGGCGAAGCCGACCGAGGGGCCATCTCGGCATAGGCCGCGTTAGCCCCCTCCGGCCCTCCGGGCCACCTCCCCCGCATCGCGGGGGAGGATCTTCGCCCCAGAACGAAAATAGGCCGCCTGGCATGGGGTCCAGGCGGCCTGCGATCGCGGCCCTCGCGGCGGTCCGGCCGCGGGCGTGTTGAAGGCGGGGACGCCCGGGGTCGGGCGAGGGCCGCGAAACGGTAAGGCCGTAAGGCCTAGTCTTCTTCGCCCTCTTCCGGGCCGCCGACGAGAAGTTCTTCCTCGATCTTCTGCGACGACTTGCGGACGGCCGCTTCGATCGAGGCGGCCACATCGGGGTTGGTCTTCAGGAATTCGCGGACATTGTCGCGGCCCTGGCCGATGCGCTGGCTGCCGTACGAGAACCACGAGCCGGCCTTGTCGATGATCCCGGCCTTGACGCCCAGATCGATGACTTCGCCCAGCTTGGAGATGCCCTCGCCGTACATGATGTCGAACTCGACCTCGCGGAACGGCGGGGCCACCTTGTTCTTGACGACCTTCACGCGGACGTTGTTGCCGATGATCTCGTCACGGACCTTCACCGAACCGGTGCGGCGGATGTCCAGGCGCACCGAGGCGTAGAACTTCAGCGCGTTGCCGCCCGTGGTGGTTTCCGGGCTGCCGTACATCACGCCGATCTTGTGACGGATCTGGTTGATGAAGATGACGATGGTGTTGGCCTTGTTGATCGAGGCGGTCAGCTTGCGCAGCGCCTGGCTCATCAGACGGGCTTGCAGGCCCGGCAGGCTGTCGCCCATCTCGCCTTCGATTTCGGCCTTCGGCGTCAGGGCCGCGACCGAGTCGATGACGACGATGTCGACGGCGCCCGAGCGCACCAGGGTGTCGGTGATTTCCAGGGCCTGTTCGCCGTTGTCGGGCTGGGCCACCAGCAGGCTGTCCAGGTTGACGCCCAGCTTGTGGGCGTAGGACGGATCCAGCGCGTGTTCGGCGTCGACGAAGGCGGCGGTGCCGCCGGCCTTCTGGACCTCGGCCACCACATGCAGGGCCAGGGTCGTCTTACCCGAGCTTTCCGGACCATAGACCTCGATGATCCGCCCCTTGGGCAGGCCGCCGATGCCCAGGGCGATGTCCAGGCCGAGCGAGCCGGTGGAGACGGACTCCATCTCGACCTTGCCCTTTTCGCCCAGCTTCATCACTGAGCCCTTGCCGAACGCCCGATCGATCTGGGTGAGCGCCGCTTCCAGAGCGCGCTGCTTGTCGCCTTCTTCCTTGCCCACGAGTTTCAATGCCGCCTGACTTGTCATGTTGATCCGCCCTCTATCCCATGATTCCGGTCGCTCGATCGGCGCTTACCGCGCCCCGCCCCAACGACCTGTGGAACACCCTTAATGCGTACGCCCTTTGTTCTGAGTTCGCAAGATGTTCTCGCTCGCCTTCACGCAAAGAAACGACCGTTTCTGTCGTAGGCCAGAATGCCGCAGGGGATATACCCGGATACGGGACCATCCCCGCGAGGGTGAAACCGGTCCTTAAGTCCCGTCATGCCAGCTTCACCGCTCCTTGGGGGACCGCCGACTTGTCCATCGACCCACGCCGCCTTCTAGGCCTGGCGTTCGCCAGCGCCGACCTTCTGGTCGAACTGCAGAATGGCCGCGTGCGCCTGGCCTTGGGCGCGGCGCAGAAGGTCATGGGCCAGAGCGAGGCCAGCCTGACCGGCAAGGTCTGGCCGCACCTGTTCCACGCCGACGACCAGCCGCTGATGGACGCGATGCTGAGCTGCGCCGACGACGGCGTGCGGCGAGGCCCCGTCGTCCTGCGCCTGATCGGTCCGGAGGACCGCCACGTCCGCGTGATCCTGCGCGCCCTGCCCGAAAACGACGGCCGGGTCTCGCTGGCCGTCACCGCCGCCCAGTCGGCCGGCCCGCCGCTGACCGCCGGCACCCTGCATCCGCGCGAGTCGTTCGACGACATCGCCAAGGGCCTGTTCGAGGCCGCCCGCGTCACCGGTCTGGAGCTGGAACTGGCGATGGTCGAGTTCGCCGGCCTGGAGACCATGCGCGACGGCCTGACGCCCAATGAGGCGGCCGCGCTGGACGTGCGGGTGGCCAGCGCAGTCCGCGCCGAGTCGCATGGCGGTTCGGCCGCCACCCAGCTGTCGCCCGACCGCTTCGCCCTGCTGCGGGCCAAGGACGATCGTCCCGAGAACATGGTCAAGCGCCTGACCCGCATGGTCAGCGCCGACGCCAGCGCCCACGTGGTGCCCCTGGAGGCCGGCGGCGGCTCGGCGCGCGCGCTGCGCGCCCTTCGCTACGCGCTCGACGACTTCCTGCGCGAGGGCCTGAAGGACATGCCGCCGATGACGCTGTCGGAGGCGATGAACCGTTCGGTGAAACGCACCCTGGCCCGCGCCGGCGCCCTGGGCGTGGCCGTCAGCCAGCGTCGCTTCAACCTGGCCTTCCAGCCGGTGGTCGACCTGAAGTCCGGCGCGGCGCACCACCACGAGGTGCTGGTGCGCTTCGAGGACGGCGCCAGCCCGTTCGCCCTGATCCGCATGGCCGAGGAATTCGACCTGATCGAGGAGCTGGACCACGCCATCGTCGAGCAGGCGGTGAAGAAGCTGGCCAACGACCAGGAGCGCAAGCTGAAGCTGGCCGTGAACGTCTCGGGCCGCACGATCGTCAACGAGACCTTCGTGGGCCACATCGAGCGCCTGCTGGCCAAGCATGACGAGGCCAAGGGTCGGCTGATCTTCGAGGTCACCGAGACCGCGGCGATTGATGACCTCCCCCGCGCCAACCGCCATATCCAGGCCCTGCGCGGCATGGGCTCGATGGTCTGCCTGGACGACTTCGGGGCGGGCTCGTCGTCGTTCGCCTACCTGCAGCAGCTGTCGCTGGATATCGTCAAGATCGACGGCCGCTATGTCCGCGAGCTGGCCGACAACGGCCGCGACGGCGCCCTGGTGCGCCGCCTGGTCGAGCTGTGCCAGGACCTGAAGATCCGCACCGTGGCCGAGATGGTCGAGACGATCGAGGTGGCCGACATCGTCCGCGCCGCCGGCGTCGATTTCGCCCAAGGCTGGCTCTACGGCAAGCCGGCCGACAAGCCCATGCCCGCCCTGCGTCCCAATCCCTCGGTCACGCCGGTGGCGCGCCGGGCGGGGGCGTCTGAGAGCTGGGGGTAGCGTTGTGATCTCTCCTCCCCACTAGGGGGAGGTGGATCGCTGCGAATACGCAGCGAGACGGAGGGGGTCGCGAAGCGATGATGCGCTCGCCGCCGCACAAGGCCCCTCCACCGCCGTTCGGCGGTCCCCCTCCCCCAGAGGGGGAGGAGAAACACTCAATCCATCAAGCTCAGGCCTTGCCGCCCTTGCTGACGATGTAGTCGTCGATCACGCGCTCCAGCGTGGTCAGCGGGGTCATGCCCGAGAGCAGGCCCGCGTCGTGGAACTCGCGGATGTCGAACTTCTTGCCGAGCGCCTTCTGGGCCTTGGCGCGGGCGCGGAGCCAGACGATCTTGCCGATCATGTAGCTGCAGGCCTGGCCCGGCCACACGACGTAGCGTTCGATCTCGGTGATCGAGCCGCTTTCCTCGTCGCCCATGGTCTCGGCCATGTACTTCACGGCCTGCTCACGGCTCCACTTCTTGTAGTGCATGCCGGTGTCGACCACGAGGCGGACGGCGCGGAACAGGGCGTCGTGCAGCATGCCGATGTGGCCGCGCGGGTCGGTCTTGTAGATGCCCATCTCGACGGCCAGCTGCTCGGAATAGAGCGCCCAGCCCTCGGTGTAGCCCGAGAAGCCGATGATCTTGCGGATCATGGGCAGGCCCTTGGCCTCGTTCGAGATCGACAGCTGCAGGTGGTGGCCCGGGACGCCCTCGTGCACCGTCAGGGTGGTCAGGGTGTACTTGGCCTGCTCCTTGGTGTCGCGCAGGTTGATCCAATAGATCCCCGGGCGCTTGCCGTCGAGCGAGGGCGAGTTGTAGTAGCCGCCCGGCGCGCCGGCCTCGATGGCCTTGGGCACGCGGCGGATCTCCAGCGGCGCCTTCGGCAGGGCGCCGAAATAGGCCGGCAGCTGCTTCTGGATCCAGGCGGCCTTCTCGTTCAGGTCCTTGATCAGCTGTTCCTTGGACGCGTCGTCGTTCGGATAGAAGTCCTCGCCCAGCTTGGCCATGCGCTCGCCGACCGTGCCGGTCTTCATGCCGATGGTCTTGAAGAGCTTGTCGGCCTCGGCCGAGATCGACTTCACCAGGTCCAGACCCAGCTGGTGGATCTCTTCCGGCTTCAGGTCCGAGGTCGTGTAGTTCTTCAGCGACACGGCGTAGTAGTCGCCGCCGTCCTTCAGGCGCCACACGCCGGCGTCATGGGTGGCCTTGCCGCGCACGCTTTCCAGCAGGGCGATCTGGCGCTTCAGGGCGGGCAGGACAGAGCCTTCATAGATCTTCGAGGCTTCGGCGGCCCAGTCACCGTCGATCTTCTTGTCCTTAGTGCGGCGGGCGATCGACTTGACCAGCGGCGCGTCGGCCGTCGGCGTACCGGCGAAGGCCTTCATCTGGATCAGGGTCTTGTCGATGATGAAGTCCGGCGGGATCACGCCGTCGGCCATGTCCTGCTTAGCGATCGCGGTTTCCTGATCCATCAGGCGGGCAAAGCCCTCCATCCGCGCCAGATAGGCGTCGGCGTCGGCCTTGGTCTCGATGCTGTGCTGGGTGTCCAGGAAGTCCGGCATCTGCTGATACGAGCCGGTCAGCTGGCTGAGGACGTAGGGCGCGCCCGAACCGCCGCCGCCATAGCTGAACTTCTTGTTGCCCTCGTCCTGGACCTGCAGGACGAACTCGACGGTGTCGTAGTTGGCGGCGTCCATGCCCTTCAGGGCGCGACGGTCGATGCCGCGCAGGGCGGCCAGCTGCTCGCTGGTCTGGACCTTGTTGGCCTCGATGGCCGCGAACGAACGGTCGCTGAGCAGGTCCTTGGTCCAGGCCAGGTCGCCGCTGTCGAGTCCCAGGCTGGTCGCCGTCTCGGGCGACTGGCGCAGCTGCTTGGCCATGATCTCGTCGAACATCGCGTTCAACTTGGCGACTTCGCCTTGGCGCGCGAGGGCCAGCGACGGCAGACCGCCAGTGGCCGCGAAACCCGCCGCGGCGGTGGCGAACATCATGTGACGACGATTGAGCAAGGCTTTTCCCTCCCGGAGCCGATTTGTGGAGCGAAGGCGTAAGGCCCTGCCCGGCTTTGGCGAAATTAATTTCGAGTCATGGAGGGAAAAGCAACGGGCTCGCTCAGGCCAAGGTCACGAACAGCTCGTTCTCGATCACCCACTGGCCGGTGACCTTCTTCCAGGTGGCCAGATAGGTCCCCGACTGCTCGGGGGCATCCTTCCACTGTCCGACCCAGCGGCCGCGTTCGGCGGCGCGCGCGCCTTCGCTGTCCAGGTCGATCTGCTCCGTCGTGCGGATATAGGCCCCGAAGCCCTTGTCGGCGAACTGGCTGGCGAAGGCGGCCAGCACGTCCTCGGCGCCCAGCAATAGCGAGCCGTCGCCGGCGATCAGGGTGACGCGCGGATCGAAGAACGGCCGCAGGCGCGCGGCGTCCTTGGCGGCGATCAGCTTGTTGGTCAGCTTGCGGCGGGCGGCGATGGCGTCCTGGGGCGTGGTCATGGTCTTCCCTGCTCTGCCAGCCCGTGTAGCTTGGTCCCCATCCTACGCAAACATTCCGACGCAAACTTCAGAGCCGCGATGCCCGCCCCGACCCTGACCACCGCCCGCTTGACCCTCAGCCCCCCGACGCTGACCGACTTCGAGGACAGCCGGGACATGTGGGCCGATCCGGTCGTGGTCCGCCACGTCGGCGCCCGCCCCTTCACCGACGAGGAGACCTGGACCCGGCTGATGCGGGCCCGGGGTCTGTGGGAGGTGCTGGGCTTCGGCTATTGGGCGGTGCGCGAGACCTCGACCGGCCGCTATGTCGGCGAGGTGGGCTTCGCCGATCTGCGCCGCGACATCCAGCCCAGCCTCTTTGGCCTGCCCGAGATGGGCTGGGTGCTGTCGGCCTGGTCGCACGGCCAGGGCTTCGGGACCGAGGCGGTCGGCGCGGGCCTGGCCTGGATCGACCAGACCCTGGCCCCGCCGGTCGTGCCCTGCATCATCGATCCCGACAACGCCGCCTCCCTGGCCCTGGCCGCCAAGATGGACTTCACGCTGAAGACCCACACGACGTTCAAGGGCTCGCCGATCATGGTGATGGAACGCCGCCGATAGGCTTGTACAGTTTTTATGTAACTTCGGCTTGATCCGGGCCGCCGCGCCCAATAGGTTCCGCCGCGTCGCGGGGGCGCGATCGCTTACGGAGTCCAAGTAAGTGTTGAGTTCTGCTCACCGGGCTGGCGCCTTCACGCCGGCCGCCGGCCGATTCCGCGCGTCGACCGCGCTCTCGGCCATCCTCGCCCCCATGATCCTGCTGTCGCCGCTGGCGGCGCACGCGGCCGATCCCAGCAAGACGTTCGGCGACAAGGAGCTGACCGACAGCGCCGACCAGATCACCAACGACAAGACCATCGACCTGACCGGCGACATCGACTTCGGCGATGGCGAGGACGGTTTGACCAACAATGCGACCATCACGATCGGCGCGAATTCCACCGCGCCCGTGACGGTCTCGCTGCTTTCGCTGGAAGCCTTGGTCAACAAGGGCGGTACGATCGACTTGCGCAACGGCCATGTGGGCGATGTGCTCAAGATCTCCGGCGACTACAACGGCTCCGGCAAAGCGCGCCTGGGTCTCGACGTCGGGCCCAGCGGCGCTGACAAGCTTGTCGTCGGCGACATCGCCAACGGCGGCACGGCCATCACCCTAGGCCTGATATCGGCCAAGACCGCCGTGCTGACCGGCGACAAGGGTCCCGTCCTGATCGAGGCCGGCGCGGGTTCGAAGGCCGACGCCTTCACCATCGAGAACAACGAGATCGGCCTCATCCACTACAGCCTGATCTATGACGACAAGGCAGCCACCTATCGCCTGAAGGGCGAGGCGGGCCAGCGGGTCTATGAGGCGCTGAAGATTTCCGAAGGCGCCAGCAGCGTCTGGCGCCAGTCGGCCGACGCCTGGAGCGCCCACGTGGCCAACCTGCGCGACGCCGGCTCCGACGCCAACGGCGCGGGTGTCTGGGGCCTGGCCTTCGGCGGCCGCCAAGATCGCGACGACACCACGACCCTGTCGCCGCAGCGTCAGATCAACACCGACTACCAGCAGACCACCTATGGCGGTCAGATGGGCATCGACCTGATCAATGGCGGCGTGGACGACGGTCACATCACCATCGGCCTGACCGGCGGCTACGCCGACTCCAAGATGCGCTTCAGCGGCGTCGCGGGCCAGGAGGTCAAGCTCAGTGTCCTCAACCTCGGCGGCTATGTCGTCCTGACCAACGGCGGTTTCTTCCTCAACACCCTCGCCAAGGTTGATCGCCAGTCGATCAAGACCAACGACGCCGTCGACGGCATCGACGCCAAGTTCGACGGGACGGCCTACGGCGCCCTGGTCGAAGCCGGCCACCGCTTCGAGATGGACGGGCTGGCCTATGAGACGCTGCTGGGCGTCAACTATGTCAGCGCCCGCCTGGACGACATGCAGACCCTGGGCCAGCGCCTGGACTTCGACAACGCCACCGGCTTTGTCGCCAAGGCCGGCGTGCGCGGCTCGGCCGGAAGCGATCTGCTAGGCGGCGCCCTGACCACCTACGGCGCGGCGTTCGTGGCCCACGACTTCTCGGTCAAGAACGGCGTGACCCTGGTCAGCAACGATCAGAGCGAGCACCTGTCGAAGGACGGCGGTCGCACCTTCGGTCAGCTGACCGTCGGCGTCAGCTATCGTACGACCGATGGCGCGATCACCTTCGTGGAAGCCGGCGGCGACTACGGCGGCGGTCGTTCGGGCGGCGGCCTGCGGGTCGGCGCGCGCTTCGGCTTCTAGGGCCGGAGGTCTGGGGCCGGCTTCAGGCCGGCTCCAGGCCCAGCCGCTCGACCACGGTCTTGATCGACGCGCCGCGCGGGACCACCGCCCAGTCCGTCGGGGCCGAGGCGCGCACGGCCACCACCGCGCCCTTGGGACAGACGTCCAGGCAGTCGACCTCGATGACAGCCGCGCGCGCCTTGCGGCCCTTGCCCTTGGCGCCGATGGCCTTGCGCAGGGCCTTGGCCAGCTTCTGGTCGCCGTCGTCGCCGAAGCCGCCGTCCAGCTTCTTGGAGCACTTGCGGCACACCAGCACCACCTCGCTCCAGTCGGCCTTCACGCGCTTGATGGACTTGTCGCTCATGACCTGAAGATGGGAACGGTGATAGGACAGCGCCATGGTTCGCAAACTCTCCGCCAAAGTCGTGAAAGACCCCACCGCCGAGGCCGACCGCGCCTGGTTCGAGGCCCACCCCGAGCGCCGCTTTCGCCTGCGCGATCCGGCGCCGGTCGAGTTCAAGGACCCGCTGGGCGATCCCGGCGACGGCTTCTCATGGCGCGTGCTGATCGCCCGCCTGCCCGACGGCGGCCGCCTGCGCCTGCCGATCTCGCTGTCGTGGGACCTGCACAACGACCACGCCAAGGACCAGCACATCCAGATCCTGTTCGACCAGGTCGCCCCGCCCGAGGCCAAGGCCCGGCTGGGCTGACGCGAGCCATGCGGGGGGAGATGATCCGCACGATCCTCCTGTGGGCGTTGGTCCTGGCGCTGGGCGCGTTCGCGCTGCAGTGGCTGGAATACCGGTTCGTCGTCCGCGCCTTCTCCTGGCAGGTCTATGTCGGCCTGATCGGCGTGGCCTTCGCGGCCGGCGGGGTCTGGGTCGGCTGGAAGCTGGCGGCCCGCGCCCGGCCCGAGACCTTCCAACGCAACGACGCCGCCCTCGCCGCGCTGGGCCTTACAGGCCAGGAGGTGAAGGTGCTGGAGCGCCTGGCGGCCGGCCGCTCCAACAAGGAGATCGCCCGCGACCTAGGCCTCTCCCCCAACACCGTGAAGACCCACGTGGCCAACCTCTACGCCAAGCTGGAGGTCGGTCGCCGCACCCAGGCGATCGGCAAGGCGCGCGAGCTGGCGCTGATCCCCTAAGACCTTGGCCTTGACCGTTTCCCGATAGGGCGAGACGGTCGAATTCACCCTTTCGGGCGATACCGTTCCGACGATGAGAACGGCAAGCCTCGGGACGCGTCGCAGGGGGCGGCGCGGAGGAGGACTTCCATGACACGCACCATCGTGACCTACGGCCTGATCTCGGGCGTCATCATCATCCTGGGCATGATCGCCACCATCGTGTTCTCGGCCCAGCACAGCCTGTGGCTGGGCTATCTGATCATGCTGGTCGGGCTCACCGCGATCCTGCTGGCGATCAAGTCGCATCGCGACAAGGTGCTGGGCGGGGTCATCAAGTTCTGGCCGGCCTTCCTGATCGGCCTCGGCGTCGCGGTGGTCGCCGGCATCGCCTATGTCGCCATCTGGGAAGCCTATCTGGCCATCACCCACTACCGCTTCATGGACGAGTACACGGCCAGCATCCTGGCCTCGAAGAGAGCCGAGGGCCTCTCGGGCGCAGCCTACGCCAAGCTGGCCGCCGAGATGGCGGAGATGAAGAAGAACTACGCCAACCCGCTGTACCGGATGCCGATGACCTTCATCGAGATCTTCCCGGTCGGCCTGCTGGTCGCCCTGGTTAGCGCGGCCCTGGTGCGCAACTCGAAGTTCCTGCCGGCAAAGGCCTAGAGCTTCGTCACCCGCACCGCCATCCACGGCCGGCCGGGCAGCGCCACGGTCGGCCGGTTGGGGTCGTGCAGGTAATAGGCGTCCTTCTTGGCCATGACGAAAGCGCCGTCGATCGGCGTGACGGTCATGTTCCAGGTGTCGAGCACATCGACTTGGAACCGCTCGCCGCCCTTCAGTTCGTCCTTGGGCAGGGCCACCGCCCAATCCGTCGGCGCGGCCTCGCCGAAATAGCGCAGGTAATAGCTGCCGGCCTTGCCGCCCAGATGCTGGTCCCAGGTGCGGTCGATGGGGTCGAGGCCCGGCGTCGGCCCCGCCTCCATCACCGTCTTCAGAAACGCCAGGCGCGGGACACTGTGGCCGGTGAACGCGCCGCCCTTGGCCGTCCAACGCACGCCCTCCTTGAAGACCTCGCCGTGGCCGACATAGGTGCCGGCGACCAGGCCATGCCAGAAGCGCTCGACGAGCTGCTCCGCCGTCAAATCACCCCAGCGCTTGTCGAGATCGCCCTCGTAGCGGACCTCGTCGAAGATCACCGGCTTCTTCCATACGTCGCGGAAGATCTGGGCGCGGCTGTCGTCCATCACCGCCGCGCCGTGCTGGATGCTGGCATGGCTGATCCACGGCCGGCCGTTGTCGTAAAGGTCCCGCCAATTGTGGATCGAGCACAGCCTGCCGTAAGGGTCCTCGGCCTTGATCAGCTGGCCGATGCGCTCGAAGTCGGCGACCGACTTGGCCTTCACCAGGTCGAACTCGTTGGCCAGCGACCACCAGACGTTCGAGAAGCTGGCGAACCGCGCGACCATGTAGCGGACGTAGCGATCGTCGCGCGCCGGGCTCATGGCGTGCCAGCCAGTCTTCTCGTCATAGGGGTGGAACAGGATCAGGTCGGCCTGGACGCCCTGCTCGCCCAACCGCCGGACGCGGTCCTCCAGGCGGCGGAAATAGGCGGGGTTCAGGCGATCGTAGTCCCAGCCCTCTCCGGCCGGCTCGAACGGATGGATCGGCTCGCTCGCCACGTTCGGGAAGACGCACATCCGCATCTTGTTGAACGGCGAGGCCTTCAGGGTGGCCAGGGTCTGGTCGCAGAGGGCGTCGCTCTGCTGGGCCCAGGCATAGGCCGTGGTGCCGACCTGGCGGTAGGGCGTCCCGTCGGCATGGGCGAAATGGTAGCCGCCGGTCACATGCACCGGGCCGTGGTCGCGCGGGGCGACGGCGGTGAGCGTCCCGGTCTGGCCGTTCAGCGCCTTGACGGGGCTGGTCGTCCGCCAGCGCCAGACGCCTTGGGTCGGCGGGCTGAAGCGGATGCGCCAGGTGTCACCGCCGTCGTGGAAGCCGCGCACCTTCAGCGTGGTCTTGCCGTCGGTGAAGGCGGCGTGCAGCTCCACGTCGAACGGATTGCCTGGAACCGTCGCCTTCAGGGTGATCTCATTCACGCCCCAGCGCGGGACGGTCGGACCGGCGGCCAGAGCGGGCGTGGCGAGGAAGGCAAGGCCCAAGCCGGTGGCGGCGCGGCGGGTCAGAGATGGCGGAGGCATGGCCAAGAGTTAGGCATGATTCACGACGCTGATCCTCCCCCTCTGGGGGAGGTGGCCCAGAGGGCCGGAGGGGGCAGCGCGGCCGATGCCGAGTAGGCCCCCTCAGTCGCTTCGCGACAGCTCCCCCAGAAGGGGAGCAGCTAACCGCCCTTAAGCCGCCTGCAGCTGCTGCTTGACCCGCTCGGCCAGGGTTTTGATGTCGATCGGCTTGGGCAGGAAGGTCACGCCCGTCTCGCCTTCCAGCAGGTCACTGAACTCGGCCTCGGCATAGCCGGAGATGAACATCACCGGCGCATTGCCCAGATAGCCGCGGGCCTTCTTCAGCAGGGTCGGGCCGTCGATGCCGGGCATGATCACGTCGGAGATCAGCAGGTCGATCGTGCCGGCGTTCTCCTCGGCGATGATCAGGGCCTCTTCGCCGTCGGCGGCTTCCAGCACCTCGTAGCCACGGGCGCGCAGCAGGCGGGCGGCGACGCTGCGGACGGCGTCTTCGTCCTCGACGAACAGGATGCGGCCGGCGCCCGACAGGTCGCGGGCGGCGCGCGGCTTGACCGGCTCGGCGGCGGCGGCCTGGGCGGCGATCACGCCGGCGGGCGCGTCATAGATCGGCAGGAAGATGCGGAACGCCGCGCCCTCGCCCGGACGGCTGTGGACGTGGATCCAGCCGTCGCTCTGCTTGACGATGCCGTAGACCGTAGCCAGGCCCAGGCCCGTGCCCTCGCCCACCGGCTTGGTGGTGAAGAACGGGTCGAAGATCTTGCCCATGACGTCGGGCGGAATGCCGGGGCCGTCGTCCGACACCTCGATGAAGGCGGTGTCGCTCTCGGCCGCCGGGAAGCCCAGCTGGATGGCTTCGTCGCGGGTCAGGCGGGCGGTGCGGATGCGCACGATGCCGCCGCCCTTGGCCGCGCGCACGGCGTCGCGGGCGTTGACGGCCAGGTTCATGACCGCCGTCTCGAGCTGGCTCTTGTCGGCCCGCACCTGCGGCAGGTCGCGGCCATAATCGGTGATCAGCTTGACGTCTTCGCGCAGCAGGCGGCGCAGCAGGACCTCGAATTCCGAGATCAGCTCGCCCAGGTCCAGCACCTCGCGCTGGACGGTCTGCTTGCGCGAGAAGGCCAGCAGCTTGCGCACCAGGTCAGCGGCGCGCACGCCCGTCTGGCGAATCTCGTTGAGACCTTCATACGAAGGATCCCCGACCGGGTGGCGGTGCAGCAGCTCGTCCAGGCGCAGCTGGATGGCCGTCAGCAGGTTGTTGAAGTCGTGGGCGACGCCGCCGGCCAGCTGGCCAATGGCCTGCATCTTCTGCGACTGGGCCAGCTGAAGCTCCATCTGCTTCTGCTCGGACACGTCGATCATGTAGGCCACGACGCGGCCTTCGGCGCGGTAGAGATACAGATGCGCGATGCGGGTCTGGTCGCGGGCCAGGCGCACCTCGAACGGGCCGGCCTTGCCTTCGTTGAGGCGGGTCTCGGCCTCGGCGCGCGAGGCGGCGTCGATCAGGTCGCCGAACACCATGCCGGGCTTGCCGCCGGTCATGGTGGTCAGGGCCGGATTGACCTCCAGCACCTTGGATTTGAAGGGGTCCAGCCCCTCCAGCAGGGCCGCGCCGAACGGCGAGGCGCCGGCGAAGGCGTCCAGGGTGGTCGGCGGCGGGGCGGCGCGCTCGGCGACCGGCGCGGGGGCCAGGGTCTCGACGACACGCTCGACCTCGACGATCGGGGTCAGGCGGATCAGCAGCCGACCGCCGGCCAGACGCGAGACCTTAGCCGTGTGGTCGACGCCGCTGGCGCGCAGCACGCCATGGGCCATCTCGCCCTTGCGAGCCTGGACCAGGGCGGCGAACAGGCTGGAGCCGGCCACGCCCTTGGGCAGGCGGCGCTGCTCGCCCATGACTTCGCGCCAGGCGAGGTTGGCGGCCAACAGGCGGCCGTCCGGCGCGGCCAGGGACGCCGGCTCGCTCAGGGCGTCGATGAAGCCCTCGGCCTGATCGACGTCATTGCCCCCGGCGGCCGAGCCACGGATGGCCACCAGCCCCAGGATCGCCACGCCAGCGACGCCGAGCAGCAGCAGCAGACCAGCCAGGGTCACGGGTCCGGCCTTCAGCGCCGGGGCGGCGGAAAAGGCCGCCGCGGCCACGAAGAATATCGCCGCGCCGACCAGCCACGGATCGAAGCGCCGACGCGATGCGCCGGTCGAAGCTTTGTCCTGGAGCTGGAAATCGGCCATGGGCTGAATTGTCACCTTCGTTACGGCGAGGCTGCGACTCACCCGCAACCGGAGAAAGGATAGCCTTTCCCGCGACGTAGGTCAGTTTTCTGGAAATTGAGTCTTATAGAGGACGCGCGCGCTGCCCTTCGCGGGCCTGCGGCTTCTTCCCGTTCATGACGAAGCTGATGACCTTGGCGACCGCTTCGAAGTGTTCGATCGGGATTTCCTCGTCGATCTCGACGCTGGCGTAGAGGGCGCGGGCCAGGGGCGGATCCTCCAGCACCGTCACGCCATGCTCCTCGGCGACGGCGCGGATCTTCAGGGCCAGCTCATCGACACCCTTGGCCACGCACATCGGCGCGGGCGTCTCACCCGGCTCGTAGCGCAGCGCGACGGCGTAGTGGGTCGGGTTCATGACGACGACGGTCGCCTTCGGGACAGCCTGCATCATCCGCTGGCGCGAGCGTTGCATCTGGATCTGGCGACGCTTGCCCTTGATGTGGGGGTCGCCGTCCGACTGCTTGTACTCTTCCTTGACCTCCTGGAGGGTCATGCGCATGCGGTTCATGAAGCGGATGCGCTGCCAGAAGTAGTCAAAGGCGGCGGTGGCGACCAGGAAGATGATCACCATGATCAGCATCTTCTTGGACAGCTTGATCGCCTCGGGCAGCAGCAGCGACGGATCCATGCCGACCAGGTTGCGCACCTCGCCGACATTGGGCTTCAGCACCATCCAGGCGATGAGGCCGGTGACGAAGATCTTCACGACCGACTTGGCGAACTGCATCAGGCCGTCCGGGCCCAGGATGCGGGTCACGCCCTTCAGCAGGTCCAGCTTGCTGAAGTCGGGCTTCAACTTGTCCGTCGTCAGCATGAAGCCGGTCTGGGAGACGTTGGCGATCACGCCCATGGTGCAGGTCACGATCATGACCAGCAGCAGCGGCGGCATGGCGGCCATCACCGCCTGCTTCATCAGCAGCACGGCCCCGCCGCTGGAGATCTCGATCGTGCCGGCGTGGGCGATGAACGGATAGAGCGCGGCCATCAGGTCGCGCGTCAGCCAGCCGCCGGCCAGCAGGATCACCGACACCGCGCCAGTCAGCGAGGCCAGCTGCGGGATGTCCGCCGACTTGACGACGTCGCCCTTGGCGCGGGCGTCCGACAGCTTCTTGGCTGACGGTTCTTCTGTTTTCGACTCGGGATCTGAATCTTCCGCCATGCCGCGCCCCTAGTTGAACACAGCGAGAAGTTCGCGATAGCGGTCGGTCCAGACCATGGCGATGCCGCCCAGCGACAGCGCCAGCAGCGACAGGCCCAGGATCACGCTGAGCGGCGAGGTCACGAAGAAGATCTGGAAGGCGGGCATGACCCGGCCGACCAGGCCGGTGGCCAGGTTGAAGACCAGCGAGAACACGATCACCGGCGCGGCCAGCTGGATGCCCAGCGAGAACGACTGCGCCACCGTCCGCACCGCCAGGGTGACGGCGTCGTTGATCGGCACGGCGCGGGTGAACGGGAAGATGGTGTACGACTTGACGATGGCGCCGATGAACAGGTGATGCAGGCCCGTGGCCATCACCAGGGTCAGGCCCATCATCGACAGGAAGCTGGCCACCGCCGTGCTCGAGCCCTGCATCGAGGGGTTCACCGACTGCGCGAAGGACAGCGTGGTCTGCATCGAGATGATTTCACCCGCCGTGGTCAGCGAGCTCATGAACAGGCGCAGCACCGAGCCGATCATCAGGCCGATCAGGATCTCGTGGATCACCCCGCCGACCAGGCCGCCCAGGGTAACGGGGATCGGCGGCACGGTGCTCTGCACCAGCGGCCCCAGGATCAGGGCCATCAGCAGGGCGAACGCCAGGCGCACGCGCGGCGGCACCGACTGCTCGCCGATGCCCGGCATGGTCATGACCATCGCCCCGACCCGCGCGAAGACGAGGGCGGCGACATAGACCTGGAATGCCGTGGCGAAGGAGTTCACCGGGAGGCCCCTGCCCTTTTTCGCTACAGGCCAGCGATGCGGGCGGCGATCTGGCGCATGAACCCACTCATCAGCGCGCCCATCATCGGCAGGAAGATCAGCAGCGACACGAAGATGGCGACGATCTTGGGGGCGTAGACCAGGGTCTGTTCCTGGATCTGGGTCAGGGCCTGGAACAGACCGATGGCCACGCCGATCACCAGGCCGACGATCAGGCAGGGCGCGCACAGCTGCAGGGTCAGCCAGATCGCGTCCCGGCCGACATCAAGAACCTCTGCGCCCGTCATGCGAAGCCTCATCGGAATCGGCCGTACTGGCCGCGTTGTTTCGAGGCTGAAAGATGCCCGGAATATGGTTAACGAGGCGTTAGGGGTTGTTACCCGGACGGTAGGAAACGCGGGGCGCGACGGTGGGTCGCGGGGGCCCGCCCCTTCGGAACCTTCACCGCGACCGACGCTTTTCCATAGGCAAGTTGTACGCCCGGGGACCTTCATGACACGACTTCTGCGCGCCACCCTGTTCGGCGCCGCCTTGCTTGCGCCGCTGGCGGCCAGAGCCCAGGACGCCTCGACCTTCGATCCCGCTACCCTGGACCTGGCCAAGCTGATCGAATGTCGGACCTATGCGCCGCCCCAGTACAACGCCTTGGCCTTCTGGCTGATGGAGGACGACGGCAAGGCTGCCCGAGCCCAGTTCGGCCTGTCCGAGATCCGGTCCGCCAACCCGATGCTCAAGACCTACGCCCTGAAAGCGCCGCTCACGGTGTTCGGCCGGCAGACCAGGCTGATCGCCTTTTCCAGTTCAGGTCCGATGGCGGTGCTGGACGAGGTCGACCCGCACCCGCTCGCCCTCGAGCTGGGCGTCGAGCCCGCCGTGGACACGCCCGGCAAGTTCCTGGGTGAGCGCGAGATTTCCGCCTCTTCGGAAAAAGGCGGTACCGGCGGAATGACGTTCAACAGCCGCGTCGCCCTGAACGTCTCGACCGTCACGTCGCATCCCGGCAAGACCCTGGCCGGCTGCAGCTACGTGATCGACATGGTGGACGGCGATGAGGCGAAATAGGTCCGGCCCAGCTATCGCCAGGCCCTAAAAACCCGCCGTGTCCGGGGCCATCCAGGCGACCGCGGCGGGATCGTCATAGGCGCAACCGACCAGCACCTTGTTCGCCAGAGGCTCCTGGCTCAGTTGGTAGGCGATGAGGGCATGCGTCCCGTCAAGTCGCCGCTCGTCGGGCGAGTAGGACGCGGGCGTCAGACCGAGCTTAGCGGAGACGGAAGTCTGCTTCTGTCCCGCAACGGCCATGAGAATCCGGCCCGGCGAGACGTAGATCTCGTTCGTCGAATAGCCGAGCGCGCTGACGGGCGTCTTCAGGCGATAGAGATTGCCTGATGGCGCGGCGAGCGACTGGATCGGCGACTTCATGCCGACATCGTCGGTCGCGAGCGCCGCCATCAAGGTTGCGATTTCGTCGTCGCCGAGCCGGCACGACAGCGCGCGGACCAGCCGCGTCTCCTGCGCCCGCGCGACGGCTGGCGCCGCCGAGGCCAGAGCACCCAAGGCGATCAACAGCCCCAGGGATCTGGACCAAGGCGTCATGGCGGATCGCTTAGCGGATGCGGATGCGGACCGGGACCTGGATGTACGAGCCGGCGCGGCTCTTGCCGTCCGGGCCCAGCAGGTCGACCTGGGTTTGCGACATCATCGCCAGGGCGGCCTGGCCGACGCCGAGATCGTTGGGGCTTTCTTCCTGCACGGTGCAGGCGGTCAGGTGACCGTCCTGCTTGACCATGCAGTTCAGCAGGGCGACGGCGACGCGCGGCTCGGAGACGGGGGTCAGCAGGTCCGACGGGGCCTTGGTTTGCACCGGGGTGGCGACGACGGCGGCGGCGAAAGCGAGCAGAGCGATCACGAGTTCATCCCTTACTTTATCTTTTTCCAGCGGCCCCGCCGCCGTGTGTCCTATTTCGGATCAGGCGGCCTGGGCCTGCTTCAGTCGTTGCAGGCCTTGTGCCGCCAGGTCCGTGAGCGAGCGCAGGCCCAGCTCCGAGAAGACATCGAAGGCGCAGGCCAGGGCCGCGCCGGCGCGGGCCAGGCGGCCATCGTCGCGGCCGGTGATCTCGACCCGGGCCTCGTAGAGGCGGGCCAGGTTCATCTGGGCCACGGCCCAGCTGGCCGGATCGCGGCCGCCAGGCGCGGCGGCCAGCTCGGCCTTGAAGGCCAGCTCGGCGGCGTCCAGCACCGCGAGGTCGGCGGTCAGCTCGGCGCAGCGCGCCAGGCACAGGGCGCGGTTGTTGGCGACCACGGCGCGCAGGGCCAGGGCCGGCTGGGCCTTGAGCACCTGGGTGGCGCGGTCATAGGCCGAGACGGCTTGCTCGAAGGCGCGCTCGCTGGTCGAGGCCTCGCCCATGGCCTGAAGCCCAGCGCCCAGCGCGGCGCCGCTACGGGCCCAGTCCATCGGGCTGTGATCGATCGACAGCACGTCGACGGCCGCGAAATGGGCCTCGATGCCATCGTTGATGTGCTTGAGCTCGCCGTCCAGCTCGCCCAGCAGCACCAGAGCCTGGCCGCGCAGGCCTTCCAGGCGGGCCCAGGCCAGCGGCTCGAAATCGGAATCCAGCAGGCCGGCGGCGGTCTTGGCCTCCGACACGGCCAGCTCGGCCAGGGCGCGGTCCTTCAGGCGTTCGCCGCAGGCCAGGATCAGTTCGATGCGGGCGGCGCGCTGGTCGGCCAGCAGCAGACGGGCGGGCCCGCCCTTCACGCGCTTGGCGGCGGCCAGGGCGCGCAGCGGCGCCTCATAGGCCTGGACGGCGGCCAGGGCGCGATCCAGATCGTTGGCCTGCAGCGCGGCGCGCCCTTCCAGCCCGGCGGTCAGGGCGGCGCAAAGCGGCGTGCGGTGATTGGCCGGCGTGCGGGCCAGGGTGGCCGAGGCGGCGGCGATCAGCCCCTCGTCGCCGAACAGGTCGGCGCCCAGAATGGCCAGCACGGCCTGCTCGCAACGCGCGGCGGCCAGGGCGTCAGGGCGACGCTCGGCCTCCAGGATTTTCACGGCGGACTCGGCCTGGGCCGCGCCCTTCCTCAGAGCGGTGGCGTCGCCGCTGCGGCGGGCCAGTTCTCGCCAGACGACGGCGGCTTCCAGCAGGCGTGCGCCACGGTCCTTGGCCCCGATGCGGCCGGCCACCACGTCGGCCGAGCGCGCCTCGTTGTTCAACAGGCGCAGGTCGAGCAGCTCCAGCAGCGAGGTGTCGCCGCCGGTCAGGCCTTCACGCCAAGCGCTCTTGGCGTCGCCATCGACGCCGAACAAACGCTTCAAATCCCGTCCGAACTCGAACATGCGCACTCCGCCTACGGAACGTCCCACGTCGGGACAGCCCGACAGAGGTTCAACGCACAATCAGCAAAACCGGAGCCAACACATTTAACAAGTGGTTAACAGGTGTTTACGGCGCGTTAACCATAAATATTTCCTATGTTTTTACACACTCTTCCGAATTTCAGCCAATTTGGTTGAAGATGTAGTGAATTGGCACACTTCTTGCTTTGTCGAATACAAGCGGAGCCACGGAACGACACCATTTCTTAGAACTTTGTTCACTGAACTAAAAATGACGTTAACTATAAGATTTAAGGCCTGGTTTACCTTTCGTTCACGGACACTCTCCCTTTCTGCTCGCGAAGCAGTCTAGAAGGCCGTCAGCAACGACCTTTCGGGAGCCCGTTCCATGGCCGCCGTCACTCTCTGGATCGCCAGCCTTTGCCGTCCCGATCCGGGCTATGGCGGCTGGTCCTATGTGCGGCGGACGGATGGCGAGACAGGCGCGGCGGCGATCAAGGGCGCGGCCGGCGGCGAGCGGCGCACCAGCGCCGCGAAGATGAGCCTCACGGCTCTAGTCGAGGCCCTGGAAAGCCTGTCGGACCTGCCGAAGGAGACGTCGGTGACCCTGCGCTTCGCCGATCCGGACCTGGCCGGACAGCTGGTGGCCTCGGACGGCGCCTACGCCACGGCCGAGCCGGAGGCCTGGACCGCCGCCCGCACCGCCGTCGCCGCTCGTCCCATGCTAGAATTGGTCCCGGCCGCCCCGACCGACGCGGCGAACGGCTTCCTCAACGCCTGGGCCGAGTTCGGCCTCGACACGGCCAAGTCGCGCGGCAGCTTCAAGGCCGCGATCCCCAAGCCGAACCTGCTGAAGTTCCCGGGCTAGGCCGGCTGGCCGACGATCAGGTCGGCCGTCGCCGGGTTACAGGCGAACGGGATGTCGGCGAGGGTCGCCATCCGGATCAGCGCCTTGACGTCGACGTCATGCGGCTGTGGCGACAGCGGGTCGACGAAGAAGATCAGCACGTCCAGCCGCCCCTCGGCGATCATCGCCCCCAGTTGCTGGTCGCCGCCCAGCGGGCCGCTCTTCAGCCGCACCAGGTTGAGATGCGGCAGCGCCTCCAGGATCCGCCCGCCGGTCGTACCGGTGCCAAACAGCGCCTTGTCCTTGAGATAACCCTCATGCACGACGACCCACTCGACCAAGGCGGCCTTCTTGTCGTCGTGAGCCACAAGGCCGATGGAGAGAGGGCGAGCGGTCATGGGCGACTCCGATCCGAAGCCGCCCATAGACCAGCGCCCTGTTCAAAAGGGAAGGCCTAGGGACAGGGCGTCACGTAGCGGTCCGAGTACAGGGTCCGGACGCCCCAGGAATTATTGATCCCGTCACAGCCGCGATAGCTCTCGCCGACCAGCTGGGTCTTGCTCTCGCCCGAAAAGTACTGGACCAGGATCTCGTTCTCCACGGCCCGCGAGGCGGCCGGACCGGCGACGGCGGTGGCCGTCAGCAAGGCGAGAACGGCGAAGCGCTTGAGCTTTCGAAAGGTCATGAGCCAACTCCATGCGAGATGATGGCGCCAGATTGACACAACCTGTGATTTTGCAAAGCACCGATGCAGCCGACCATCGCTCTCGACGCGAGCCCCGTCGCTGGCTATCTGCGCTCGATGAGTGAAACCGAGATCGACGGCCGCCTGCTGCAGCGCTGGCTCCGCACCGACGCGGCCGATCCGGCGCTGCTGATCGGCTGCGCGGTGGACGATGGCGAGTGCGACGAGCCCTTGCCGATCACCCAGGTCGACATGGCCCGGCAGGCCTTGGTCTGCGGCCGCGTCCGCATCCCCTTCCCGCGCCTGGTCGATTGCCTGCTGGTCGCGCCGGCGGACCATCCGGCGGTCGCGGCGATCCGGGCCTGTGTCTCGCCGGAGGAGCAGCGGCTCCAGCGGCTGAAGGCCGAACTGGGCGACGAGTATCCCCGCCCCTTCGCCTCGGTCGAGGACCTGGAAGCCGTCCACACCGCCGAGATGGCGCGCCGTGAAGGCAAGCTGCCCGAGCGCGCCCTGCGGGGTCCGTGGGTGCGGGCCCTGAAGCGCAATGAGCTATATCGCCAAGGCGCGCAGCTGGCCCAGTCGTGGCGCGAGCTGGCCAACAGCCTGGGCGCGCCGTGGTCGGACATCGCCCTGCACCTGGCCTGGTTCCAGCGCCACGCCGGCCACCCCAACCGCGCGATCGAGACGGCGCGCGACTTCTGGGCCTCCAAGGCCGTGGCGTCCCAGACCGAGATCGCCATGCTGGCCACGGTCGAGGCCGCGTCGTGGATCGACCGCTTCGAGCGCAAGGGCGGCGCGCCGCCCGATCTGATCGAGGCTCGCCGTGCGGCGGCCAAGGCCTACGCCATCAACACCACCGATCCGGAGATCAAGGCCGTCTACCAGCGCCTGCAGGCGATCGCCGACGGCCCGGACGACAGTCGCGGCGGTCGGCGCTAGTTAAGCGCGTTCCTTGGTCCGCTCGAAGCGCACCTTCGGATAGCGCTCGGCGACATAGCCGATCTCCCAGGACGACTTGCCCAGGAACACCGGCTGCTCGTCGATGTCCTGGCCCATGGCCGACTTGTGCTTGTCGATGAAGTCCTCGATGTCGGCGCGAGCGCCGCCCAGCCAGCGGGCTTCGGCATAGGGGCTGGCCTCGAAGATACAGTCCAGCTGGTACTCGTTGGCCAGGCGGTCGGCCATGACCTCGAACTGCAGCTGGCCGACGGCGCCGACGATGAAGTCGCTGCCGATCATCGGACGGAACAGCTGGGTGACGCCCTCCTCGGCCAGGCCTTCCAGCGCCTTCTTCAGGTGCTTGGCCTTCAGCGGGTCCTTCACGCGCACGCGGCGCAGGATTTCCGGGGCGAAGTTGGGCAGGCCGGCGAAGCGCAGGGTTCCGGTCTCGGACAGGCTGTCGCCCACGCGCAGGACGCCGTGGTTGGGGATGCCGATCACGTCGCCGGCGAAGGCGTCCTCGGCCAGCTCGCGGTCCGACGCGAAGAACATGATCGGCGCGTTGACGCTCATGGCCTTGCCGGTGTTCTGGGCCTTCAGCTTCATGCCGCGCGTGAAGCGGCCGCTGGTCAGGCGCAGGAAGGCGATCCGGTCGCGGTGGTTGGGGTCCATGTTCGCCTGGACCTTGAAGACGAAGCCAGACACTTCGCTGTCGCCCGGGGCGACATGGGTCTCGGCCCCGGCCTTGCTCACCTTGGCCGGATGCGGCGGCGGGGCGTAGGCGCCGATGCCGTTCAGCAGCTCGGAGACGCCGAAGTGGCGCAGGGCCGAGCCGAAGAACACCGGCGTCATGTGGCCTTCCAGGAAGCTCTGGACGTCGAACGGCTTGCCGGCCTCGGTGACCAGCATGGCGTTGTCTTCCAGCTCGGCCTTCTCTTCGGGGTCCAGGTACTGGACCACCGCATTGCCCTTGAAGGCGATCGGGTCCGGATGGCCCTCCTCGTCGGTCGAGCTCTTCTTGGCGTAGGGGATGAACTTGTCGTTGCGCAGGTCCAGCATGCCCTTGAAGCGGCCGCCCGAACCGGCCGGCCAGTAGAGCGGCGCCGGGTCCAAGGCCAGCTTGGACGAGACCTCGTCCAAGAGCTCGAACGGGTCCTGGGCCTCGCGGTCCATCTTGTTGATGAAGGTGATGATCGGGATGTCGCGCAGGCGGCACACCTCGAACAGCTTCAGGGTCTGGGGCTCGATGCCCTTGGCGGCGTCCAGCACCATGACCGCGGCGTCGGCGGCCGTCAGGGTGCGGTAGGTGTCTTCCGAGAAGTCTTCGTGGCCCGGGGTGTCCAGCAGGTTGAACATCAGGCCGTCGTGGTCGAACGTCATCACCGAGGCGCTGACCGAGATCCCGCGCTCGCGTTCGATCTTCATCCAGTCCGACTGGGTGCGGCGGGTCTGGCCGCGCGCACGCACGGCGCCGGCGGCCCGGATCGCCCCGCCGGCCAGCAGCAGGTTTTCCGTCAGCGTGGTCTTGCCGGCGTCGGGGTGGCTGATGATGGCGAAGGTGCGCCGACGGGCGGCTTCAGCGGCGGGGGAAGTGCTCATGGGCGGGGACTAGCCCTATCAGCCCTTTTTGTCACCTTCCGCATTGATCTGGGCCGGCGCGGCGGCCGCCTCGGCTTCATGGTCGATCCGCCAGACCAGGGCCTGGGCGGCCTCGACCATCTCGCCGCCGTGCGGGCTGCGGGCCAGCGGGGCCAGCACCGCCTTGGCGATGGCCGGATCCTTGGCCCGGATCAGGGCCTGCGCCGCCTCGATCCGGAACACACCGACCTCGGGCGCCAGCTCGACGGCCTTCAGGCGGACATTGACCAGCCCTTGCGTCTGCGGCTCCAGCTGCTTGCTGTTGGCGTAGTCGCGCAGCAGGCCGGGATTGTCCGGATTGAGCTTGAAGGCGCGAGTGAACAGCTTGGAGGCCTCGGCATAGGTCGCGGCGCGATTGGCCTCATCGGCTCGGCCGGCGGCCATGCGGCTCTCGCCCAGCGCGATCAGGGCCTCTTCGTCCTTGGGATCCGCGGCCAGCAGGGCGTTCAGCATCGCCTCCCCGGCGGCCCGGTCGCCATAGCGGGCCTCGGCGCCGCCCAGGACGATCTGTGAGAAATGATCCTTGGGCGCCTTGGCGGCGCGCTTGCGTACATCGGCGATGAAGGCGGGGCGGTCGGCGTCGGACACGCCCAGCTTCATCCGCTGGTTCTCCAGCAGCAGGTCGTCGGCGCTGGCCGGAAGGGTGGTGATGGTGAGCTTTGCCTCGCCCTCGGCCTTGCGCGGTAGCGCCCCGCCAGGGACGGGACGGCTCATATAGTCCTGCAGCTTGCGGCGCAGACCGTCGGGCTCGTCGCCATAGACGCGCTTCCAGGCGGCGATCGGATCGCGGCTCTCGCGGGCGTCGTCCAGATAAGGCTTCAGCAGCTTGTACCGCGCCGGATCGGAGACGATGTAGTGGGTCAGCAGCCAGGCCTCGGCGTAATAGGCCGCCCCCTCGTCCTTCTTGACCTCGCGGGGGCTGACGGCCAGGACCTTATCGATCGGGATCCAGCCGCCGGGCTGGGTCAGGCTGCGCGCCCGCCCCCGGTTCACCCCGCCGACGATCATCTGCTTGGGACCAAGGTCCACGGTCATGTAGTATTCGGCATAGCCCTCGACGAGCCAGGCCGGATAGGCGCTGGGGTAGTAGCGCAGCATGAAGTGGTGGACGTATTCGTGCAGCACCGCGTCGTCGCCGCGGTTTTCGTCCTCGTCACGGGTGACCCCGTCGCGAATGGCCACGGCGAAGGTCTCGGCTGGCGCGGGGAAATAGACGCCCGCCGCCTTTTCCAGCCTGGGATAGACCCGCTTCAGCTCGTCGTTGTCGGCGACCAGATAGACCGGCAACTTGCGGATGACGGCCTCGTCCCGCGGCCGGCCGTGCAGGCGGCGCAGCAGGCTGTCGAAGTCCTCGAGCTGGGTGGCGTAGGCGCGGACCGCCTTCTCGCTGCGGCCATAGACGATGAAGTGATCGCTCTCGGCCTTCAGCCACTCGGCGTGGGCGCCGCCGCTCACCAAGACGCCAGCCAGCATCGCCGCCGCGCCCCAACGCTTCGCACTCATGACGCCTCCCCTGATCGCGATACGATCGCAATCTTAAATTGAGGCTATTCGCGTCGAGCGACAGGCTTCAACCCACTTTCTGGGCCCAGCGTGACCGGGGTTCCATCACGACTGTGACAATACGCCCGGAAATGGGTCAAAAAGCCCCTATTCGAAGAATGGGTTTGGAGTCATGCTTCCCTCATCCCGTACCGGCGGCATCAGATCGTCGGACGAATGGAGGAAATCGAACGATGGCCCTGCTCGACCATCATCATCGCGCCCCGGCCCGGCAACATCCCGCCGGCAGCGCGCTGTGCTTCGGCATCACGATCGCTGGACTGGTCGTCCTGGCGGTGACGCTGAGCTGGTTGTTTCGGCTGATTACACTCTAGGCCTCAGGCGGCCAGACGCCGCCAGACCTGACGATCGGCCTCGAGGTTGGTGAGCGCGCCCGAATTCTGGCGCTGCAGCAGCGTGGCCATGATCTCGATGCTCAGCTGCGCATAGCGCACCTGGACGTCATCCTTGCGGCAGCCCCGGCCCGGCGCGATGAACAGGGCCGCATTGACCTCCGGCGCCTTGGCCACGATCAGGGCGGCCAGACGTTCGGCCCGTTCGTGGTCCTTGTGGTGCAGCAGCGGCTCTTCCGCGAACAGTTCCTTGCCCAGCTCACCGACATAGTTGAGCGACAGCGCG
The DNA here is from genome assembly GCF_059424195.1 of Caulobacter sp. GW456-12-1-14-TSB4. Lineage (NCBI taxonomy): Bacteria > Pseudomonadati > Pseudomonadota > Alphaproteobacteria > Caulobacterales > Caulobacteraceae > Caulobacter > Caulobacter sp. GW456-12-1-14-TSB4. The sequence continues at coordinate 196,125 of NZ_JBWKZF010000003.1, forward strand.
GCAAAGCGGTCGCGCGTCATCGGCGGCGCGAGATCGGCCGCGTCGAAGCTGAGGATAACGTCGTTCATAAGAAAAAGCATGGCGGATACTTGGCTGCTGAACGCTGAGCGGGGGTTCGAAAGCTCATGCAGCATGCCGCAAACACGCTTTAGGTCCGGTTTAGGAGCAGGGTTAACGCGTCCCAGGAGTCGAGTTCTCCACAGACGCTCCACTCAAACTTGGATCTAGGCCTCGACGGCTTCCGTCAGGAAGTGGCGGCCGTCGCGGTCCTCGATCTCGACCACCCAGACGTCGGGGTCGATGCGGGCGGCGCGCTCGGCATAGGCGTCCAGATCGGGCTCGAACTCGGAGCGGACCGGCTGCATCCAGAAGCGTTCGCCGTCGCCGCGCGTGGCCTCGCTGTAGAGCTTGGCGGTCCCGGCCTTGCGATCGACCACCTTGACCAGCACCGCCCCGGCCCGCGCGTCGCCCTTGCGGGCCACCATGGCGAAGGCGCCGCCCAGCTCGGCGCGGCGGATCAGAGCGCCGACCCAGATATCCGTCGAAAGAAGCATCGCTAACCGAACCGCAACCCACGGGGCGTATAGGTCGCCCCTCAAGTCTCGAAGCATACGAGAATATGACGCCGAATACGCACCAGAAAGGTCGCGGGGCGCGATGGATCGGGGCAGCGATCGGGCTGGCGGCGTTCGCCGTTCCCACGGCGCTGTACGCCAACGCCGCCGACCAGCTGTACGAACGCACGCTGATGACGGCGGCCGACGGTCGTTGTCGACTCTTCACGCCCACGGTCGCGTCCGCGCTCGACGCCTCGCGGGCCCAGGCGCGCGGCGCGACGCTGCGCTCGGGCGCCAGCGAGCTGCAGGTCACCGCCCTGGAGCAGCGCGCGCGCGTAAAAGCCGCCGGCGCGGCCTGCGATTCTAAGGACCTGACCCTGGCCGCCAGCCGCGTGAAGAAGGCCTTCGAAGGCTATTCGCAGATGCTGGCCATGAACTATCCGGGCGACGTCGCGTCCTGGAAAGCCGAGCGTTCGGTGTCGGCGACCATCCCCGTCTGGCGGCTGTCGCAACCGTCCAGCTTCGGCGGCGACCGCCTGATGTTCGGCCTTGCGGGCCGCGCCAAGGCGCTGACGGCCGTGGCCACCTTCGACAACGGCCAGCGCCCCTACTCGGCCCGGATCATCGTGCGCGACACCAGCCGCACGCTGGGGCCCTATATCGCCTCCAACGCCGGCCGCAATCTGGCCGCCAAGGTCGCGCCGCGCAACGCCAGCCTGGTGTTCAACGCCGAGACCCGCGAGGAAGCCCCCCTCACCCTGCTGCCGACCGGCGCCAAGACGGGCCTGGCGTTCCGCTTCCCGCCGACGGCGGCCGACGCGATCTCGCAGCTGGATCCGCGCGAAGCGGTGACGGTGGAGTTCGCCTTCACGGGCCGTGGCGACGAAATCACCCGCAAGGCCTATGTCGAGGTCGGCGATTTCGCAGCGGGACGGGCGTTCCTGCGCTAGCGCGCTAGCGAGGCGCGAAGGCGATCACGTTGTCGCCCAGCGCCGTCGGCGGTTTCGCCTCGCCCTCGACCGGCGCTCCGGCCTGCGGGGCCGGCTCGGTCAGGCTTTCCAGCGTCACCGACTTCAGCGGGGCCAGCAGCACCGGCAGGCGCACCGAGACGCTGGTGCCCGCGCCCAGGCGGCTTTCGATCGTCATCTCACCGCCATGCAGCTTGGCGAAGGCGCGGACCAGCGACAGGCCCAGACCCGTGCCCTTGGCGCGCTGCTCCACCCCGCCGGCCTGCTCGTAGGGACGACCCAGGCGCTCGAGGTCCTCAGGCGAAATCCCGACGCCGGTGTCGGCGACGATCAGCTCCAGCACGCCGTCATAGCCGTGGGCCGTGACCGTCACCTGGCCGCCGCGCGGCGTGAACTTCAGAGCGTTGGAGACGAGGTTCAGCACGATCTGCTTCAGGGCCCGACGGTCGGCGTCGACCTCCAGCTCGCCCGGCGGCAGCACGCCGCGCAGCTGGACGCTGGCGCCATCGGCCTGGACGCGCAGCAGCCGCATGGCCGCCTGCACCGCCTCGCGAGCGTCGAACACGCCACGTTGCAGCTCGAAGCGCTCGGCCTCGATCTTCGACATGTCCAGCACGTCGTTGATCAGGTCCAGCAGGTGGCCGCCGCTCTCGTGGATCAGCTCGGCATATTCCGCGTAACGGTCGCTGAGCGGACCGAACATCCGGGCGCGCATGATGTCCGAGAAGCCCATGATGGCGTTCAGCGGCGTGCGCAGCTCGTGGGACATGTTGGCCAGGAAGCGGGCGCGGCCGGCGGCCAGGGCCTCGGCGTCCGCGCGGGCCTGGTCGAGCGCGGTCTCGCGATTGCGTTCGACCGTGACGTCGCGCAGCACGCCGACCAGCTGATTGGGCGCGACGCGAGCCAGGTCCAGGGCCACGATGCGCTCGACGCCCAGGGCTGGATTGAAGGTGATGCTGGCCGCGCCCTCGCGATAGGCGGCGGCGACGGCGGCGGTCAGGCGCTGGCGATCGCCCGGGGCGGCCGCGCCGGTCAGGCCGCGATTGACCAGGTCGACGGTGGTGACGCCGGGCGGCGGGGCTCCGCGCACGGCCGTCACCTGGCCTTGGCCACGGATGGCGATCGCCAGATGCGGCAAGCCGTCCAGCAAGGTCTCCAGATAGAGAATCTCGGTGGCGTTGCGGTCGTCGCGCGCGCCCTGGCGGCGCCGGCCGATCAGCAGACCGGCGGCAAGGCCAAGGCCCGTGGTGACCAGGGCCAGAAAGCCCAGCACGAAGGCCAGCGGGCCGGTGGGCTCAGGCGGGGCCAGACCGGAGAGTTGGCTGAGGGCGGCCACGCAGCCGCCGATCAGCGCCAGGGCCGCGCCCTCGGCCAGACGCTTGGGCTGGTCCAGGATCGAAGCCGCCGCGACGGGCGCCAGGCACCACGCGGCCATGGCGCCGGAGACGCCGCCCGTCAGCACCGCCGCCAGCGAGCCGCCCACGGCCCACAGGACCAGCAGCACCGACTGCGTCCGCTCGCTATCGCGCGAGAACAGCAGCGAGGCCAGGGCCGGGACCGCGCCCGCGCCCAGCGCCGCCCAGATCGGCCAGCCGCCGGTGTTGTGCGCGAACAGCGCTGCGGCGCCGGCCAGGCAGATAGCCGCCAGCCAGCCCAGGCGCCACGCGTGCGCGGGATCGAACCCCGCCGGAGGGGCGGAGCGTCGGATCGGGTCTGGAAGCGTCTCGAATTCCAAGGGCCGTTCGACTTGCAAGCGCGGCGGGGAAGCACCGTCTTCAAACCTTAACGCGCCAAAGCCCCTCCCTCCAAGGCCGCACAATCGTTAAGCGACCTTTCCTCGTGGAAGCGTTGTGGACGGAAACGGAATCGTAAGCGCCGACCGGCATCCTTCCCGTCTGAATCGTCACGGACAGAAGGTCCGGGAGCCCACCATGCCAGAACCGGCGTCCCTGGACGCATTGTCCGACCGCGCGTACGCGGACCCCGCCTCGGCCGACCGCCGGGCGGCCGCGATCGAGCGCCGGCGCCTGGCCCTGGACGATCGCAAGCGCTCGTTCCTGCGCATGGTCAGCCACGAGCTGCGCACCCCGCTGAACGCCGTAATCGGCTTCTCCGAAATCCTGTCGCACGAGCTGTACGGACCGCTCGGCAGCCCGCAGTACAAGGAATATGCGGGCATCGTGCACGACAGCGGCATGAAGCTGCTGAAGCTGGTCAACCAGATCGTCGAGCTGGCCCGGCTGGAGGGTCACGTCACCGATATCGAGATGACGCCCGAGCCGGTGGACGAGGCGCTGGACGACGTGATCGACACCCTGAAGGCCGAGATCGCCCGCCGCGAAATCATCGTCCACGTGATCGGCCAGGGCGCCCTGCCCGCCGTCATCGCCGACAGCCGCGGCCTGCGGACCATGCTCTCCAACCTCTTGCAGAACGCCGTTACGCACTCGCCTGCGGGGGGAGTCGTGCATGTCGCCGCCAGCCGGATCGGCGGCGAGATCGAGATCACCATCCGCGACCAGGGCCCAGGTGTCGAAAGCTCGGAACTGCCGCGCCTGCTGCAGCCGTTCGAACAGGGCGGCTCGGCCCTGACCCGCACCCAGGAAGGCGTGGGCCTGGGCCTGCCGATCGTCGACCTGTTGTCACGCGCCATGGGCGGCCAGTTGCGGCTGTCCTCCAGCCTGGGCGCGGGCTTCCTGGCGCGGCTGATCCTTCCGGCAGCATAGGCCCGAGCTTGCCTTGCGGGGGCCAGCCCCCTAATTGGCCCGCCATGACCAGCGCCATCGACACCGCCCTCAACGACCTCGCCGACGAGTTCGAGCTCCTCGGCGACTGGGAGGAGCGCTATCGCTACGTGATCGAGCTGGGCAAGGAACTCGCCCCCCTGACCGACGCCGAGCGCTCGGAGGACAACAAGGTGCGCGGCTGCGCCAGCCAGGTCTGGCTTGTGACTCTGCCCCAGGCCGACGGGACCCTGGTCTTCAAGGGCGACAGCGACGCCCACATCGTCAGCGGCCTGGTGGCCATCATGCTGCGGCTCTATTCGGGCCGCACGCCCGCCGACATCGTCGCCTTCGACGCCAAGGGCGCGATGGACAAGCTCGGCCTGTCCGAAGCCTTGTCCTCGCAACGCTCCAATGGCCTGAAGTCGATGGTCGCCCGCATCCAGCACGACGCGAATGTCCGCCTCGCCTAGCGTCCGCGTCGCCGCGCTCTACCGCTTCACGCGGTTCGACGACCCGGCGGCGATCCAGGGCCCGCTGGCGGCGCTGTGCTGTGGCCTGGGCGTCAAAGGCACGCTGCTGCTGGCCCGCGAAGGCGTCAATGGCACCATCGCCGGCGAGGACGCCGCCATCGAGGCGGTGCTCGACCACATCCGCGCCCTGCCCGGCTGTGAAGGCCTCGCGCCCAAGACCGCCTGGGCCGAGCGCATGCCGTTCCACCGGATGAAGGTCCGGCTCAAGAAAGAGATCGTCACCCTGGGCGAACCGGACCTCGATCCGACCGACGCCGGGACCTATGTCGCGCCCGCCGACTGGAACGCCCTGATCGCCGATCCCGACGTCGTGGTCATCGACACCCGCAACGACTACGAGGTCGCCGTCGGCCAGTTCGAAGGCGCCGTCGATCCCAAGACCGCCAGCTTCTCGGACTTCCCGGCCTGGTTCCGAGACTACCGCGCCGGGCTTGAGGCCGAGCGCGGCCCCGACGCCGCGCCGCTGAAGGTGGCGATGTACTGCACCGGCGGCATCCGCTGCGAGAAGTCGACCGCCTTCCTCAAGGCCGAGGGCGTCGAGCAGGTCTTCCACCTGAAGGGCGGCATCCTCGACTATCTTGAACAGGTCCCCGAGCCCGAAAGCCTGTGGCGCGGCGAGTGCTTCGTGTTCGACGAGCGCGTCGCGGTCGGCCACGGCCTGGCGCAAGGGACGCACGTCCTGTGCCGAGGCTGCCGTATGCCGGTCAGCCCGGAGGCCCAGGCTTCCAAGCTCTATGTCGAAGGCGTTTCGTGTCCGGCTTGCCATGACCAGCGGTCGGACGACCAGAAGGCCCGCGCCGCCGAGCGCCACCGCCAGGCGCTGCATTGCGAGACCCTGGGCATCGACCACGTCGGCGCGACTTTTCCTTCAAGGCCAAGCTGAACGCTTCGCGCTTGCCCCGCGTTGACCCGGCTCCTCTTCTCTAGGAGCCGCCCATGCATACGAACGAAGACCACATCAAGCTCGTCAACGGCCTGGTCGAAACCACCATCGACAGCGCCGATGGCTATGCCGAAGCCGCCAAGGACGCCGACGCCTCGCGCTACAAGGACCTGTTCGAACGCCGCGCCCAGGAACGCCGCTCGGTCGCCTCGGACCTGCAGAACGAAGTCCGCCGGCTGGGCGGCGAGGCCAAGGACGACGGCACCATCCTGGCCGCCGCCCACCGCGTGTTCCTGAACCTCAAGGACTCGATCACCAAGGGCGACGAAGCCGTCGTCAATGAGGTCGAAGCCGGCGAGGACCACATCAAGGCCAAGTACGAAAAGGCCCTCCAGGATACCGACGTCGACGCCCAGACCCGCGCGGCGATCGAAAAGGCCTGGACCTCGGTGAAGTCCGGCCATGACCAGATGCGCGACCTGAAGCTGTCGCTGAAGCACTAAGACCTGCGAAGGGCGGGGCCAACAGTCCCGCCCATTTGCGTCACGCGGCGCCACACCGCATATGAAGGCCATGGAAGACGCGCCGCGCATCGTTCTCGATGAGAAACAGGTCAATCTGATCGCCAAGGCCCTGGCGGACCCGCGCCGCCGCCAAATCCTCAAGGAGGTCGGCGCGGCCAGCGAGCCCTTCCCTTGTGGCGCGATGGCCCAGCATGTGCCTGTGACCGCCGCCACCCTGTCGCACCACATGAAGGAACTGGAAACGGCGGGCCTGATCAAGATCTGCCGCCAGGGCAAGTTCGCCTTCCTGATCCTGCAGCGCGACGTGCTGAACGCCTACCTGGTTCAGCTAGCCGAAATCTGAAGGCGACCCGAGGGACTCCAACGGGCCGATCCGGCCGCCAAGACTTCGGCCACGAGCGCGGCATAGGCGTCGTTGGTCAGGCTCAGGTCGTACGCCAGGGCCCGATCGCCCGGCCGGACCGGCGCCTCGACCTGGGCCAGCAGCGCCGCCGCCAGCGCGTCGGGATCCTGGCCGTCGAACAGCAGACCGTAACGGCCCTCCTCCAGCACCTGGGCCGCGTCGCCGGCGATCCTGGACGCCACCACGGGCGCGCCCGCCGCGAGGGCTTCGAGCAAGGCCAGCGACGATGTCTCCCAGCGCGATGGCAGTGCGAACACCGCCGCGCGGCGCAGCCAGGCGAAGACATTGTCGGTCTCGCCCGCGAGCAGGAAATCCTCTCCCAGCCCAGCGGCCTGCGCCAAGCCGGTCAGCCTTGCCTGCTCGGCCGGGGCGCCGCCGCCGATGATCGCCAGCCGCAAGCGTCGCGTTCCGCGCGCGCGGCCCATGGCCTCGATCAACAGATCGAAGTTCTTCTGCGGCCGCAGCCGACCGATGCCGACCACCACGGGGACCTGGTCCTCGAGCCACGGATGCGGCGCCGGCGCCTGGGCCAGCCGGGCGGCCAGGGCGTTGTCGACGCCGTTCGGCAGCTCGACCGCGCGACCCGACGCGATGGCCTGGGCGAACAACGGCAGGCGGCGCAGCGCGCGGCCGACCACGACGATCCGGGCGGCGTCGAGGGTCAGCAGCTTCATCCAGGCTAGGCGCGTGCGGCTCTTGAGGCCGTCGTCGCGGGCCACCTCGTTGCTGATGCAGTAGATGCGGGCGATGTGGCCAAGGCCCTGGCAGGCCAGGAACGGGGTCCAATGGCCCATATTGCCCACCGACATCAGCGCGCCCGCCGGCTGGCGCGAAAGCCACGCCCGAAGCCGCAAGGCCGCGACGCCCCGTCCCAGCGCGCCTTCCTTGGGCGCCAGCACCTTCAGCGCGAAAGGACCACGCGCCGCCTCCTCGGCGAAGAACCCCTCGCCGTAACCCACCACCAAGGTGGTCGGATGGTCCTGGGCGAACCGCTTGGCGAAGTCGATGGCGTTGCGCACCACGCCGCTGGACCGCAGGTCGTGGATGTAGAGATAGACGTGACGCATGGCGGCCCCTGGCGCGAATAACCAGCGCTACCGCCGTTCTGTAACAGTCCGATGCCAGAGGGCGGGCCCGTTACAGCCTGAGCAGGCAAGCCTTGTCGGCGCAAGTTTGAGCTGTCCTCTCTAGACAGCGGCTTTTCAAGGGTTTTGCCAAACTCACAAATTAAGCGAACAGGCTAACGCTGTCCCCGTAAGGCCGGTTGCAGCTTAAGACTGTCCCTCTCGGGCTTCTCTGAGCGGCTTGCAGGTCTTACCGTGCTGGTTGGCGATCGAGACCTCAGATATCGTTGGCTAGAGGTCCCCAATGACAGGGCCGAACTTTGCCTTTCACCCATCCGATCTCACGGTTCGGAAGGTATCGGAAGGCTTCCAGCGGCGGACTGCTGTGCTTCCAATTGCTATGGGTGAGGCCGGGCATCAGGTAGGCCGAGCGGGGCTGGGCTTGGATGCTGGCGCGGTCCCAGCTATCGCTCACCCAAGGGCATCACCCGAGTCTGCGCTTGTAGAGCCAGAGCACAAGCTGCTTCCCGTCTGCTAAATCCCGACACTCGGCATGGGCACGGGTGACGGCAGGGTCGCCCTCACCTCGACTAGGCCGACGCCCAGATGGAAGACTCGGTCCGCTGCAGCGATCGTTTCAGGGCGGTGGGACACGACAATCCGCGCAATCTTGAGCGACGAAAGGTGTTCGTTGATCGCCCGCTCCTTGAAGACGTCGAGATGCGAATTCGCTTCGTCCAGGATCAATATCTTGGGCCGTTTGTATAACGCCCTGGCGAGCAAAATCCTCTGCTTCTGCCCGCCAGACAGCGTCGACCCCAGATCGCCGACGAAGGTTTCGGCGCGCATGGGCATGGCCTGGACCTCGCCATCGATCGCGGCCATGGTCAGGCATTGCCAGACGCGCTCGATCTCGATCGCATCGTCGAAGAAGGCGACGTTTTCGGCGATCGAACCGGGGAGAAGTTCATCGTCCTGCAGAACCAAGCCTACGGCCTCTCTCACCCGTCGCGCGCCCCAGCTGTTGAACCCGAGGCCGTCCAGGCGCACCGATCCGGACGTTGGCTGATAGAGGCCCGACAGAACCTTCATGAGCGTGGATTTTCCAGATCCCGACGCGCCCACAATCGCCACGCACTCGCCGGCGGCGACAGACAGGCTCAGGTTTTGAAAGACGAAAGGATCCTGGGGCGAATAGCAGAAGCTGACCCGGTCCAGTTCCAGGCGACCGGTGATTTCCGGAAGGTTGCTCGCCGCCCCCTCAAGCCCTGTCTCTCGCGGCGTCAGGACAATATCGGCGATACGGTTGGTATAGAGATCCGTCAGGCGCCAATTCACGATCTGCTCGAACAAGGTGATCGACCGGGCCATGAACTGCGAACGATAAGATACGAAGGCATAGAGGATGCCGATCGTCATTTCATTGTTTACGATTTTCCGGACCCCAAGATAGACGATAGCCGTCAGGATCACGCCGTCGAACAGTTTTTGGACCGCGTTGAAACTTAGATTGACGAAGGCGCTGGACTGGTTGGCCTTGATCGTCTCGGAGAACTTGTTGGCCCAGTCGTTTTCCCGCTGTGCTTCGCCATTCATGGCCTTGATGGTCTGTATGGCGCGCAGGGTCTCCAGACGCTTGCCCTGCTCGGCGATGGACGCCATCAAGGCGTCGGCGGCGTATCGCCGGCTCAACGGCAGGCAGACCAACCTCAGCGCCACATAGACGGCCAGTCCGACGCCTGTGATCAGCGCCAAGGTCGGTGCGAAGATGGTCATCAAGATCGCGGTCGAGAGGGCCATCGCACCATCGATCAGCGTGCCGACAAGACCGTTAGTGACGAGGGCCTTGATGGGGTCGAGCGCCTGCAGTCGGCTCTGCGTGTCGGCGAGTCGCCGACGCTGGAACCAAGCCAGCGGCAGTCGCATCATATGATGGAAGACCCGCCGACTCATATCCCAAGCCAGTACGCTGTTCATGCGTTGCAGGACGATGCCGCGCAGGACCTCAGCGATGGCGTTGAATACGGCGAAGGTGGCAAAGCCCATGGCCAGAACGCCCAGGAGATCAATGTCCCCCTTCAGGGCGACCTCATCGATGGCGATCTGCATGTAGAAGGGACTGGCGATCACGTACGCCTGCAACAGGAGGGACAGGATCAGCGCCTTGCCCAGCCCGCCTTTGAGGTCCGGGGTCCACCGTAGGAGACTGCTCAATTTCAACCGCGGCGCGTCGGCCTTGCGTTGGAACGACGGCGTGGGCGTCAGTTCGAGCGCGACCCCCGTGAACCGTCGGGCCACCTCGCGCAAGGCGACGATCTGGTAGCCCAAGGCGGGATCGAAGATGCGAACGCCTTTTTTGGCTACGCGGTCGAGCACGACGAAATGATTCATGCCCCAGTGCAAAATGGCAGGGCACTGCAGTTGCGCCAGTTCATCGACCTCGCAGCGAACCGCGCGGGAAGAGAGCCCGATGCCTGCGGCGATGGCGCTAAGGTCCCGCAAGGTCGTGCCGCGCGACGAGGCCGGGTGACGCTGACGCAGCCAAGTCAGGTCGATCTCGGATCCAGCCATGCTGGCGGCCATCGCCAGAGCCGCCAGACCACATTCGGTGGCTTCCGATTGACGATTGCGAACCGCGGGGTCGAGTTTCATGGCGCCATTCTGCGATTGACGGCCTGGAGCGGATCAAACAGCCAATCGACGAAAGACCGTGTTTCCAAGATGAGGTCGGCAGACAAGCGGCTGCCCGGCGACAGGCGCCAGTCCTTGCCGTAGGCGCGGACCGATTGGCGGTCCAACGCCACCGTGATCCGATAAAGGGCCTCCTTGGCCTCGACAGCATCGGCCAGTTCGGCCGGACTCGTCGGCGCGTTGGCGACGGACACGACATGCCCTCGCCCCATCCCAAAGCGCTGATAGGGAAAGGCGTCGTACATCAAGCGGACTTCATCGCCGGGACGAATGAAGCCAAGCGCCCGGGAGGGCGCCCATAGCTGGGCCTCGAGCTTTCCCCCTTCGGGCACGATGACCGCAACGGTCGAACCGCCAGAAACCGCCGCCCCCGGGGTCGCGCGCAAGGACGCCAACTGCCCCGACCTTGGCGCGACGATCAAAGCTTCACCGTCCGCGGCGTATGAGGCGCGCTTCTCGCGAATCTGCGCTGCAGAGGCATGCATCTCCGCCGCCGCCTGCTTCGCCTCCGCGCCTAGCTGACGTCGAGCCGCTTCAAGCTGCACGAGTGACGCGGCGCCCTCTTCGGCCTGTCGCTCGATCATCGAAAGATTTTGTTGGGCGGCCACAACAGCCTCTTCACGCTGGCGAAACTGCAGCTCCGAGAAATAACCCTTCTCGCGCAGCGGCCGCGCGGCCTCGAGCGACGCAGAATTCAAATCGATGCGACGCTTCTGCAAGGCCACTTCCGACGTCAGGCGCTCCTGCTGTTGCAGGAGGCTGCGCCTTTTTTCGTCAAGCTCGCGCGTCTTTTCGCGCAAGGACAGGCCGTTGGCCTCCAGTCTCTCTGACACGGCCTCCTGCTGCTCATCGGAGGCGCCGACCAGCACCGTAGACAGCCGATCGCCCTGAGTGGTCACCGCATCATACTGCAGCCTAGCGACGGGAGCTCCCGCCTCGATCGTGTCGCCTTCGCGGACATAAACCGCAGTGAGGACGCCAGGCCGGGTGACGGCCAAGTGGATGGCGCCGGCGGCGGGGACGATGATACCTGCCACCGTTTCCTTTCGCGCATATTTGGCCGTGCACAGGAAGACGACTACGACGATGAACGTCACTGTCAGGAACAGCGTCAGGATCCAGGACGCCGCTTCGAAGGGCCGAGCGGGGCGGCCGTAAGCAGCCCCGCTCGCCTCGATGGCTTCGCGACGAAATAGACCGTCGTCTGTCGACGGGGCGGGATCTGGTTGCACTGGGATTCTACCGAGAACGGGGAACGTCTTTTGTTTTCAGCGAGAACCAGTGTCCGGCATTGTCCATGGGCTTTTCGTCAGGGAGCGGCGTTGCCTTGTCGCCGTGGTAGACGATCATCGAAGCGCTGCCCGGCCCGATCATCAATCCTTGTGACGCAGTCACGAAGTTGATCCTATTCACATCCGCGCCGGGCTCGTTCGTGCGCGCGGCGATCGCCCAGTGAACGCCCAGTGCGCTCAATCGCCCTGAAATCTCTCTCGAGCGGCCATGATCATCGCCGTGGCAGCGGGAACTTTCGCGATACTCAGCGTAGAAGGCGATCACGCCCTTGCAGCCCTCGATATCTTGGACGAGTTTGATGAACTCTGGGCGATGGTCCGCGAAGATCCGTCTAGGATCCGGTGTCACTGCCTGGGCGCAGGCAGTGACACTGAGCGACGTCGCGAGTAGCAGGCCAAAGCCAAGCGCCTTCACCGCTAAATCCCTGATTGATTTGCGACTTTGTAGGCGAAATAGCCTGCGGCGATGAGTGTGGTGTCGCCGGGTAGATCGCCAAAGCGCGCGCCGGCGGCGATCATGGCGGCCGCCTTAGTGTCGTTGACTATGAAGTCTGGATTTGCTTGCGCCAGGATAGCCGAGTAACCCGCGTTGGCATAGGCCGCGACCTCCGACGTACGATCATAGTACCCTTGCTTGGTCATCTGGTACAGTCCGGCGCCGGCGGCCGCTTGGCCAAGTGTAAATCCGATCGCATGGGCCGTGACGCCAAAGAACCAGTTTCCGAAGGCCTGAACGGTGTCGGAATTGACGACGGAAAGTTGAGCGGCATAGGTATTCTTGACATCCAGGGGGCCATGGCTGTGAACGTCTTCTATGAATTGATTAAAGGCCGCTTTGTACTGAGTAGGGGTATGAAGGTTTCGGCCATTTTCCCACTGCTGATGGATAATGGCGTCAACGTTGAAGCCCTGCCCCGCGAGGATCTGGACGATCTGCGCATACTCGGCGGGGATGATCTGGTGCCCCGGCTCGGGCGGCGAGAAACCGCCAAGGCCCATGATCGCCGGTCCGGAAATCTGCAATGTGGAATAGCCGGGACGGTTGTCGATGTAGGGATCGAACGAAGCACCGATACCGTTGACGTCATGCCGGACAAGCTGGACGGTCAGTTCAGCAGCCGTGATGTCGCCATTCGGCAGCGTCTGCGGGCTCCCCAGATAGGTTTCCGCGGAAAACCAAACCAATCCATCCGTCGAGCCCGTACCGTGGGCCGAAGAGAAGGCGATGTCGTTGGAGGTCGCCCAGAGCGAATCCGCAGGCATGTGACCAGCGTCGAAGTCGTTCATGACCTGCTGCCAAGCCGGATCCGTATAACCGAAACTGAACGGTGAGTTGAAGTCCAGATCGCTTCCCTGCGGCCTGCCGGCTCGCAGTTTCTCGGCGTCCTCCAAGTCCATGATGCTGAAATTCACGAAGGCGGCGTCGACGTCGAAGCCACCCGCAACGCGGTCGAGTTCGTTGATGTCCAGGTCGCGCATGTCCCTAACCTTTCACATAATCTAACTGACGGTGTCGGCTTCTTGTGCCGTTATCGACAAAAGATCTTCCATTCTTGATGCGTATGCTGACCAGTTTCCTGTTTCGCTAAGATCATTCAGGGACCAGGAAACATAGGATGAGTTCACGTAGAACGATGGACCGAGCGGAAGACTTGGGTTGTTGAGCAACCCGGCGTGCGCGAGCGCCCCGACAAGCAGCGCCCTGGCGCATCTTCCATTTCCATCCAGGAGCGGATGGGCCAAAATAACGATCGCGTAGGATATGATCGCCCGATGCAGCGGATGAAGATCCATCGAAAATAGATCTAGATAGCGAACCCGCCACTGAGACGAGAGTTCAACGTCTTCGAAGTAGGTCGTCGGGTGCCCATCTAGCGGGGTGGTTCGCCCTTGCTTCCCTGAATATTTGTTTGGACGCCCCGACAGCGCGGAGGAAAGCTTCAGGAACCGCTCCTCGGAGATTCCGCCTCGTCTGAAATCTTCCCAGAAAAACCAGTAAATAGGCTCCACGCACGGCCGCAGCATGAATTCGGCGGCGCTGGGATGTATGATGGGCCACGACGCACTGGGAACAGCCAACCGACCCGTGATATCGCCGGACCTCACATGGTGAGCATATCTTACTTCCAGGCCGAAAGTTTCCGAGACCTTTTTAAATTTTCGATCCCTCTCTCGGATCAAATTTTCAACGCGCCGCGTCTTGTCTGATATAGTTGGGAGCCCCTTTATTATCGGCGCTTTAAGGTGGATATCATTCACCTGTGAAACCTGCCCCGGGCTTCGGCACGACAATTCTGGAGACGCTTGCGTCACAACCCGCTCGGCCGCTGAACTCACTTGAGGTAGGCGTAGCAGCACGCACAACCTAAGGGAAGATTGATTCCATCTTAAATTGCAGATTTTGCCGCCAACATTGAACCCGCTACCAAAGACAGGACGCTGGCCAGCCCCCCGTCGCCGCGTGACCTGCACGGCCTGCGTGTCGGGAGAGGTTTGGACAGGGCGGATTCGAGTGGCCGGAAGATCTCGATCAGCATGCTCTTGCCGAGCGGGATCCAGATGCCGTCCACTGGCGCGAAGGCGCACAAGCTTGCTGTAAACCGAGGTCCGTTGAGCACCCCGCCAGGGACAGCACCAACCTGTTTCCGGGCCACTTCTAGCCTGTACCGACAAGCCCTCAGAAAATCTCTCGCCCCTCGCTCATTGAATCACTTCGATGATTATCTAAATGTCGAAGCGTTCGCCGATCAACGGCGTCCGGAGAGAGACAATGAGCAAGCTTACTGGCAAGACCGCCGTCGTGACCGGCGCCTCGAAGGGTATCGGCGCCGCCATCGCCAAGGCCCTGGCCGCCGAGGGCGCGGCCGTCGCGGTCAACTACGCTTCGAGCCGTGACGGCGCCGACAAGGTCGTGGCCGAGATCACCGCCGCCGGCGGCAAGGCCATCGCCGTCCAGGGCGACGTGGCCAAGAGCGCCGACGTCACCAAACTGTTCGACGAGACCGCCAAGGCTTTCGGCGGCGTGGACATCCTGGTCAACAACGCCGGCGTCTACGAGTTCGCCGCGCTGGAAGACGTCACCGAGGAGCACTTCCACCGCCAGTTCAACATTAACGTCCTGGGCCTGCTGCTGGCCACGCAAGAAGCGGCCAAGCGCTTCGGCGCCGACGGCGGCAGCGTGATCAACATCAGCTCGGCGGCGACCACGGTCGATATCCCGACCGCCTCGGTCTACACCGGCACCAAGGCCGCCGTGGACTCGATCACCCGCGTGCTGGCCAAGGAGCTGGGTCCGCGCAAGATCCGCGTCAATGCCGTCTCGCCCGGCGCGGTCGAGACCGAAGGCACCCACACCGTCGGGATCATCGGCTCTGAGCTCGAAGCTCAACTGGTCGCCCAGACCCCGCTGGGCCGCATCGGCCAGCCGTCGGACATCGCGCCGGTGGTGAGCTTCCTGGCGTCGCCGGACAGCTTCTGGATCACCGGCGAGATCATCGCCGTGGCCGGCGGCAACCGCTAAACCATATGGTAGTGCCGCGCCAGGCGCTGCAGGGCGAGTTTCAGGACCGTCTTGCCCGCCCGGCGCGGCAGCTTCAGCGACCGCTCGGCCATCTCCAGCGCCGAGCCCATCAGGCAAACCCGCTCCAGAATCTCGCGCAGGCCCGGCCCCACCGCCGCCAGCGCATTGGCGATCCGCTCACGGGCGGCCAGATCGCGCTCGGCCGGGGCCAGACCCGGCCTGCCGCCGTCCACCCGAGGCGTCGCGTCCCAGCGCATGGTCATGCGGCCTTGCGCGCCCAGGCTCTCGAACTCCTCGCGCAGCCGCTCGCCGGCCGCGGCCTCGGTCGGCGTCAGCCAGGGCTGGCCGTTCCCGTCGCGGCGGCGGGCCAGCCAGGCGATCGGCGACTCGCCGAGATTGCGTCGCACCGGCCCCTCGGCCGTCACGACCTCTTCCTCGATCACGCTCGGACGTCCCGGCGGCGGCGTCGAAGGTTCTGGTCTGGCCGTCATCGTCCAGCCGCCCTGGGCGCGCGGTTTCAGGGTCGCATCGCGGGCAAGGGCCTGGAACGCCGCCTCGTCCAGGGTCAGCATGACGCTGCGCCGCCGGCTGGGCCCCAGGCGCACGCCGTAGCCCAGACCCAGCGCCTCGACCACCGCGCCGGGACGCGACAGCAGCCGCATGGCCCGTTCGGCCAACCGCCGCGCCTCCAGTTCCATATCGAACTCCGCGCTCACGCCGGAATCTCCTCGGCATGGGCCGGAGCCTGGCGCAGGCAGGCCTCCAGGTCGGTGAGCCGGCGGTCGAAGACGGCGTCCTCACGCATGTCCTCGATCTTGCGGCAGGCGTGGCCGCAGGTGGTGCGATCGCGACCGAACGCGAAGGCCACCCGCGCCAGCGACCAGTGGAAGGTGATGTGGGTCAGGTAGATGGCCAGCTGCCGCGCGCGGACGGCGGCATGGGTGGCGCGCCTGGGCGCGCTGATCTCGGCCGCCGGCACGCCGGTGGCCAGGGAAACGAGATGGGTGACGAAGCCGACCGTCAGGCGGTCGCGACGGGGATCGGGCGTGATCGCCCAGATGTCCTCAAGGGCTTGAACCAACATGGCGTCCTCTCCTCCCAGCCGCGAGCACGGCGGGCGAATACGACTATAGGTATATAATCTTATGGAGAGGAAGATATTCCTATTTCACTCAAGCTTTGATCGCTTAAAGCTTTGATTTTCCTAGGCTGCAACAGCCGATACACCCACAATCGGACGGGCATTCGTACGCCGTTCGTCCGCGATCGCCCCCCGTTTGGCGACAGGTGTCGGAAGGGCGATTCGCGTCGCGGGCGCCTGGTCGAACAGCGCCTGCATGCCCGCGACCCAGGCGGCGTCCACGACCGTCCCGGCAAGACGCAGGCGTTCGCAAGCGCGAATGGCCTCGTAGGCCCCGACCGTGGGATTTGCGGCCAGAAGGGCCGGCGAACAAGCGCCTCGTATCGCCTGGGTCACCGTGGACGGCGCGGGCGGCCCCTCCCGCAACCACCGCTCCGCCAGATGGAAGCCGTCGGCGCCGAACAGGCGCATCATGTAGCCGACCTTGGTCTGGATCTGAATCTGGCCCTTCCGATCGACCGCGATCATCGGGAACGCCGGGGCCAGCGACGGCAAGGCCGTGTTGGCGTAGAAGATCATATCCCAGTAGCCGTTGGCGATCCGAACGAAGTGAGCGGCGTCCCTCACCAGGACCAGCCCCGACTCCTTCATAGGCAGGATTTCGACCTTGGCCTTGCGCACATCGACCGTGTCGTTCGACACATCGACATATAGCGAGCCCAGCTGGATCGCGTTCTGGAAATACCGGTCGCGCAGAGCGCCCCAGACCATCCGTCCCTGGCCGCCGTTGTCGAAGAACGCCTTCAGCGCCCGCTCCCCCGCCGATCGGGGCCTGGCGGGCCGTGCGTTCAGCCGCGACAGGACATCGATCGTGATCTCCAGGCACAGGCCATAGGGATAGGGCTTGCCGTAGCGCCCGCCGGCTTCAACCGCCAAGGCCTGGTCGGTCTCGCCGCGCAGGGCCAGGAACGTCGCCTCGAGGGCGGGAAGCGCCGGGATCAGGAAACGCCTGGTCAGCGCCGACTGCAGACGGTCGGCGTCGAGATCGAACTCACGCATGGGACTTTGGGCGAACTAGACACCTTCGAGGGCGACACCGTGTGGCAGGATAGCGCCTCTGTGCGAGACCACCAGCGCGGCCAGAGCGTGCGCGCGCCGGATCGCCTCCGGAATGGGTAATCCCGCCAGCCGCGACGACAGGTAGGCGGCGTTGAAGCTGTCCCCCGCCCCCGTGGTGTCGACGGCCTTGACCCGGCCTGGCGGCGGCGTGGTCGTCCGGCCTTGCGGCTGGTGGACATTGACCGCGTGGCTCTCGTCGCGGGCCACCACCTCGGCGCCGGCGGCGGCCCACTCGGCGGCCAGGTCCTCGGCCTCGCGGTCGTAGAGCGGGCGGCTGTCCTCGCTGCTCAGCGAGATGTAGCGGCACGAGGGCACGACGCCGTCCAGGGCCGCGCGGGCCGCCTCGGGGCTGGGCCACAAGGCCGGGCGGTAGTTGAAGTCCAGGGCCACGGCGATGCCCAGCGAGTGGACATAGGCCAGGATGTCCTTCAGGCGCGCCCGCCCGATGTCGCCGACCACCGCCAGGGTGACGCCCGACAGGTAGACGAGGCCGCTGGCCTTGGCCGCCTCGATCAGCTGGTCGGCGGTGTGGGCCGAGAACAGGTCGCGGATCGGAGCCCGCTCGCGCCAATAGTGGAACTTCCGCTCGCCGTGCTCGTCCAGGACGATGGCGTAGAGGCCCGGCAGGCGGTTCTCGACCTGGCGGACCAGGCGGGTGTCTATGCCCTCGCGGCGCATGGCCGACAGCACGCCCTCGCTGAACGGATCGCCCTGCCCCAGCGCCGTGCAGTAGGCGACCTCGTCGCCCAGGCGGGCCATGTAGATGGCGGTGTTGAACGTGTCGCCGGCGAAGCCCATGCGGTAGAGGCTGTCGGCGCTTTCCGGCGACAGCTCGACCATGCATTCGCCGAGTACGGTGATCCTGGCCATGGTCAGCCCTTCTTCTTGGCTGACGGCGCGGCGGCCTTGGACTGCTGGGCGATCCAGGCGTCGATCCGGGTTTCCAGCACCGCCAGCGGCAGCGAGCCGTGCAGCAGCACCGCGTCATGGAAGCCGCGCTCGTCGAACTTGTCGCCCAGCTTGGCCTCGGCCCGCTTGCGCAGTTCCAGCAGCTTCAGCTCGCCGATCTTGTAGGCCAGGGCCTGGCCGGGCCAGGAGACGTAGCGCTTGAGCTCGACCTCGATATTGGTCGGCGACAGAGCGGTGTTGTCGGTGAAACAGGCGCGGGCCTGCTCCATGCTCCAGCCCTTCCAGTGCATGCCGGTGTCGGCCACCAGGCGACAGGCGCGCCACATCTCGTAGGACAGACGACCGAAGACCTCATAGGGGTCCCGATAGATGCCCATCTCCTCGCCCAGCCACTCCGAATAGAGACCCCAGCCCTCACCGAACGCGGTGAAGTAGAGGTTGCGGCGGAACTCGGGGACACCCGTCTGCTCGGCGGCCAGCGAGGTCTGGATGTGGTGGCCGGGCGCGCCCTCGTGCAGCACCAGGGCCGGCAGCTCGTACAGCGGCCGCTGGTCCAGCTCCGAGGTGTTGATCATCAACCCGCCGGCCCGGCCGACCTTGGCGTCGCCGCCGAAGTAGCGGCCGGTGGTGTAGCCCTTCTCGATGCTGGCCGGCACCGGACGCACGCCGTAGGTCAGGCGCGGCAGGACGCCGAAGTGAGCCGGCAGCTGGTCGTCGGCGCGCTTGGCGATCTCGGAGGACTTCTCCAGCAGCTGCTGACGGCTGGTCGCATAGAAGCGCGGATCCTGGCGCAGCATGGCCAGGAAGGCCGGCAGGTCGCCCTGGAAGCCGGCGGCCTTCATGGTCTCCTGCATGCGGGCGCGGATGCGGGCCACCTCGGACTGGCCGATGTCGTGAATCTGGTCCGGCGTCAGGGTGGTGGTCGTGTGCCGGCGGGCCAGGAAGGCGTAGTAGCGCTTGCCGTCCGGCAGGTCCGAGGCCGCCAGACTCTTGGCGGCGTGCGGGACGTATTCCTCGGTCATGAACTTGACGAACGTGGCGCGGGCCGGCGCGACCTTGTCGGTCATGGCCTTCTCGCCCTCGGCGACCAGGGCCGCGCGCGTGGCCTCCGGGATGCTGGCCGGCAGGGTGCGTAGCGGCGTCATCAGCGGATCGTCGGCCAGCGGCGTGGCGGCGGTGCGCTGGGCCCGCTCCTGGACCGCTTGAGCGGTTGGGATGGCCTGGACGAAGCCGGCCTTCACCCCGCGACGGGCGTTGTCGATATTGGCCGCGTACCAGCCGGGCATGCCGTTCAGCAGGCCGATCCAGCGCCGGGCCTCGGCCTCGCTCTTCAGCTTCATGCCGGTGGCGCGGTACAGCATCATCACGTCGAAGCCGCCGTCGCTGCTGAACGGCATCCGCGACTCGTCGTAGCCGGCCGCCTCGATGCGGTCCTTGACGGTCCACAGCAGCAGATCGCGGGTCAGCTTCTCCTCGTCGGAGAGGCCCTTGGTCTCCATCGACGACAGCGCCGCCGAGATCGCGTTCAGCTTGGTCAGCCGCGCCGCATCGGCGGCCGGCGAGACGTCGGGCAGCCGCCAGCGAGCCTCGCTGGAGCCGCCGGAATCGGGATCCTCGTCGGCATTGCCCAGCGCCTCGTAGCGGGCGACCAGGCTGACGAGATTGCCGGAGGGCGTGGCCCCGGCGGCCGAGACGGCCAAGGCTGCGAGGCAGACGCCGGCCAGGGCGGCGCGCCAGGGTGCGATGCGAGTCATGAGGCGCAGCTTAGGCGAACGCGGATCGCCCGGCGACACGCGAATCGTTCACCGCGATCCCTTGGCGGGGACCGGTTGGAAGCACCTAAGTTTTTGGAAGATGTTCGAGAATGGAGCGGGCGAAGAGATTCGAACTCTCGACCCCAACCTTGGCAAGGTTGTGCTCTACCACTGAGCTACGCCCGCCCATTCGCGAGATATATAGTCGCTCCATTCTCCCGAAAGTCCGGAAGAATGGAGCGGGCGAAGAGATTCGAACTCTCGACCCCAACCTTGGCAAGGTTGTGCTCTACCACTGAGCTACGCCCGCATCGGCGGGGCTCAGAAGAGCGCCCCGCGACGAGGAGGCGGCTTATGGCAGAGGGCTTCGCGCTTGGCAAGCGCCCTTTGAGGGGTTGCCGACAGCCTTTTTTCGGAGGCTAGATTTCGCCAGGTTTTCCGGGGGCGGAGTTCTAGGCGTTGCGTCTGTTTGTGTTCGGTATGGGCTATGTCGGCGCGGCGTTTTCGCGCGCCCTGAAGGCGCGTGGCTGGGAGATCGCCGCCACGGCGCGGGACTCCGATCAGGCTGATCGGCTGCGCGCCCAGGGAATCACGCCGGCCGATCCGGACGATGGCCAGGCCATGGCCGCCGCGCTCCAAGGGGTGAACGCCATCCTGGTCACCGCCCCGCCCGGTCCCGACGGCTGCCCCGCGCTGGAATCGCTGATCCCCGCCCTCGCCCAGGCCCAGGCTTTCCCCGACTGGATCGGCTATCTCTCCACGACGGGGGTCTATGGCGACTACGACGGCCGCTGGGTTTTCGAGACCGCGCCGCTGAAGGCCCAGTCGGTCGAAGGCGCCCGCCGGGTCGGGGCCGAGCGCGACTGGCGCCAGGTCGGGCGCGGCATGGGCCTGACCGTCACCGCCTTCCGCCTGCCAGGCATCTACGTTCCCGGCCGCAGCGCACTGGACCGCCTGCGCGCCGGCGAAGGCCGCCGCATCGTCAAGCCGGGCCAGGTGTTCAGCCGCATCCACCTCGACGACATCGTCTCAGGCTTGCTGGCCTCGCTGGAGCGGCCGAAGGCGGGCGGGATCTACAACCTCGTCGATGACGAACCGGCTCCGCCGCAGGACGTCATGGAGCATGCGGCCAAGCTGCTCGGCGTCCCGGTCCCGCCAGACCTGCCCTTCAACGAACTGGGCATGTCGCCGGCCACTCGCCGCTTCTACGCCGAGAACAAACGCGTCTCGAACGCGCTGGCCAAGGCGGAACTGGGCTGGCGGCCGGCGTATCCGACATATCGCGAAGGGTTGGCGGCGATTTTGAAGGCGGGCGGATGAACTTGCCCCCTCTCCCATAGGGAGAGGGTTGGGGTGAGGGGTTACAGCGTCAGACGAAGTGCCGGCACGCCGTCAAGCCTCGTAACCCCTCACCCTCCCATCGCTACGCGACGGGCCCCTCCCTCTCCCTAAAAGAGAGGGGTTAGAAGCCCTACTCGTCGTCGATCGCCGGCGCCCTTGGGGTGATCCCCACCGCGTCCAGACCCGCCGCATTGCGCAACCGCGCCGCTCGCGCCAGGCGGCGGGACACCAGGTCGCCCTCCTCCGGTTCCGCCAGGCCCTTGGCCTCCGCGACGGCCGCCACGAGGCGTTCCAGGTCCTGCGGACGCGACAGGCGGTGATCGCCGTCCTTGATCAGGGTGAAGACGACCTGATCCGAGTTCAGGGCGTTGGCCAGCTCCAGCGCGTGAGTCCACGGCACGTCAGGGTCCGCGCCGCCTTGCAGCACGCGCACCGGCACATCGATCGGCACGGGTCCCGGCAGGATCGACCACCGCGCTCCGTCTTCCAGCAGCTCGCGGGTGATCGCGTAGCCGACGTCGTCATACTCCGACGGCCGGATCCAGAAGCCGTCCTTGGCGATCGCCGCCTTGGCCTCGGCCGAGAGATCCGGTTCCATCAGCTTCTCGGTGAAGTCCGGCGCGGGGGCGATCAGCACCATGGCCTTGACGCGGTCGGGCCTAGCGATCGCCGCCAGGCACGACAGCCAGCCGCCCATGGACGAGCCGACCAACACCAGCGGGCCTGTCGTCAGCTCGTCGATCAGCGCCAGGGCGTCCGCGCGCCAGCGGCTGATGGTTCCGTCCTTGAACTGGCCATCGGACTCGCCGTGGCCGAAATAGTCGAAGCGGATATAATTGCCGCCGCTGGCCTGGGCCTGCTCGGCCAGGACCTCGGCCTTGGTCCCGGTCATGTCGGAATGGAAGCCGCCCAGCCACACGACCGTCGGCCCCTCACCCTCGACGCGGCGGAAAGCGATCTTCGAGCCGTCTTCACGCGCCAGGGCGCCCCGGGATTCGGTCATGGCGTCGCCTCGATCCTTTCGCTAACTAAAATTCGCTCGTTTTCGCCGAGAGTCGCGTGCCCGACCTACCCGCCGATTTCACCTTGCTGCAAGTCACGCCGGAGCTGGAAACCGGCGGGGCCGAGCAGACGACGATTGATGTCGCCCACGCGGTGGTGGCGCAAGGCGGCAAGGCCTTGGTCGCGACCAAGGGCGGGCGCATGGCCTCGCGCCTCGAAGCCGACGGCGGCCGGCTGGCCCAGATGCCGGCCCAGTCCAAGAACCCGCTGATCATGCTGGGCAACGCCGCGCGGCTGATCGACCTGATCCGGCGCGAGAAGGTCAGCCTGGTCCACGCCCGCTCGCGCGCCCCGGCCTTCAGCGCCCTGTGGGCCGCGCACGCCACCAAGGTGCCGTTCATCGCCACCTATCACGGCGTCTACAACGCCAAGTCCAATCTCAAGCGCTGGTACAACGCGGTGATGACCAAGGGCGACCTGGTCATCGCCAATTCCGAGTACACGCGCGACCACGTCATCCGCGAGCACGGCATCGCGCCGGAGAAGGTCGTGGCCATCCCGCGCGGCGTCGACCTGTCGCGCTTCGAGCCCGGCGTGGTCGGCGGCGACCGCATCGAGGCCCTGCGCAAGGCCTGGGGCGTCTCGGACAACGAGCGCCGGCTGAAGGTGCTGCTGGCCGGCCGCCTGACCCGCTGGAAGGGCCAGGCCCTAATGATCGAAGCCATGGCCCGGCTAAAGGCGCGCGGCGAGGATCGGGTCCTGCTGCTGCTGGCTGGCGACGATCAGGGCCGTAAAGGCTACCGCGCCGAGCTTGAGGCCGCCATCGCAGCCGCCGGCCTGGAGAATGCGGTGAAGCTGGTCGGCCACTGCGACGACATGCCGGCCGCCTATCTGCTGGCCGACCTGGCCATCGCGCCCTCGCTGGAGCCGGAAGCCTTCGGCCGCACGGCGGTCGAGCCGCAGGTGATGGGTCGCCCGGCCATGGCCTCCGACCACGGGGCCACGCGCGAGACCATCCTGCCGGGCGAAACCGGCTGGCTGGTCGCGCCGGGCGACGCCGAGGCCTGGGCCG
The DNA here is from genome assembly GCF_059424195.1 of Caulobacter sp. GW456-12-1-14-TSB4. Lineage (NCBI taxonomy): Bacteria > Pseudomonadati > Pseudomonadota > Alphaproteobacteria > Caulobacterales > Caulobacteraceae > Caulobacter > Caulobacter sp. GW456-12-1-14-TSB4. The sequence continues at coordinate 219,561 of NZ_JBWKZF010000003.1, forward strand.
ACGCCTTGCTCGAAGCCTGCGAGATCGGCGCGGCCGGACGACAAACCCTGGGTCAGGCCGCACGTCTTCGCGCACGGCGGTTGTATTCAGTGGACGCGATGTGCGAAGCGACGCTCAACGTCTACGCTCGCGTATTGAGCGCCCGAAGTTTGGAGCGGCAGCCTTGAGCAAGGAGATCAAGAAGGTCCTGGTGATCAAGCTGGGCGCTCTGGGCGATTTCGTCCTGGCCCTGGCCGCGATGAAGAAGATCCGCGAGGCCCATCCCAAGGCCAAGATCACGCTCCTGACCACCCCGCCCTTCGAGGCCCTGGCCAAGCTCAGCCCGTACTTCAACAGCGTCGAGACCGACGGCCGGCCCAGCGACGTGGGCGAGACCCTGGCCATGATCGGCCGCATCCGCAAGGCGCGCTACGACCGGGTCTACGACCTGCAGACCAACAGTCGGACCAACTGGTACTTCCAGCTGCTGCGCCCGTTCGCGCCGCAATGGAACGGCATCGCCTTCGGCGCCTCGCTGCCGCAGAAGGGCTCGGCCCGACTGCGCATGCACACGCTGGAGCGGCAGGCCGATCAGCTGCGCGCCGCCGGCATCTGGCCCGACGCCCCGACCGAGCCGGGCAGCGCCCCGCCGCCTGACCTGACCTGGATCCTGCGCAAGCACAAGGAGCCGCGCCCGGTGGCCGGCGCCGCCACGCCGCGTCCGTATGTGCTGTTCGTGCCCGGCGGCTCGGCCCACCGGCTGGACAAGCGCTGGCCGGTCGAGAACTATGCCCAGCTGGGCTCGCTGCTGAAGGCGCGCGGCCTGGACATCGTCATCATCGGCGGCCCGCAGGAAAGCGCCATGGCGCGCCACATCCAGAAGGCCGTGGGCGGGGCCCGCGACCTGACCGGCCGCACCGACTTCGCCCAGCTGGCCGTGCTGGGGGCCAAGGCGGCCCTGGCCGTCGGCAACGACACTGGCCCGACCCACCTGCTGGCCGCCGCGGGCGCCCCGACCATCGCCCTGTTCTCCGACGCCTCGGACCCCGAGCTGTGCGGCCCGCGCGGCCACGTGGCGGTGATCCGCTCGCCCGACCTCAAGGCCCTGCCGGTCAGCACCGTGGCGAGCGCGGCGATGGCGCTGCTGCCGCACTGATCTCGCGGAACTAATACCCCGCGTACCGCCCCGGCTTGTGGTTGGCGATGATCACAGCGCTCAGCGCCACGGCGCTGGCGATGGACAGCAAGAGCTTGTCGAAGCTGATCGTGAAGAAGGCCGCCAGGATGACCAGGCAATCGGCGGACATCTGCACCTTGCCGGCGCTGATGCCGCGCCGCTCGTGCAGCCAGAGCGCCAGCACCCCCGTCCCGCCGACGCTGGAGCGGTGACGGGCCAGGGCCAGGATGCCCATGCCGATGATCGTGCCGCCGAACACGGCCGAGAAGATCGGGTCGACGTGGCCGATCTTCAGCCAGTAGGGCATGCCGAAGGCCAGGCCCATCAGCAGCAGGTTGGTCGCCAGGGTCTTGAAGGTGAAGGTCCAGCCCAGGGTCCGCTGGGCCAGGACGTAGAACGGCAGGTTCAGCAGGAAGAACACCGTCCCCACCGGCCAGCCGCCCAGGTACGAGATGATCAGCGCCACCCCGGCCACGCCGCCCGTGACGAGGCCGGCGGCCTTCAGCAGGGTCAGGCCCACGGCGATGAAGCTGGAGCCGATCAGGAGGGCATGGACGTCCTCCAGGGCGGTGTGGCGGTGTTCAGTCATGAGGCTCGCGGCAGGCGTCTTGAAACGGGGAGAACTCGTCCCCACCCTGTCATTTCCGCCCATTCACCGGCTGGGATCAGAAAAAACTGTATCCGCCAGCGTCTCTTTGACCGCCGTCGCTTGATAGAGCGCGGCCGGCGGGTCATATATCACTTTCTCGCGGCGCGCCCAGCGCGGCGCGCACGCGTTCAACTCTACCCTCATCAACTGCCCCGGAGCCGCCCCTATTCGCCGTCCTATGCAAACGCCGCCCGTTAAAGACGGACCGCGTATCAACGAAGACATCCGAGTCCCCCGCGTCCTGCTGATCGACCAAAACGGCGAGAAGCAAGGCGAGATGCCGACCGCGTCCGCTATGGAAGCGGCCGAGGAAGCCGGCCTGGACCTGGTGGAAATCGTTCCGAACGCCAATCCGCCTGTCTGCAAGATCCTGGACTACGGCAAGTTCAAGTTCCAGGAGCAGAAGAAGAAGAACGAGGCGCGCAAGCGGCAGAAGGTCGTCGAGCTCAAGGAGATCAAGCTCCGCCCGAACATCGACATCCACGACTACGAGGTCAAGGCCAAGGCCATGACCCGCTTCTTCGAAGAAGGCGACAAGGTGAAGGTCACCCTGCGCTTCCGTGGTCGTGAAATGGCTCACCCCGAGCTGGGCATGAAGCTGCTGCACAAGGTCAAGGCCGACTTCGACGAAGTCGCCAAGGTCGAGTACGAGCCGCGCATGGAAGGCCGTCAGATGATCATGATCCTGGCCCCGCGCTAAGGACTGGTCTTCAGCTAGACATCGAAACGCCCCGGCCCTCAAAGCCGGGGCGTTTTGTTTTGCGCAGGCCCTTTCGGATGTCTCGACACGTCCGCACCCTCTGGTAGAGTTTCCAGCGGTTGGGGGAAGTTCGCGTGTTCAAGAAGCTGTTGGCCATCGGCTTGGCCTGTGTCGCCGTGGCAGCCGGTCCGGCGTTCGCCGCCGAGAAATCCGATCTGGCCCTCTATGGCCGCCTGCCTCAATACGAAGAGGTCCGCGTCTCGCCCGACGGCTCGAAGCTGGCCATGGTCCTGACCAATGGCGACGAGCGTTTCGTGCTGGTGCGCACGCTCGCCGGCCAGAATGTGGCGGTCGTCAAGGCCGGGACGACCAAGCTGCGCGGCCTGACCTGGGCGGGCGAGGACCATCTGATCATGGTCTCGTCCCAGACCACCGAGGTCTTCGACCTCCAGGGTCCGGCCCGCGAGTATTACATGGCGCTGGACCTCAACCTGGTCACCAAGAAGCAGAACCTGCTGCTGCGCGCGCAGCCCAACACCATGAACGTGATCCTGGACTCGCCGATGGTGCGGACCATCAACGGTCAGCCGGTGGCGTTCCTCGAAGGCGTGCACTTCGTGAACAACCAGGGCCTCAACACCCTGTTCAAGGTCAACCTGAAAGACGGCATGACGCGAATGCTGGACGGCGGGGTCCGCGAGGACACCGACGGCTGGCTGGTCGACGCCGCCGGCGAGCCGGTGGCCCAGTCGCTCTATGACGGCAAGAAGGGCCGCTGGAGCCTGCGGATGAAGCTCAATGGGTCCTGGCGCGAGGTCGACCAAGCCGACAGCCCCATGGGCTCGTACGGGCTGTCGGGCTTCGGCCGCGACGGCAAGTCGGTGCTGGTCTGGCGCAGCGACGAGAAGCGCACCGACATCCTGCGCGAATATCGCGGCGTCGGTCAGTACGAGGACCTGCCGGGCGACCTGCAGCTCAGCGGCCTGCTGCACGATCCCGACACCCTGGCCCTGCTGGGCGGCTACCAGCTGAAGGGCGACGACTTCACCTACACCTTCTTCGACCCGGCCGCGCAGAAGACCTGGAACGCGGTGGTCAAGGCGTTTCCGGACGACCGCATCACCCTGGCCTCGTGGTCGAAGAACCGGCGCAAGGTGGTGGTGCGGGTCGACTCGGCCACCGAGGGCCCGGCCTACGCCTTCGTCGACCTCGACACCAAACAGGCCAGCTGGCTGGGCGACATCTACAAGGGTGTCAACGCCGCGACGATCTCGCCGGTGCGCGCGATCAAGTACAAGGCCGCCGACGGCCTGGAGATCAGCGGCTACCTGACTCTGCCCAAGGGTCGCGATCCCAAGAACCTGCCGCTGATCGTCCTGCCGCACGGCGGGCCCGAGGGTCGCGACGAGCCCGGCTTCGACTGGTGGAGCCAGGCCCTGGCCTCGCGCGGCTATGCGGTGCTGCAGCCCAACTTCCGCGGCTCGGAGGGCTTTGGCTGGGACTTCGTCAAGGCGGGGTTCGGCGAGTGGGGCAAGAAGATGCAGACCGACCTGTCGGACGGCGTCCGCGACCTGGCCAGGCAGGGGATCATCGACCCCAAGCGCGTCTGCGTGGTCGGGGCCAGCTATGGCGGCTACGCGGCCCTGGCCGGGGCGACCCTGGACAAGGGCGTCTATCGCTGCGCCGTCTCGGTGGCGGGCGTGGCCGACCTGCGCAAGTTCCTGCTGACCAACATCAACAACAACAACGGCGAGACCAATGCCGCGCAGCGCTACTGGCTGCGGTTCATGGGCGTCGACGGGGCCAAGGATCCGGACCTGACCGCCATCTCGCCCGCCCAGCAGGCGGCCAAGGTCGACATCCCCGTCCTGCTGATCCACGGCAAGGACGATACGGTGGTCCGCTACGACCAGAGCCAGGCCATGGCCGACGCGCTGAAGAAGGCCGGCAAGCCGTTCCAGTTCGTCACCCTGGACGGCGAGGACCACTGGCTGTCGCGCGGCGCCACGCGCCAGAAGATGCTCAACGAGACCGTCGCCTTCGTCGAGAAGAACAACCCGCCCGACTGAATGCGGCGTTTGGCTGATCGCCAAGCCAGAGGTTCGGGCGTAAACCCCGCGTCCTGATGTCCGAACCCGCCAACAGTCCCCGCGCCCTGGCCGTCCTGCTCCTGGTTGTCTTCATCAACCTGGTGGGCTTCGGCGTGGTCATTCCGCTGCTGCCCTTCTACGCCAAGGCCATGCACGCCGCCCCGTGGCAGGTGACGACCATGTTCGCCGCCTACAGCCTGGGCCAGTTCTTCGGCGAGCCGTTCTGGGGGCGGATGTCCGACCGCATCGGCCGGCGGCCGGTGCTGATGGTCACCATCATCGCCAACGCCATCGCCTATCTGGCCCTGGCCTTCGCGCCGAACATCTGGATCGCCATGGCCATCCGCCTGGTCGGCGGCTTCGGCAGCGGCAACATCTCGACGATCCAGGGCTACATGGCCGACGTCACCCCGCCCGAGAAGCGCGCCGGGCGCATGGGCCTGCTGGGCTCGGCCTTCGGGGCCGGCTTCGTGATCGGCCCGTCGCTGGGCGGCCTGCTGGCCCATCCCAGCGCCGGCCAGTTGGGCTTCCAGATCCCGCTGTTCGTCGCCGCCGGCATGGCCGCCCTCGCCGCCGTCGGAATCTTGCTGTTCGTGGCCGAGAGCCGCGCGCGCGCCGCGCCCGGCGTCAAGCAACCCGGCCGGCGCGAGGCCCTCAGCGCGGCCTCGGCCCACCCGATCCTGTCGCGCGTGCTGCTGGTCACCCTGGTCTCGACCGGGGCCTTCGCGGGCATGGAATCGATCTTCGGCCTGTGGGCCAACGCCCGCTTCGACTGGGGCCCGCGCGAAGTGGGCCTATGCTTCGCGGTGATCGGCGTCATCGCCTCGCTGGGCCAGGGCCTGCTGACCGGCCGCCTGGCCCGCCGCTTCGGCGAAGGCCGCGTGCTGACCACCGGTCTGTCGATCATCGGCCTGAGCCTGTTCATCTCGCCGTTCGTGACTCATCCCGGCCTGGCCATCGTCGCGGTCGGCTGCACCGCCTTTGGCCAGTCGCTGGTCTTCCCCTGCGTGGCGGCCCTGATCTCTCGGGCCAGCCCGCCGGACCGCCAGGGGCAGATGCTGGGCCTGAACATGGCTGCAGGCTCCCTTGCCCGCATCGGCGGCCCGCTGCTGGCCGGTCCGCTGTTCGGCATCGCCATCGGCGGTCCCTACTGGTTCGGCGCGGCCTTGATGGTTCCGGCCATCTTCTTCGCCGTGACCATCGTTCACCGGACGAAAGCGGCGGCGTGAGGCCTAAGTGCTTGCCATCGGCGAGTCTTTCGCTTAGGAACGCCCCCTTTCCGGAACCGCCTGGCCAATTGGCATGCCATGGCGGTTCGTCTTGCTATCCCAGAGGACGGGGCGAAAGCTCCGACGCGAAATGCCTAAGTTGAAGACGAAGTCGGGCGCTAAGAAGCGCTTCAAGATCACGGCCACGGGTAAGCTGAAAGCCGGCGTCGCCGGCAAGCGCCACCGTCTGATCGGCCACAACGGCAAGTACATCCGCCAAAACCGCGGAACGAAGGTGATGAGCGAGGCTGACGCCAAGACCATCCGTTCGTACCTGCCCTACGGCCTTTAAGAGGAGCGCTGACACATGGCTCGCGTTAAACGTGGCGTCGTTGCTCACGCCAAGCACAAGAAGGTTCTTGAACAGGCGAAGGGCTTCTACGGCCGCCGCAAGAACACCATCCGCACCGCCAAGGCCGCCGTCGACAAGGCCGGTCAATACGCGTACCGCGACCGCAAGGTGCGCAAGCGCGCCTTCCGTTCGCTGTGGATCCAACGCATCAACGCCGGTGCGCGCATCGAAGGCTTCACCTACTCGCAGTTTATCCACGGCCTGGACGTGGCGGGTGTGGTGATCGACCGTAAGGTCCTCGCCGACATCGCGGGTAACGACCCGGCTGCGTTCAAGGCTATCGCTGACAAGGTCCGCGCCGCCCTGGCCGCTTAAGGTCTTTTTCGGGTCCTACGATCCGAGTTCGATCTGAAAAGCCCTCCGGTGCGAACCGGAGGGCTTTTTGCTGCGCGTTTCCTGGGCGTGGCGGGCGCTTCCCGGTTCCACCCATCATCAAAACCGCCTAGACGGATGCCCGTCATGACCGATCTCAACACCCTCGAATCCGACGTCCTGGCCCAGGTGGCCAGCGCTGCGGACCTCCAAGCGCTCGACGCCGTCCGCGTGGCCGCCGTCGGCAAGACCGGCTCCGTCTCGGGCCTGCTCAAGACCCTGGGCGCGATGAGCCCCGAGGAGCGCAAGGACCGCGGCGCGGCCATCAACGCCCTGCGCGACAAGGTCACCACCGCCATCGCCGAGAAGAAGGCCGGCCTGGAAGCCGCCGAGCTCGACGCGCGCCTGGCCAGCGAGACGCTGGACCTGTCCCTGCCCGCCCCGCACCGCCGCAAGGGCAGCGTCCACCCGACCATGCAGACCATGGACGAGATGGTCGCCATCTTCGCCGAGATGGGCTTCGCCGTGGCCGAAGGTCCGGACATCGAGGACGACTTCCACAACTTCACGGCCCTGAACTTCCCGCCGAAGCACCCGGCCCGCGAGATGCACGACACCTTCTTCTTCAACACGAAGGAGACGGGCGAACGCATGCTGCTGCGCACCCACACCAGCCCGGTCCAAGTCCGGACGATGGTGTCGCAGAAGCCGCCAATCCGCATCATCGCGCCGGGCCGCACCTATCGCGTGGACAACGACGCCACCCACACCCCGGTGTTCCACCAGGTCGAGGGCCTGGTGATCGACAAGGGCATCCACATGGGCCACCTGAAGTGGACCCTGGAGACCTTCCTGGCCCGGTTCTTCGAGACCGACGCGGTCACCACCCAGTTCCGCCCGCACCACTTCCCGTTCACCGAGCCGTCGGCCGAGATGGACGTGCAGTGCGACCGCTCGGGCGGCGAGATCAAGATCGGCCAGGGCACGTCGTGGCTCGAGATCCTGGGCTGCGGCATGGTTCACCCGAACGTCCTGCGCGCCTGTGGCATCGATCCGGACGAGTACCAGGGCTTCGCCTTCGGCATGGGCGTCGATCGCCTGGGCATGCTGAAATACGGCATGCCGGACCTGCGCGACATGTGGTCGTCGGACGTCCGCTGGCTGTCGCACTACGGCTTCAGCGCCTTCGCCGCGCCGAACGCCGCCTCGGGCCTGAGCTGAGACCAGAACGATGAAATTCACCCTCTCCTGGCTCAAGGATCACCTTGAGACCACCGCCACCGTCCCCGAGATCGTCGCGGCCATGACCATGGCCGGGCTCGAGGTCGAGCACGTCATCGATCCGGCGACCAAGCTGGCCCCGTTCACGGTCTGCAAGATCGTCGAGGCCGCCCGCCACCCCAACGCCGACCGTCTCCAGGTCTGCCAGGTCGACACCGTCGACGGCCGCAAGGAGATCGTCTGCGGCGCGCCGAACGCCCGTCCGGGCCTGACGACCATCTACGCCCCGATCGGGGCCTATGTGCCCGGCCTGGACGTGACTCTGGTCGAGAAGCCCGTGCGCGGCGTCGTTTCGAACGGCATGCTCTGCTCGGCCGCCGAGCTGGAATACGCCACCGAGAGCGACGGCATCATGGAGCTGCCCGACGCCCTGCCGGTCGGGACCTCAGCCGTCGACGCCCTGGGCCTGGAAGCCGTCATCGACTTCGAAGTGACCCCCAACCGTCCCGACTGGCTGGGCGTCGTGGGCATCGCCCGCGACCTGGCCGCCGCCGGCGTGGGCAAGCTGAAGGACGTCTCGATCGCGTCCATCCCCGGCACATTCACCTCGCCGATCACCGTCAAGGTCGATGGCGAGGCCTGCCCGGTGTTCGCCGGTCGCTACATCCGCGGCGTCAGGAACGGTCCCTCGCCCAAGTGGCTGGCCGACCGCCTGACCGCCATCGGCCTGCGCCCGATCAACGCCCTGGTCGACGTCACTAACCTGATCTCCTACGACCGCGCCCGCCCGCTGCACGTCTATGACGCGGCCAAGCTGTCGGGGACCGAGATCTCGACGCGCCTGGGCCGCCATGGCGTGAACGGCGACGAGCACCTGATCGCGCTGGACGGCAAGACCTACGAGCTGACCTCGGAGATGTCGGTCATCGCCGACGCCTCGGGCGAACGCCCGATCGGCCTGGGCGGCGTGATGGGCGGCGAGAGCACCGGCTGCTCGGACGAGACCACCGACGTCTTCGTCGAGAGCGCCTGGTTCGACCCGATCCGCACGGCCCAGACCGGCCGCGCCACCGGCATCGCCAGCGACGCCCAGTACCGCTTCGCTCGCACGGTCGACACCGGTTCGCTGGTCCCCGGCATCGAGCTGGCCACCAAGCTGATCCTGGAACTCTGCGGCGGCGAGCCGTCGGAAGTGCTGCTGGTCGGCGAGGCCCTGCCCGCCCCGGCCCCGGTGCTGTTCGACCCGGCCTATGTCGGCCAGCTGTCGGGCCTGGAGATCGCGCCCGAGCGGTCCCTGCAGATCCTGCGCGACCTGGGCTTCACGGTCGAGCCGCCCAAGGACGTCTCGGCCGCGGCCTTCGTCACCCATGCCGAGAGCCTGGTCTGCGTCACCCCGCCGACCTTCCGCCGCGACGTGGAAGGCAAGGCCGACCTGGTGGAAGAAGTCGCCCGCATCGCCGGCTATGGCGCCCTGCCCTCGACGCCGCTGCCGGAAACGGCGCGCGCGGTCGGCGGCGTGCTGACCGCCAAGCAGGCCCGTGGTCGCACCGCCCGTCGCGCCCTCGCGGCCGCCGGCTATTCGGAAGCGGTGACCTTCAGCTTCACCAGCCACAAGATCGCGACGCTGTTCGGCGGCGGTCAGCCGGAAATGCTGCTGGCCAATCCGATCGCCTCGGAGCTGGACTGCATGCGCCCGTCGCTGCTGCCCAACCTGATCGAGGCGGCCGGCCGCAATGCGCGCCAGGGCTTCCCTGACGCGGCCCTGTTCGAGATCGGCCCGACCTTCCACGGCGAGCGCCCGAACGACCAGCGCACCGTGGTCTCGGCGATCCTGGTCCCCAAGGCCCCGCGTGGTTGGGACAAGGCCGCGCAAGGCGACGTCTTCACCGTGAAGGCCGACCTGCTGGCCCTGCTGGAAGAACTGGGCGCGCCGGTGGCGTCGCTGCAGACGGCGCAAGGCTCGGCTTCGGCCTGGTGGCATCCGGGCCGCTCGGCCCGCCTGCAGCTGGGCCCCAAGGCGGTGATGGCCGAGTTCGGCGAAATCCACCCGGCGGTGCTGAAGGCCCTGGACGTGACCGGGCCGGTCTACGGCTTCGAGATCACCCTGGAGGCGATCCCCGAGCCGAAGAAGAAGGCGATCAAGACCAAGCCGGCCTTCTCGCCCTCGGCCCTGATGCCCCTGACCCGCGACTTCGCCTTCGTCGTCGAAAAGGCCAAGCCGGCCGGCGACCTGGTGAAGGCCGCCGTCGGCGCCGACAAGGCGCTGATCACCGCCGCGCGCGTGTTCGACGTCTATGAAGGCCCCGGCGTGCCGGACGGCTTCAAGTCGGTGGCCATCGAGGTGGTCGTGCAGCCGCGTGAGGCGACGCTGACCGACGCCGAAATCGCGGCGCTGTCGGCGAAGGTCGTCGCGGCGGCCGAGAAGGCCGGCGGGAAGCTGCGGAGCTGAGTTTAAAGGGGGACGGCCTGCGCTGTCCCCCCCACCGCCGTTCGGCGGTCCTCCTCCCCCAAGAGGGGGAGGAGAGAGCTCTCCGCCCCGCTTGGGGGCGGACAGACCTGCGTGAGCAGGTCAGGTGGGGGCCAGTGCTGAGTTTCCAGGCGCCCACCGCCAATTCCTGCCCTAGGCCGCGACCGATCGCCCATCTCACAGGCAAGACCTTGCGCGATGCTCACCGTCACGCTACCTGTATCAAGCGCTAACTGGATTCATCGCTTCCACATGCAATCGACCTTCGCCTTCGCCGCCTTCGTGACCACCGGCCTCGCCGCCGTGGCTGCGATGTCGTGCGCCGTGGCGATGTGGAACATGATTAACAACCAGATTAAAACCGTTCCCATTCGGACGGGGCAAAATCGGCGCAAGCAGCGGTAGGAAACCTACCAAAACCAAAGCCGAAGGATCGCAAGATCTCCAAAAGCCCCGCTCCCACGAGCGGGGTTTTTTGTTGCGCGCTCCATCGGTCCTCCAAGCCTCTCATGCACAGGACCAACGCCAATGAGCTACCTGCCCTCCCCACCAGCCTTCCATAGCGACCAGGAAGGCGTCACCGTCCACCAGCTGCTGCTGGCCGCCACCGACGCGCCCAGCGCGCTGGAAGCCGTGCGCCAAGGCCTCGCCGACAGCGGCGCCGAACTGTGCGGCCTGACGATGAAGCCGGTCGGCCAGATCGTCGAAGCCTCCTTGCGCGTCCGTCACCTGGGCGACCAGGCCGCCCGCCTGCTGGCCCGTGACCTGGCCGCCTGGCCCGGCGTCAATTCGGCTTCGGTAGAGCACCAATGGTTCCGGCCGTGAACGCGCTCAAACCGGAAGAAGAGAAACGTCGCCTCTTCCTCGTAACCGCCGAAGACACGCCGGACGCCCTCATGCGCGTCCTCGGCGTGGCTTCGGTCCAGCAGGCCCGCCTGCGCGCCCTGTCCGCCGCTCCCGAGGGTCAGCACATGACCATCAGGCTCGAGATCGACGACCAGGGCGACGACCGGGCGCAGGTGCTGGCCTCGCGCCTTGCCGCCTGTCCCAGCGTGCGCGGCGTCGGTTTCGGCTGGCGGGCGTAACCTTTCGGCGCTCTCCTACGTATCTAGGTCTGAGTCCGTTTCTGGAGAGACTTCGATGCGTCGCCTGCTCGCCCTTCTGGCCACCCTTTTCGCCCTGACCGGCGTCAGCGCGTCCGCCGCCGCGACGCTGAAAACCGAGACCGCCGTCTTCGCCGGCGGCTGCTTCTGGTGCATGGAGCACGACATGGGCGGCATCCCTGGCGTGCTGAAGGTCGAGAGCGGCTACACCGGCGGCCACGTCAAGAACCCGACCTACCGCGACGTCACCAGCGAACGCAGCGGCCACTACGAGTCGGTGCGCGTCACCTACGACCCGGCCAAGCTGGACTATGGTTTCCTGCTGTATCGCTACTGGAAGCTGGTCGATCCCACAGACGACGGCGGCCAGTTCTGCGACCGCGGCCCGTCCTATCGCCCAGCGGTCTTCGTCACCCCCGCCCAGCGTCCGATCGCCGAGAAGTCGCAGGGCGAAGCCGCCAAGCGCCTGAAGTCCGGGACCATGAAGGCCGAAATCCTGCCGCTGCAGACCTTCTACCCGGCCGAGGAATACCACCGCGACTACGCCAAGCGGCACGCGCTGGACTACAGCCTGTATCGCACGGGCTGCGGGCGGGACGCGCGCCTGAAGCAGGTGTGGGGCGGCTGAGATCGCGCTCAACCTAGCCTAGACTTCGCCGTAATCCCGTGTTGTTTTACCTTTGTAAACACACGGGAGGACGTCCATGCACCGTCGCGCTCTGCTGGCCTCGGCTGGCCTGCTGCTGGTTCCTCTCGGCGCGGCGCACGCCCAAGATCGTGGTGTGGGGGGACGGGAAGTCTCCGTCACCATCTATAATTCCGACCTGGCGCTGGTCGAGGACAGCCGCCCGCTGGACCTGAAGGCCGGTCGCCAGAAGCTGGAGTTCAAGGACGTCTCGGCCCAGATCAGGCCCGAGACGGTCAGCCTGGCGGCCCCGGGCGTCAGCATCCTGGAGCAGAACTTCGATTACGACCTGCTGACCCCCGACAAGCTGATGGAGAAGGCGGTCGGCCAGCAGGTGAAGATCGTCCGCACCAATCCCGGCGACGGCAAGGAGACCACCGAGGTCGCCACCGTCCTGGCGGCCAATGGCGGCGTGGTGCTGAAGATCGGCGACCGCATCGAGGTGCTGCGCGACGACGGCGTCCCCACCCGGGTGATCTTCGACAAGGTGCCCGAGACCCTGCGCGCCCGCCCGACCCTGTCGGTCAGCGTCGAGGCCGCCAGCGCCGGCCCGCGCCAGGCCAAGCTCAGCTACCTGACCTCGGGCCTGTCGTGGAAAGCCGACTATGTCGCCCTGTTCGACGAGGCCAAGGGCGCGCTGGACCTGCAAGGCTGGATCACCCTGTCCAACACCTCGGGCACGCCGTTCGAGAACGCCAAGACCCAACTGGTGGCCGGCGACGTCAACCAGCTGACCTCGACCAATCCCTATCGTCCGGTCCGTCGCGGAACAGCCGGCGTCATCCGCGCCGGGACCGAGAGCGGCACGGGCGAGCGGGTCGCCGACTACCACGTCTATCCCCTGCCCGAACGGACCACGATCGCCTCGAACCAGAACAAGCAGGTCGGCTTCCTGTCGGCCCAGGGCGTGGCGGCCAAGAAGGTCTATGAGGTGCGCGAAGGCTGGTTCTCCAGCCAGGCCGAGCCGGTCAAGGCCGTCGTCGCCATCCAGTTCAGCAACAGCAAGTTGACGGGCCTGGCCAGCCAGCTGCCGGCCGGGGTCATGCGCGTCTACATGCGCGACATGGCCGGCGATCCCAAGTTCGTCGGCGAGAACGCCATCGGCCACACGCCGGCCGGCTCGGAGCTGTCGATCAAGACCGGCGACGCCTTCGACGTCTCCAGCCAGCAGACCCTGGTGGCCGAGACGCGGGTCTCCAAGCGGGTCACCCGCTACGAGATGAAGTACCTGCTGCGCAACGCCAAGGACGAGGCGGTGACCGTCGAGCTGCGCCAGGGCGGCCTGTGGCGCGACGGCGTGGTCAAGGCCGAGAGCCTCAAGAGCCGCCGCATCGACGCCTCCACCCTGGGCTGGAGCGTGCCGGTGCCGGCCAATGGCGAGACGGTGCTGACCTTCACGGTCGAGACGGGGTGGTGACCATGCGCGCCTTCGTGGGCGCGCTCGCTCTCGCCGCCACGCTCCCCGCCACCGCCGCCACCCTCGCCTCATCCGCGCCCGAGAAGGTGGCGGTGACGCTCTATCGTGATGGCGACGGACCATTCCAGGCGCTCCCGCCCTGGCAGCGCGCCCAGGCGGCCGAGAAGGGCTTGATCCTGGTCACCGAAACCCGCGTGATCGACCTGCCCGCCGGCCGCCACACGATCCGCTTCGACGGCGTCGCCGAGGGCCTGATCCCGCAGAGCGCGGCGGTCGAGGGCCTGCCCGGCAAGGCGATCGAGCGCAATTACGACTACGCCCTGCTCAGCCCCGGGACCCTGGTGGAGCGCTCTCTGGGCCAGCCGATCCAGGTGGTGCGCACCAACCGCAAGACCGGTCGCCAGCAGACGATCGACGCCACCCTGCTGCAGGGTCCGTCCGGCCTGATGGTCCAGACAGCGGAAGGCGTCGAGGCCCTGGGCTGCTCCGGCGGTCCCGAGCGCCTGGTGCTGGCCTCGGTCCCCGACGGCCTGACCGACAAGCCCAGCCTCTCGACCATCGTCGACGTCCCCGCGCCGACGCGCGCCAAGCTAACCCTGTCCTACCTGGCGCTGGGCGTGAATTGGCAGGCCGACTACGTCGCGCGCATCCATCCGGACGGCAAGCGGCTGGACCTGACCGGCTGGCTGACCCTGGTCAACAGCGGCGGCAGCCAGTTCGCCAATGCCAAGACCCAGGCCGTCGCCGGCAAGCTGTCTCGCCAGTATGTCCGCGTCGACAAGGGCCGCGCCACGCCGATCCGCCGCGCCTGCTGGCCGATGGACACCACGCACTTCGTCGCCCCGACGACGGCGCCGGCGATCATTTCAGACGCGCCGCCCGTACCGACCGGCGTCCCGCCCATGCCGCTCCCGGCACTGGAAATGCGCGCCATGGCGCCCGCGCCGCCACCGCCGCCTCCCCCGCTGGCCGAGCAGTCGAACCTGGGCGACTACAAGCTCTACACCCTGCCCACGCCGGTCACCCTGAACCCGCGCCAGACCAAGCAGGTGGCCTTCCTCGACCAGAAGAACGTCACCTTCCAGCGGCTCTATGTGGTCACGGTCAATCCGTGGGAGAGCGGTCAGGCTGATGAGGGCTTCCGCGCGCCGGCCGTGACCCTGCGCCTGGAGAACAAGACCGCCAACGGCCTGGGCAAACCCCTGCCCTCCGGCGCGCTGTCGGCGATGGAGAGCATCGACGGCCAGCCCACCTTCGCCGGCGAACAGGCCGTGCGCGACGTCGCGGTCGGCGAACCGATGGACCTGGTCATCGGCCAGGCGATGGACGTCCTGGCCCGCCCGCGCCTGGTCGCCGAGCAGCGGCTGAACAAGCGTCGCGTGCGCCGGACCTACGAGGTCGACCTCTCGAACGCCAAGACCATCCCGGTGATGATCGAGCTGCGACAGAACCCGAACATGCCGACCTTCAAGGTCGTGGCCGAGGCCCAGAAACACGACATCCGCCAAGGCATGGTCGCCTGGCGGATGACGCTGGATTCCAATCAATCGCGGACGTTCAGCTACGCGATCGAATACGGCGGGTAAGAAAGCTGCTCCCCCTCTGGGGGAGCTGTCGCGGAGCGACTGAGGGGGCCAGCTGGACATATGCCGAGCTGCCCCCTCCGGCCCTCTGGGCCACCTCCCCCTCTGGGGGAGGATCTATCTTAAAGCGGCATCCACCGCCGCTTGCGGCTGTAGCCGAGATAACCGACGTTCGCCCCCAGGCGCAGGCCGACGCCCGCGCGGATCGGGGCCAGGGTGATCTCGTCGGCCTTCTGGTAGTTCACGCCCAGGCCGCCGATCAGATAGGCGCTGCCCTCCACGCCGGGGAAGCGGCGGAAGACGGCGTCGGGATATTGCAGATTATAGCAGAGGGTGAAGGCGCGGCTGGCGTTGCCGCCCCAGTCCCAGCCCACGGTCGGGCCCTGCCAGTACACCTCCAGGGTCGGACGGCCCTTCATGTAGAGCAGGCCCCGGCCGTAGCGCAGGCCGGCCACGAAGGCGCCCGAGCCCTCCTCGCCGGCGATGTAGGCGGTGGGTTGGCCCTTGTCCTTGAAGATCTTCTCGATCGCCGCGCCGGCGCTCTCGGCCGTCACGCCCAGGAAGTCGGACGTGGCGCGGATCATCTCGTCGGCCGAATAGGTCTGGGCGCGGCCGGTGTCATAGGCTGGCGTATTGCCGTTCGAGCCCGGGGTCGGCGAAGGCGGCGGCGGCTGAGACGCGTAGGCGTCCTGCGCCGGAGGCCGGTATTGCGGCGGCACGGCGTTCGGATCGGTGATCGGCTGGGCCGGCGGCAGTTGCTCGGAGGTGATGCGCTGGCGGGCCAGGGCCTCGGTCCCCACGGCGCTGAGGCCGACGGCGGCGCCCGACAGGATCAGCTTGCGACGGTCCATTTCACGCCCTCCGGATCAGTTTCATTGCAACACTGTTGCAAGCCATTGAGACCGGTTTGCGGCTCCAAACTTAACGAGCGGTTAAGCATGCGCGACGCGCGGCCGCATCCGCGATGCGCTCAGCCCCTCGCGAAGCGGCTCAAATGTGATATGCGCACGCCCATGACTTCGACGCCTCTCGACAAGATCCGCAACTTTTCCATCGTGGCCCACATCGACCACGGCAAGTCCACGCTGTCGGACCGCCTCATCCAGGAGACGGGCGGCCTGACCGCGCGCGAGATGAGCGCTCAGGTTCTCGACAACATGGACATCGAGAAGGAGCGCGGCATCACCATCAAGGCGCAGACCGTGCGCCTGAAGTACAAGGCCGATGACGGCGAGGACTACATCCTCAACCTGATGGACACCCCCGGGCACGTCGACTTCGCCTACGAAGTCTCGCGCTCGCTGGCCGCCTGCGAAGGCTCGATCCTGGTCGTCGACGCCTCGCAGGGCGTGGAAGCCCAGACCCTGGCCAACGTCTATTCGGCCATCGACAACAACCACGAGATCGTCCCGGTCCTGAACAAGATCGATCTGCCGGCCGCCGAGCCCGAGCGCGTCCGCGCCCAGATCGAGGACCTGATCGGCCTGGACGCCAGCGACGCCGTGCTGGCCAGCGCCAAGTCGGGCCTGGGCATCCATGACGTGCTGGAAGCCATCGTCACCCGCCTGCCCGCCCCCAAGGGCGATCGCGACGCGCCGCTGAAAGCCCTGCTGGTCGACGCCTGGTACGACGCCTATCTGGGCGTGGTCGTGCTGGTGCGCATCTTCGACGGCACGCTGAAGGCTGGCCAGCAGGTCCGCATGATGCAGACCGGCGCCACTCACCGCATCGACAAGGTCGGCGTGTTCACGCCCAAGGCCACCGACGTGCAGGAGCTGGGTCCCGGCGAGGTCGGCTTCTTCACCGCCTCGATCAAGGAAGTGGCCGACGCCGCCGTCGGCGACACCATCACCGACGAGAAGAAGCAGACCGCCCAGGCCCTGCCGGGCTTCAAGGACGTCCAGCCGGTCGTGTTCTGCGGCCTGTTCCCGGTCGACGCCGCCGACTTCGAAGACCTGCGCGCCGCCGTCGGCAAGCTGCGCCTGAACGACGGCAGCTTCACCTACGAGATGGAAAGCAGCGCCGCGCTGGGCTTCGGCTTCCGCTGCGGGTTCCTGGGGCTGCTGCACCTGGAGATCATCCAGGAGCGCCTGAGCCGCGAGTTCGACCTCGACCTGATCGCGACGGCCCCGTCGGTCGTCTACAAGATCCACATGCGCGACGGCTCGGAGATCGAGCTGCACAACCCGGCCGACCTGCCGGACGTCATGCAGATCGAGAACATCGCCGAGCCCTGGATCAAGGCCACGATCTTCACCCCGGACGAGTTCCTGGGCGGGGTGATCAAGCTGTGCCAGGACCGTCGCGGGCAGCAGCGCGAGCTCAGCTATGTCGGCAACCGCGCCATGGTCATCTACGACCTGCCGCTGAACGAGGTCGTGTTCGACTTCTACGACCGCCTGAAGTCGATCTCGAAGGGCTATGCCAGCTTCGACTACCAGCTCGAGGACTACCGCGTCGGCGATCTGGTGAAGATGTCGATCCTGGTCAATGCCGAGCCGGTCGACGCCCTCTCGATGCTGGTCCACCGCGACCGCGCCGAGAGCCGCGGCCGCGGCATGTGCGAGAAGATGAAGGAGCTCATCCCGCAGCACATGTTCGTCATCCCCATCCAGGCGGCGATCGGCGGCCGGATCATCGCCCGCGAAACCGTCCGCGCCCTGCGCAAGGACGTGACCGCCAAGTGTTACGGCGGCGACGCCTCGCGTAAGCGCAAGCTGCTGGACAAGCAGAAGGCCGGCAAGAAGCGCATGCGCCAGTTCGGCAAGGTCGAAATCCCGCAGGAAGCCTTCATCGCGGCGCTGAAGATGGACGAGGATTGATCGTCCACGAGGTTGCTTCGAAAAGCCCCGCCGGTTCCGCCGGCGGGGCTTTTTCTTGGCTGCGTTCAAGAAAGCCGGCGGCGAGCGGGTGTTGATGGCGCATGACCATCGCCATCATCGACCATGACGAGATCATCGAGCGCGAGTTGGCGCCGCTGCGCGAGACAATCGGCGCGGACTTCGACGGCTATCGCAACCACATCTACCGGGTGCTGACCTATGTCATGCACTTCCTGGGCGGCGAGGCCAGGTGGCGCGAGACGGTCGCCTTCGCCCTGGCCTATCACGACGTCGGCCTGTGGACCGACAAGGCGCTGGCCTATCTCGAGCCGTCGGAGACCCAGGCCGAACAGGCCCGACAGGACCACGCGCCGCACCTGGACGCCTGCCTGGTCTGCAACCTGATCCACTGGCACCACAAGGTCACCGCCTTCCAGGGCCCGGACGCCCAGGTCGTCAACGCCGTGCGCAAGGCCGACTGGATCGACGCCAGCGGCGGCCGGGTGACGAAGGGCCTGTCGCGCAAACAGATCGTCACCGTCATGACCGCGATCCCGCCGCTGGGTTTCTACGAGATGCTGATGCGGCTGCCGGGCGAGCTGAACGGCGGCCGGACCTTGGGCGGGCTGGGCGTGATGCTGGCGCACGTCTTCAAGCCCTGACGCCTCACCAGGGCGGCTTCAGCCTGTAGAACCTCGCCTCACCCAGCAGGTCGTAGACGCGGCGGATGCGGAAGGCTTCGGGGCGGGCTTGCGAGAGGGCGAACTCGGTTTCGGTGAGGGCGAACGGGGAGACCTCGCCCGAGAGGGTGGTCTTGACCACGATCAGGCGGGGGCTCTCGTCCAGGCCGAAGCCGATGACGTCGCAGCCGGCCGGGTCGTCGCCACGAGCCTGGCGCACCTTGGTCGCGAGGTCGGGGCGGCCGCGTTCGGACAGGCGTCGGGCCTCGTGAGCGACGATGCTGGCGACGCCCAGGCCCTTGAGGAAGCGGTCGTCGGCCTCGCGCTTGCCCATGTCGAAGCGATGGATCACCCGGACCAGGCGCTCGTCCATCGGCATCGGCCGGGGCGGCGCGGCCTCGATCAGCGGCACGGCGGCCGGGGCGGTGAACAACGAGGCGGGGCGGACGGCGGCGCTGAGCAGGGCGGGCTTGGCGGCCAGCTGATCCTCGACGGCCTCCACCAGCGCGTCGTCATAGGACCAGCGCGGCGGCTGGTCGCGCAGGATGGGCAGGCCGATCAGCGACAGCACGGCCGAGATCTCGCCCTGCTTCCAGGTGATCGGCATGTCGGACTTGCCCGTGACGAAGCGCACCGTGCGGTCGTGGGTGGCGCGATCGACCGGCTTGCCGGCGAGCGTCTTCTCCAGCTGGGAGACGTAATCCCCCACCACCACGGCCAGCTCGGCCCCTGTCCAATCGCGCCCCGATTCCCCCGTCATCGGACGATGATGCGTCAGCCGGGGCGCGGACGCCACAAGCTAGGGTGTGGCGGACGGCTTCACCGCGCCCGCGACCGCCATGGGCGCGTCCTGCACCGGCATCTGGTCGGCCTGCAGTTGGGCGGCCTCCATGGCGCGGCGGACCGTGGTCACCGGGTCCTTGGCGTCGACCTTGAAGGTCAGGGTCGCCGTATGGGCCGGATTCTCGCCGAGATTGGCGAAGCCGCCGGCCCGCTCGGCGTTGAAGGTCACGCCATAGGTCTTGTTGGCCAGCACCCGGCACAGCAGCACGAAGGTCTTCTGGTCGTTGAGCAGACGAGGCGTCTTCACGCAGTCCATCGGCTCGACGCCGGGCGCGGGGGCGTAGTTCCAGGCGGCGGGCGACATCTGCTGGTCGAAGGCCGCCTTGAGGATCAGCACGCCCGGCGCCACCGTCTGGTCCTGAGCCGGATAGGTCGAGACCAGGTTGGGCGGCAAGGTCGGCGGCAGGATCAGCACCGGCGAGACGGTGTTGGGCCCCTCCTGAGGCGGCCTTGTCTGGCCATGCGCGCCCGAGGCGGCCAGCACGACGATGGCGACAAGAAGGGGAACCGAACGGCGCGACGACATCTTTCCAGAGTGACCTTCAAGCGCGGCCTTCTCAAGGCGCCATTCGAGGCCTACATCGCCTTCATGACCGACAAAATCGATACCCCGCCGGCGGATGAGACGCCGATGCAACGCGCCCTGCGCCTGAAGAAGGCCGCCCAGGGTAAGCATGGCCACGGGGCCAAGGCCTCGACCGGCAAGGTCGATCGCGCCAACGCCGCGGCCCCGACCGGCAAGTCGAAACCCTGGATGACCCGTTGACGATCCCCAAGGTCCTTGGCCGCACCTCGTCCATCAATGTCCGCAAGGTCCTGTGGACCCTGGACGAGCTGGGCCTGGCTTATGAGCGCGAGGACTGGGGTCAGGGCTTCGCCCCCACCAGCGACCCGAAATTCGTCAAGCTGAACCCCAACGCCCTGGTGCCCGTGCTGATCGACGAGCACGGCCCGGTCTGGGAGAGCAACGCCATCTGCCGTTATGTGGCGGCCGGCACGCCGCTGTTTCCGGACGACCGCCGCCAGCGCGCCCTCGTCGACCAGTGGATGGACTGGCAGTGCACCGAGCTGAACACCGCCTGGCGCTTCGCCTTCGCCGGCCTGGTGCGCAAGACGCGCGGCTTTGGCGACAAGCGGCGGATCCAGGCCAGCGTCGAGGCCTGGAACGTGGCCATGGGCCTGCTGGACGCGCGCCTCGTGGACACCGGCGCCTATGTGATCGGCGAGCGGTTCACCCTGGCCGACATCGTGCTGGGCCTGTCCGTCCATCGCTGGTTGGCGAGCCCGATCGAGCGGGTCGAATGGCCCGCGCTCACAGCTTACTACGCGCGCCTGAACCAGCGGCCGGCTTTCCGGAAGTGGGCCGATCCCCAAGTCCCTTAGGGTCTTCCGTAAGAGGCTCCGAGCCGTCCTTGGGCAGACTGGAGATCGGCACGCCGGGCCGTAGTGTCTCGCCCGTCCATTCCCAGTGCCAGGGCTCGTAGACATAGTTCACGAAGCCGAACCGAGCGGCGTTGACCACCATCCAGCGATAGGCCGGTGAGCGCGACATGACGAGCCGGTTGGCGTCGGCCGAGCTGTCGGGCCCGTAGCCCGGCGCGGTGTCGATGACCACGTCCATGGCCAGGCCCGTGCGGTGAGCCGAGCAGATGGTGCGGGTCAGGCCCTGGCAGTTGTTGTCCCGCGCGCAACGCTGGGCGTCGGCGTCCGGATCGCGGAAGCCGGAGAAGATGCTCAGGGTCTCGGGACGGGTCAGGACGCCCGCTTCCTTCGCCGCCGCGACCATCCGGTGATAGCTGTCCAGCGCGCCGGGCCGCAGCAGGATCGTCTTGCCGCCATAGCTCTCGCGCGCCTCGGCCTGGGCCAGGTCGGCCGGCGGCGGCGCGCCGGGGCACATGCCGTCGCGGTTCATCCGCACGAAGGGCCGCGCCAGATGCCAGCCCGTCAGCATGGTCTGGAAGGTCGCCTGCGAAAGCACGCCGCTCTGCTGCACGCCATGCGTCCCCTGCCAACGCGCCAGGGCCGAGGCGAAGCCGTCGGTGTCGGGCGCGCAGGTGGTGCCGATCTCGGCGGCGACGCGGGGGGCGTAGGTCTCCCAGCCGATCTCGAGCTTGCCGAACGGCGACCAGGGCAGGGTCGCCAGCGTGAAGGCGTTGGCGGCGGCGGCGCCCAGCGGCGCGCCGGTCGCGTCGCAGGCCTCGGGCGGACCGCCGACCAGCGGGGCCGATGGCGGATCGACCGAAGGCACGTGCTGCGGCGGCGCGGCGGCCAGGGTCCCGGGCGAGACCGGCGCCTTGGGCTCTCCGCCGACGGGCCAGGTCACCCACAGCCAGAAGACTCCGACCGCCAGCAGCAGCACGCCGAACACCCAGAGCAGACCTCGCAGCACCCTCAAGACAGTCCTCGCAGCCGGTGGAACTTCGCCATGGCTCAAGGCTTGAGACCGGAGAGTCGTTCCGCTGGAGTAAGCATGACCGTTCGTTTCGCCTTCCTGGCCGTCCTGGCCCTGGCCGCCTGTGACGACCAGCCTCCGGCCAAGCCCGCCCCCGCGAAGACGGTCCAGAAATCCGCCCCTGCCCCGCCGCCCGTGGTCGCCGCGCCGCCGACGGAGTCGCCGCTGGTCCAGGCGATCAACACGGCGACCTTCGATGCGACCGCCACCGATCCGGATGCTCGCCGCAACCTGCTGATCCGCGTCCAGGTCCTGTTGGACCGCGCCCACTTCTCGCCCGGCGTCATCGACGGCCGCGATGGGACGAACCTGACCTTGGCCGCCCAGGCCTATCAGGGCGTCAACGGCCTGGGGGCCAAGGGCGAGATCACCCAGGAACTGGTCGAGAGCCTGATCGCCCATGACACCGGCCAGGTGCTGGTCGACTACGTGATCACACCGCAGGACGAGGCCGGCCCGTTCTCACCGCCGATCCCCAAGGACGACTACGAGGCGATGGCCAAGCTGCCGGCCCTGAACTACGTGACGCCGCTGGAGATGCTGGCCGAGCGCTTCCACATGGACGAGGCGCTGTTGCAGGCCCTGAACCCCAGTGTCGATTTCGGCGTGGCGGGCACGAGGATCGTGGTGACGGCGGCCGGCGCCGACACCCTGGACCGCAAGGTCGACAGCATCGAGATCGACAAGGCCCTGGGCCAGGTCATCGCCCGGGACGACGGCGGCGTGATCCTGGCGGTCTACCCCGCCACGGTCGGCAGCACCGAGCGCCCCGCGCCCACCGGCGAGTGGGCCGTGCGCACCCTGGCGCCCCGGCCCACCTACACCTACGACCCGTCACGCCTGACCTTCGGCAAGCCCAAGGCCAAGCTGACCATCAAGGCCGGGCCGAACAATCCGGTCGGCTCGACCTGGATCGACCTGACCAAGGACACCTACGGCATCCACGGCACCCCCGATCCCAAGCTGGTTAACAAGCGCGCCTCGCATGGCTGCGTGCGCCTGACCAACTGGGACGCGGCCGAACTGGGTTCGGCCGTGAACAAGGGGGCCAAGGTGGTGTTCGTGGGCGCGGAGGCGCGGGCGTCGTAGGCCCGAAAACCCCGCCCTTCGACAAGCTCAGGGTGAGGTTTTCTACTGAACGGCCTCAACAATAAGTCCTCACCCTGAGCCTGTCGAAGGGCGAGGACGGGCCCTCGGAGTCGGCCTTACTTCGGCTTCCTGAACTTCAGGATGAACTGATCAGTCTTCCCGCGAATGCTGGGATCGAACACGCTCACCGTATGCGTATCGGCCTTGTCGGCCAGCAGCGGGCTCTCGGCTTCCAGCTTGAAGCCGGCGGCCTCGACCTCGGTCTTCACCTGGCCGATGTCGATGCGGTGCAAGGCGTCCGGGGCCGTCGTCGCGCCGGCCAGGGCCGCGTGGTCGATAACCAGGAAGACGCCGCCCGGCTTCAGCGACTT
Organism: Caulobacter sp. GW456-12-1-14-TSB4; assembly: GCF_059424195.1. Taxonomy (NCBI): domain Bacteria; kingdom Pseudomonadati; phylum Pseudomonadota; class Alphaproteobacteria; order Caulobacterales; family Caulobacteraceae; genus Caulobacter; species Caulobacter sp. GW456-12-1-14-TSB4. The sequence continues at coordinate 242,821 of NZ_JBWKZF010000003.1, forward strand.
GAAGATCTCGGCATTGGCCTTGGCCGCCGTGTCGACCGGGAACGGCTTCAGGTGCTGGTCGTGGTAGTTCTGGACGGTGATCACCACGTCCGCGCCGTCCGGCAGGTCGAGGCCGACCATCGGGCCGTTCAGCGGCTTGACGTTCGACAGGGCCGCCGCGACCGTCTTCTGGTCCTCGCCGTACTTGGCCATGAACTTGATGAACTCGGCCGGCTGGTAGGCATAGACCACGCCCTTCGGCCCAACGGCGGCCGACAGGATGCGGGTGAAATAGCCGCCGCCCATCACGTAGTCGATGACCGTGTCGCCCGGCTTCACGCCGGCCAGGGCCAGGACCTCGCCCGGATGGCGGGCGGCGTCGCGGGCCGTGTCGGCGGCGGGGCGCGACGGATCGGCCAGGGCCTTGGTGATGTTGGCCGGGACCTCCGCGAACGCGGCCCCGCCGATGCTCAGGGCCAGAACCGCCAGTGCCGAAACCAGATACTTGCGAGCCATGGGCGCGCCTCCCTCTTTGCTTAGGTCGAACCTAGCAGCGCAGTTAGGGATGGCGAACGACGTTATCGCGACGTTTCAGCCAGCTTTCGTCGAAACCGGCTCTAGGCACGACCAAGCCGGCCAGACATGATCGGCGGTAATGAATAATGGGGTCGGGGAGGCTCGGATGAAGTGGATCCTGCGTGGGGTCGGCGCGCTGCTGGCGCTGGTGGTGCTGGCGGCCGTGACGCTGATCGCCATCGACCAGGCCAGCCTGCCCAAGGCCCCTTCTCGCGAAGTCTTGCTGGCCAAGACCAAGACCTATGACGTCCGCATCCGCCGCGACGATTGGGGCGTGCCGCACGTGCTGGGCAAGACCGACGCCGACGCCGCCTTCGGCCTGGGCTTCGCCCAGAGCGAGGACGACTTCGGCACCTTGCAGGACGTGGTGCTGGCCACGCGCGGCGTGCTGGCCCGCGACAAGGGCAAGAGCGCCGCGCCGACCGACTATGTCGCCGCCCTGCTCGACGTCTGGCCGACGACCAACGCCCACTACAACGAGCTGCCGGCCGACCTGCGCAAGGTGATGGAGGCCTATGCCGACGGGGTCAGCGTCTATGCCGCCAAGCATCCGGAAAAGGTCAAGCCGGGCCTGCTGCCCCTGACCGGACACGACATCGAGGCCGGTTTCGTCTTCAAGCAGCCGTTCTTCTACGGCCTGGACGGGGAGCTGAAGCACCTGACCTCACCCGGCGCCCCGCCGCCGCCGGCCAAGGGCTCCAACGGCCTGGCCACCGCGCCCGCCCGTAGCGCCGATGGCGCCACGCGCCTGCTCGTCAATTCGCACCAGCCCTATACCGGCCCGGTCGCCTGGTACGAGGCCGTGGTCGAGAGTGGGCAAGGCTGGCACGTGGCCGGCGGCTTCTTCCCCGGCGCGCCGTTCATGCTGCACGGCCACAACGCCGACCTGGGTTGGGCCAACACCGTGTCCAAGCCCGACCTGGTGGACATCTACCGCCTGACCATCAACCCGGCGAACAAGAACCAGTACAGGCTGGACGGCCAGTGGAAGGACTTCGACAAGCGCTATGTCACCCTGCGCGTGAAGCTGCTGGGCCCCATCGTGCTGCCGGTGAAGAAGGCCGTGCTGCGCTCGGTCCATGGGCCGGTGCTGGAGACCGATCACGGCGTCTTCGCCATCCGCTACGCCGGCATGGGCGAGTGGCGCCAGCCGTTGCAGTACTGGCGACTGAACAAGGCCCGGACCGTCGAGGAATGGCGCGCCGCCATCGCCACCCACGCCATCCCCAGCCTGAACTACATCTATGCCGACAAAGCCGGGAACATCGGCTTCGTGCACAACGGCCAGTATCCGAACCGCACCGTCGACGCCGACTGGAAGGGCATACTGCCCGGCGACCGCTCGGACCTGATCTGGCAGGGCTACCGGCCCGTCGATCAGATCCCGAAGCTGTGGAATCCGAAGTCGGGCCTGGTGTTCAACTCGAACAACACCCCGTTCCGAGCCAGCGAGGATGCCGACAACCTCAAGCCCGAGGATTTCCCTGCCTCGATGGGCCTGCAGACCAACATGACCAACCGCGCCTGGCGGGCGCTGGAGACCTTCGGGACCGACCATGCGATCACCGACGCGAGCTTCCGGGCCCACAAGTTCGACATCGCCTTCAGCGACCGCTCGTCGGTGATGGAGATGGTCCGCGAGGTGACCGCCATCGATCCGAAGGGCGACGCCGATCTGGCCAAGGCGCAAGCCATCCTGCGCGCCTGGGACAAGAAGGCCGATGTCCACAATCGCGGCGCGGCCCTGGCGGCGCTGATGACCCAGCCGATCCTGTTCGCCCGCAGCAACGGCGATCCGGCCCCGACGCCGATCGACAGCCTGCAGGCGACCATCAAGCTGCTGAAGACCCACTTCGGCCGCCTGGACCCCGAGTGGGGCGAGGTCAATCGCATCCGGCGCGGGACGGTCAACCTGGCCATTGACGGTGCGGCCGACACCTATCGCTCGGTCTGGGGCAAGCTCGAGAAGGACGGCACGACCACGGCCGACGGCGGCGACACCTTCATCATGTTCGTGACCTGGGACAAAGCCGGCCAGCTCCATTCGGAGAGCATCCACCAGTTCGGCTCGGCCACCCTGGACGCCCAGTCGCCCCACTATGCCGACCAGACGCCGCTGTTCGTGGCCATGAAGACCAAGCCCGTCTGGTTCACCGAGGCGCAGCTGAAACCACACGTCAAGGTCGACTACCGCCCGATTGATCGTTAATTTTCCGAGCTAGGCTGTTCAGGCGCCGTTCAGTTGCGGAGCGGCTATCTGGCTTCACAACGAAGCTTCTCGGTGGGGAAACGACATGCACAAGACCTTCGCTCTGGCGGCTCTGTCCGCACTGACCCTGGCCGGCGCGGCCTCGGCCCAGGCGCCGAACTGGAACGGCGCCTATCAGGAGCCGCCGCGCGGTTCCTATTTCCAGTCGTGCCGCGAGATCACCGCCTTCAACGGCGAGGTCCACGCGCGCTGCAAGACCAGCCGCGGCGGCTGGGCCTGGGTCAGCGCCTATGTCCGTGACTGCAACAGCCAGGGCATGGCCAATGGCGACGGCAAGCTGATCTGCCAGAGCCTGGCGGGCAACGGCAACGGCGGCTGGAACAACGGCAACTGGAACGGCGGTGGCGGCGGCGGTTGGAATAACGGCGGCGGCAACAATGGCGGCGGCTGGAACAATGGCGGCAACAACAACGGCGGCGGCGGTCGTCCGGGCGGCGGCCGTGACGGCGTCGTGTTGTTCGAGGACCCGCAGTACCAGGGCCGCGCGTTCGAAGTGAACGGCGACATGCCCGACCTGGGCGCCGTGAAGTTCAACGACCGGGCCTCGTCGATCCAGATCGGCCGCACCGGCGGTCGCTGGGAGATCTGCGAGCACGCCAACTATCAGGGCCGCTGCAGCCGCCTGGACGCCGACCAGGCCGTCCTGCCCCGTGAATGGAACGACGCGATCAGCTCGATCCGTCGCGTCCGCTAGGAGAACGCCGCCATGCGCAAGATCGCTTTCCTGATCGTCTGCGGGGCCATCGCCCTCGTGACCACCTCGGCGGTCGCCCAGGACCGCTACCAAGGTCGCGACGACCGCTATGATCACCGGGATGACCGACGTGATGATCGGCGCGACGATCGCCGTGACGACCGGCGCGATGGCCGCTGGGGTCCCGGCGGCGAGGTCGTGCTGTTCGAGCACGACGGCTTCCGCGGCGAAGCCCGCCCGCTGCGCGGCGACACGCCGGACCTGACGCGCCTCGGCTTCAACGACCGCGTCTCGTCGATGCGCATTTCGCGCGGGGCCTGGGAGTTCTGCGAGCACGCCTACTATCAGGGCAAGTGCTGGCGCTACGACTACGATACGCCCAGCCTGCCCAAGAAGCAGAACGACCGCTTCAGCTCGGTCCGCCGGGTTCGGTAGCCCAAGCCGCGCCGGGCTCTTGAAGCCCGGCGCCCCCCCCGCGCCATGGCTAAGGTCCCGCCGCCTTAGAGCCTGTCCAAAGACAGGCTCTCATTCCTTGCCTACGCGTGATGGCCGCCGAAACCGGCGACCACTTTCGGCTATCACGCTCTCTAACGGAGCCTTCCTTCATGCGTAAGATCGTCGTCCTGGCCGCCGCGGCCGCCGCCCTGCTGGTCTCGGCCTGCAACACCATCGAAGGCGCTGGCCGTGACGTCTCGTCGGCCGGCAAGGCTGTCGCCGGCGCCGCCCGCGACGCCAAGCACTAAGCCCTAGCCTTACGCGTCTTCCTCGCGCGAGGTCTCAGCGCCGATCGCCCGCTTCTCATGCGGGGCGACGGCGCTGTCCGGCGCGTGACGGACGGCGTGCTCGGCCTTGGAGGCGCCCTCGCCCTTGCGCGGCGGCGTTTCCTGGCCGGGGCCAGGCTCGGTGGAGCGTTCAGTCGTCATGGCGCGCCTCGTCTGCAATCCAGACGATCAACGTCGCCCCGTGACAACTGTTCCAGAAACCTCCGATCAAGGACTCAAGGTCCCAGAACACGGTTTTCGAAATAACGATCGTTCACCAAGATCAGTCTTGCGCTGGCTTCGGATATCGTTTGCACCGTTTGATCGAGATCAAATTCAGAACGATCTGCGTTCTACTCACCGCAAAAATCTACAAGACCTTTCGACAAGCTTGGACATAACGTCGCCGTGCGTCAGCTGGTCGCCCTTTTCCAGTCCCACCCGAAAGCGCATATGAGCGGCATGTCAGAGTTCCAGCCCTCCGCCTCGCCCATGCTCACCGGTCTCGCCCGTGGTCTGAAGCACCGCTGCCCCAACTGCGGCGAATGTCGGCTGTACCGCAGCTACCTGAAGGTGGAGCCGGTGTGCGAAGCGTGCGGCCACGAGCTGGCCAGCTATCCGGCTGACGACGGCCCGGCCTATTTCACGATCCTGCTGGTCGGCCACTTCATCGTCGCGCCGCTGCTGTTCTTCCCGTGGATCTGGGAAGCCTCGCCCTGGATCGTCGCGCCCCTGACCCTGGTCTCGATCGCTGCCCTGACCCTGGCGCTGCTGCCGCGCGTCAAGGGCGCGGTGATCGGCGCGCTGTGGGCCATCCGCCAGCGCAAGGCCGAGGACACCCTCGCCTAGGGCGCGGATTCCGTACGATTTTTGGGAACCAAACCGCGCGGAACCGACAAGCGAGGCCGCGAATTTCGAAGTCCTGACCTAGCGTCGCCACGGTGGCTGACGCGGATTGGAGGGAACTTCGGACCATGCTCGGCACGATCCTCATCATCATCCTGATCCTGGCCCTCATCGGCGCGCTGCCGACCTGGGGCCACAGCCGCTCGTGGGGCTATTTCCCCAGCGGCGGCCTTGGCCTCATCCTGGTCATCCTGATCATCCTGGTCCTGCTCGGCCGAATTTAGGGCGCTTGTCCTAGATCGGCGTTCGCCTAATCTCCCCTTCCGAACGGGAGGGGAGATCAGCATGACGGCGACCGCCGAACCGGCCACCGTTGCGGGTGAAGGGGCGCGCCTGTCGCCCATGGCCCGCGCCAAGGCCATCCTGGGCGGCTCGGCCGGCAATCTGGTCGAATGGTACGACTGGTTCGCCTACGCCGCCTTCACCCTCTATTTCGCCCCGGCCTTCTTTCCCAAGGGCGACCAGACCGTGCAGCTGCTGCAGGCGGCGGCGGTGTTCTTCCTGGGTTTCGTGGCCCGGCCGATCGGCGCCTGGCTGATGGGGATGTACGCCGACCATGCTGGCCGCCGCGCCGCCTTGTCGGCCTCGGTGGCCCTGATGTGCGGCGGCGCGCTGATCATCGCCGTCACCCCCGACTTCAAGACCATCGGCCTTCTGGCCCCCGCCACCCTGTTGCTGGCCCGCGTGCTGCAAGGCCTGTCGGTCGGCGGCGAGTACGGCGCCAGCGCCACCTATATGAGCGAGATGGCCGGCAAGGCCCGGCGCGGCTTCTGGTCCAGCTTCCACTATGTGACCCTGATCGCCGGCCAGCTGATCGCGCTGGGCGTGCTGATCGTGCTGCAACGGACCCTGGGCGAGGACCAGCTGAAGGCCTGGGGCTGGCGCATCCCGTTCGTCATCGGCGCGGTGCTGGCCGTGGTGGTGTTCTGGATCCGCCGGGGACTGGAAGAAAGCATCGCCTTCAAGAAGCCCGCCCAGCGCGAGACCCTGTCGCGCGGCCAGGCAGCCAGCGCCGCCGTCTTCCTGGTGCTGACGCTGATCGCCGGCGTGATGGGCGTCACCACCGGACCGCTGGCCAAGCCGGGCCAGTACCTGGGCGCGCTGTTCCTGGCGCTGTTCTTCGTGTCGCTGATCGTGCCGCTGGTCCGCCGCCATCCGCGCGAGAGCCTGCTGATCATGGGCCTGACGGCCGGCGGCTCGCTGACCTTCTATGTCTACACGACCTACATGCAGAAGTTCCTGGTCAACACGGCGGGCTTCAACAAGGGCCAGGCCTCGGAAATCAGCGCCCTCTCCATGATCGGCTTCATGCTGGCCCAGCCCCTGGCCGGCTGGCTGTCGGACAAGTTCGGCCGCAAGCCGATGCTGATCCTGGCCTTCGGCGGCGGGGCCCTGACGATCTGGCCGATCATGACCGGCATCAGCCACGCGACCTCGGTGTCGAGCGCCCTGCTGCTGATCCTGGCCGGCATGGCCTTCCAGTCCTGCTACACCTCGATCAGCGCCGTGGTGAAGGCCGAGATGTTCCCGGCCGAGGTCCGCGCTTTGGGCGTGGCCCTCCCCTACGCCCTGGCCAATGTGCTGTTCGGCGGCACCGCCGAGGTGGTCGCCCTGGCCTTCAAGCACGAGAAGATGGAGAGCACCTTCTACCTCTACGTCGCCGCGGTGATGACGGTCGGCCTCATCTGCTCGATCGTCCTGAAGGACACCAGCAAGCACAGCCTGATCCACGAAGACTGAACCTGGTTTTCCGACTCTCCGCGCCCGTCTAGAGTTCGCCCATGTCGCCTGCCCAGCTCTTCGACCTCTTCGCCGTCACGGTCTTCGCGTTCTGCTGGCTGCTGTACGAGCCCATGCTCAAGAGCCTGGGCGAAGGCGGCGGCGTGCTCAACACCGACATGACCGTCATCCGCCGCCGGTGGATGCAGGAGATGGCGGTGCGCGAGATCGCTCTGCTGGACGGCCAGCTGCTGGGCCATGCGATCAACTCGGCCAGCTTCTTCGCCTCGTCGAACCTGATCCTGATCGCCGCGGCGGCCGGGGTGCTGTTCGGCGGCGACAACGCCTGGAAGAGCGTCGAGGGCCTGGCCGTGCTGGCCAAGACCACGCCGGTGATGTTCCAGATCAAGCTCGGTTTGGTGCTGGTGGCCCTGGCGCGCGGCCTGCTCGACTTCATCTGGTCGATCCGTCAAATGAACTACTGCCTGGCCGCGATCGGGGCCGCGCCAATGTGGGCGCCGCCCGCCGTGCTGGCCGAATACGCCGAGGCCGCCGGCGGCATCCTCAATCCCGCCCTGTCGGCGTTCAACGCCGGCGTCCGCGCCTACTATTTCGCGCTGGCGGCGGCGGTCTGGCTGCTGGGCCCCGCGCCCTTCCTGACCGCCACCCTGGGGGCCATGACCCTGCTGCTCTGGCGTCAGCGCCGCAGCCGCGCCTCGATGGCCGTGCGCAAGGTCCGCCAGATCCTGGAGCGCCAGCCGGTCGTCCACGGCCCGCACCTGTACCGCCCGACCGGCGCGCCGCCGGAAGATCGCATCTAGTCAGCTTGACTGGAGGAACGCCCGCCCCGGCGCGGCGTTTTTCGCCACGACGCCCAAAACAGACCCCGAATGCATAAGACCCGCCGGAGACTCGGTCTCCGACGGGTCTAATGGGAAGTCTTGTGGGTAGACATGATCTTTATATCTTAACCGCCGGGGCTTCGCAACCCGCCTGCTACGAGAATCCGACATTTCGTCGTGATTTCGGGTTGCAACTTCCGATATTGTGGAGCTTCGCCCAGATTCTCGCGGCGGATCACACAATATCGAAGGCAAGGCATAGCGCTGAAACAAAGGCGCGACACAGCCTTCAATTCAGAGAGTTCTCCGAAGAAGGATTACCCGCCCCTGCTCTAATCCAGCGGAGAGCCTTAAACATTACCTTTTCGATCGCACCTTAAGAGGCGGATAAAACTGCACTTACCAAATGCCTGATTACGCAAAAATGGGCGTGTAGATTTGACGATCACTCTCCAGTTGGGCGAAGCGCCACACGACATCGGGCGATAGAGCTGGCGCGGATCGCGCCAACTCTATCGTCAAACGTGTCCAGATTAGAGGCCCAGCGCCGTCCAGATCGGCAGGGTCTTGGCGCCCCACTCCTCCGCCTGGGATTTCAGCTCCGCCAGGTTGTCTTCGCCTTGCAGGGCGCTGCCGTCCTTGAGGATGCTCTGGTTCTGGCTCTGAAGCACCGACCAGGCGAAGCCGGCCCAATCCGCCGCCGTCTTGCCGCCATTCTGTTTGCTGAGCCAGAAGAGCTGGGCGAAGCGCGGCGCCGAGACACCCGCCCCCGTGACGGGAGAAGCGAAGTAGCCGATGTCGCCCGTGGACAGAGAGCGACGCGCGATAGCCTTGTTCAGCGCCAGGCAACGCGGCTTGGCCTTGCTGACGTCCTGCGCCGGCGCCGCCGGCTGGATGACACCCAAGCCGAACAGGATGGTCAAGGCGGAGTTCAACTGGGGAAAACCAATGCCCTTGCCGGCGAGGTGGGTTTCCAGCTCGAGGATCGTGTGCGGCTTGTGGTCCAGCAGCAGTTCGTAGATCGGCTGATAGATATTATCCAGCATTCCGGCCTCGCCCAAGGCGCCGCGCGCCTTCGTGGGCAGGTCGACCTTGGCCGTCACGAGAACGACGCGCTCTTCGCGCAACGCCGCCAGCTGTTCATGACCGACCAGGGCGCGGGAGCCACGGATCCAGTAGTCGCGCCGGAACTGCTGGTTCATGCAGTAGTCCCGCACCGTCTCGCGCAACGAGGCGTCCGGAACGCTGCGCATGAACTCCATCTGTGCGGGCGTCATGTTCAGCTCGAGGAGATTGTCGAGCGTATGGGCGGAACTGGCGAAGCTGACCTTGGCGTCGGTGAGCCAGTTTTCGATTTCGGAGAAGTACATCGGGTGCCAATCCCGGTTCATGTACTCATGCGCGAGATACTGCCGGTCCTGCCCCTTGATGAGCTTCATTCGCTCGACAAGGCCAGGGTTGACCTTGGCATAGGCAGGCTCCAGCGCCAGGAACTGGTCGATGAAGCCCAGGGCCGCGTCGACCTGACTGATGACCCCTTGCCCCGGAGCGCCCATCACCTCGGCATGCCGTTTCATCAGGTGACGCAGCGGCGCTGCGGCCGACCAGCCCGGAAGCGTGTTGTACGAAATGTACAGCACGCCACCCGGACGCAATTTGCGACGGATGAAGTCGACGAGGACGCCGCGATTGCTGTGCGAGATCCAGGTCCAGATGCCGTGCAGGCAGATGAAGTCGAAATCCGGCAGGTCCGAGCGACTGCAGAACTCGGAGAAGGCCTCGTCGTACAGTTTCGCTTCGGCGCCCGAAAGACGGACCATTTCCGAAGCGAACGCCGCCTGGGAAGGATTGAAATCCGTGCCGTACCAATTGATCCCCGGCTGAGCGGCGGCGTGGATCGACACCGAGAGTCCTTGGCCGAAGCCCAGCTCACAGGCGTTTTCGATCTTCGGCGCATGGCGACCGCCCATCAGCAACGGAAGACGGCAACGCAGCGGATTCAACTCGCCGTAGTAGCCGAAGGTGTAGTTCACGTCCGTGACGTAGCCCGCATTCCACTCAGTCGACACAAGTCCCCCACACCGCTGTTGGATGGTTCGGTTGATGCTGTTTTAGCGTCCTGGCTGCCAGGCGCAGCCTTTCGTCGTGGTCCGCGGACACCAGAAGTCGCTATAGGTTCCTACCTCTGCATCGGACGTTGCAACACCCTTGTCGATGAAATCCAGTCTTCTTTCCCTCTGGCGACGCCTGCCGGCGCCCATGCGCCGCGCGGCGCACCTGACAGCGAGCGCCCCACAGGGGCTATATCTGTCGGCGAAAGAAACCCTCGACGCCGCCGCTCAAGCTCGAGCAGAGCGCAGCGCGCAAGCGCGCGCGCGACGACGGGCTCGGCGGCGCAACCTGCCACCTGCCCTGCCGGTGACCCTCGTGGGCTTCCATGGGGCGGTGCATGGCCTTGGCGAGGGCGCACGGATGCTGGCCAGGGGCCTGGCCGACGCCGGCTTGCCTGTCCGCGCTATCGATCTGTCGCCCGATGTCGGCTTTCCAGTCGAACTGTCCGCCGTGTTCCCGCCGCCCGCCGAGACCGAGCGCGGCGTGGTGATCTCGCACATCAACCCGCCGGAACTGCTGCGCTGGGCCCGCGACACCGGCGGCTATCCGCTCGCAGGCCGCCGCCATATCGGCTACTGGGCCTGGGAGTTGGAGGACGCGCCCGCCGACTGGGCCCCAGCCTTCGACCTGGTCGATGAGGTGTGGACGCCCTCGGCCTTCGCCGCCGACGCCATCCGCAAGATCGCCCCGGCCCGGGTGAAGGTCTCCTCGGCTCCGTACCCGCTCTACCTAAATCCGCGCCCTGCGCCCGACCGCGCTCGCTTCGGCCTGCCAGGCGACAAGGTCGTGGTGCTGATGGCCTTCGACCTGCGCTCGACGGCCCAGCGCAAGAACCCCTACGCCGCCCTGCGGGCGTTCCAGAAGGCGGGAACCGGCGAGGCCCTGCTGCTCTGCAAGATCGTAGGCGCGGACCTTTATCCCGAGACCTTCCAGGCGCTGCAGGACGACGTCGCCGCCGATCCGACGATCCGGCTGATGACCGAGAACCTGTCGGCCGAGGATATGGCGCGCCTGACCGCCAGCAGCGACATCGTACTGTCGCTGCACCGCTCGGAAGGCTACGGCCTGTTGCTGGCCGAGGCCATCTGGCTGGGCAAGCCCACCCTGGCGACCGGCTGGTCGTCGAACGTCGAGTTCATGGACCCTGCCTCGAGCCGGCTGGTCGACTACACCATGATCCCGGTCGAGGGCGACGGCGTGATCTACCGCGCCGGGCGCTGGGCCGACGCCGATGTCGACGACGCCGCCGCCAAGCTGGCGCGGATGATCACCGACCAGGCCTGGCGCGCCGAACTGGCGGCGGCCACGGCGCACAATGGGCACGTCTCGTTCGACCGTGACGCCTGGCTGGCGATGACCCGGGGGCTGCTGCCGCTTCCCTAGCTTTGCAAGCTTAGCTCTTCGGCGCGGTCTTGACCGGCGCGTCCTCGTTGAGCGACGGCAGGTCGTTGATCGACTTCGGCGGCTCGACCTTGTCGGCGGCGACCGGCGCGGCCGGCAGATCGCTGGACGGCGGCCGGATCGGCGTGGTGTCGCCGGCCTTCGGCTTCTTCGGCTCCATCGGCAGGGCGATCCTGTCGAAGGTCTGGACGATCAGGTCCGTCGGCAACATGCCCTTGTAGCGGACCTTCTTGAAGTTACGCTCGGGATCGTAAGGCTGGATGCCCGGCGCCAGATTGCCGACCTCCAGCGTGCCGACTTGGGCCAGCAGTTGCACGCGGCCGACATATTCGTTGGCGCGACCGCGGACAAAGCCGATCTGGGCGTTCTGCAGTTCGGCCTGAGCGTTCAGCACCTCGATGGTGCTGCGCAGGGCGAAGCGCTCTTCCTCGCGCACGCCGTAGAAGGCGATCGTGTCGGCCTTCATTTCTTCTTCCTGCGTCACCAGCGACTTGCGGGCGGCGACCAGGCTGTCCCAGTACTGCGAGACGGCGAAGACCGTGTTGCGGCGCGCATCGTCGATCAGCAGCTTGTCGCGGTTGTTTTCCTCGATCGACTGACGGACCGAGGAATTCAGCTGGCCGGAGGAGAACAACGGCTGGCTCAACGTAACGCCGGCGCTGAGCGTGTCTTCACGCGCGGCTGACGCGCCGCTGTAAGGCACGCCTGACGCGTTGCGGTAGTCGGCTCGCGCGCTGACCGTGAAGAGGCGCTGTGCGCGAGCTTCGGCGACGCCCTCGCGCGAGGCCTTCTCGGCGTATGCGGCCGCCAGCAGGGTTGGGCTGGACTGCTCGGCCTGATTGAACGCCTCATCCAGATTGGCGGGCAGGCCGTCGATATCGGGCTCGGGCTCCAGGGTCTCGGGCATGTGACCGATAAGCGAGGCGTAGGACGCAGCCGTGACATTGAGCTGGGCCTGGGCGTTGGCGACCTGGGTGGAAGCTCCGGCCAGACGGGCCTTGGCCTGCTGCACGTCGGTCAGCGTGACCTGACGGACGCTATACTTGTCTTCGGTGTCCTGCAGCTGCTTGCGTAGCCAGGCTTCGCCGCCCAGGGCAATGCGCAGGACCTCGCGATCGCGGCGCACGGAGACGTACGCATTGGTCACACGGACCAGCAGGTCCATCTCGATGCGGCGCAGGTTCTCGCGAGCGCCCTTGATCTGGGCCTCGACCCCGGCCAGGCGGGCGGCGTAGCGGCCGTTGGTGTACAGCGCCTGGCTCAGGCTCAGCTGGCTGGATGGAGTGGTGGCCTGGAAGCCGCTATCCCGCTGCACGTTCTTGAACCAGTAGTAGGTCTCCGACACCGACGCGCTGGCCTGCAGGCCATAGGCCGCCCGAGCCTGGGTGTAGTTCTCGTCGAGGGCGCGCATGGCGGCGCGTTGGGCTTGGATGTTCGGATTGCTGGCGTAGGCGGAGGTGATCGCGTCGGCCAGGGTCTCGGCGTGGGCGAGTTCGGCGCGGCCGCTCACGGCCATGGCGATAGCCAGGGCAATGACGGACGAACGAACGGACAGGACTTTCGACAGCACTCGCGTTTCCTAGACTTGGGCGGAACTCACCGTAACCCGGCCTTCAACCCAAAATTTGTGGCTTAATCAAGAAGACGGCGAACCGTCTCCTCCCATGTGACATTCTTATCGCGCCAGAGATCGCGCGCGGCGCTCCCTAGAGACTTAGCCCGAACCTTGTCCGACGTCATGCGATCCAGCGCCTGGGCCAGGGCCTGAGGCGTCGGCTCGGCGACAGCGCCGGTGGCCTCGCTGACAATCTCCAGAAGACCGCCGGAGTCCGTGACGGTCAGCACGGCCTTGCCCGAGGCGAAGGCTTCCATGGTCACGTAGCCGACGCTGTCTTCGTCGAAGGGCAGGTAGGCGCAGGCCAGGGCGTCGTTGGCCCAGCGCGCGATGTCCGCGCGCGGGTGGAAACCGAAGCGCAAGGACACGCGGTCCTTCAGGTCCAGGTCCTCGACCAGCTTGGTCAGGCGGTCGGCATAGGCCTGGTTCTCGGGCGGACCGGCGATGACCAGGCGAGGACCGTTCGGCAGCAGGGCCAGGGCCTCGATCAGCAGGTGCTGACGCTTGCCCGCCGCCACCCGGCCGCCGGCGAAGATGTAGTCGCCATAGTCGCCGCCGGTGAACAGCTCGCCATCGTTGAGCGGCGGATACAGCACCTCGCTGGGCACGCCGTTGAACTTGGCCAGCCGGTTCTGGGTGACCGGCGAGTTGCAGAAGATCTTGCGGCACTGGGCGAAGCAGGCGTTGTCGGCCTCGCGGATCGCCGCCTTCACCGCCCTGCCCGTGTCGTCGAAATCGAGATGGCTCTGGCCGGCTTCCGACAGGTCGTAGGCCTGGCGGAACTGATGCAGCAGCCACAGGACCTTGTCCTGGTGCGGGATCAGGTAGGCCGGGAACTTCAGGCCGATCACGCGATCGACATTGTACAGCCGCATGCCCTTGGAGATCAGCATCTCCTCGATCAGCCGCTCGGCGGGCTCCCAGGTGAACGGAACGCGGACCAGCTCGGACTGGACGCCGGGCGTGGCGTTCAGGCGGCGGACCAGGTGGTCGGCCAGCTCTTCCGCGCCCCCGCGCTGGAACGGGGCGGCGTTGTTGACGACCAACACTTTCATGGGAGCACCTTCATGCGGTGAGCCTCTCCACCACGGTGCTCCAGTCGATCTTCATCTCGGCCAGGCGGTTCAGCGAGGCGGTTCCCATCTTGGCCACGGCCTGCTTATCGGCATGCAGGCGGTCGAACTGCTGGGCCAGGGCGCGGGGGTCGGGCTCGCTGATCAGGCCGTTGCGGCCGTGCTCGACCAGCTCCAGCACGCCGCCGCTGTCGGTGGTGGTGATGATCGGCTTTCTGGCATGGGCGCCTTCCAGCGAGGGATAGCCGTAGCTGTCCTCGTCCTTGGGCAGGTAGGCGATCGCCAGCGCCTCTTTCAGCATTTCCGCCTTCTCGTCCTCGGTGATCCAGCGATCCTCGAGGATGACGCGATCTTGTAGGCCCAGCTCGTTGACGCGCTGGAGCAGTTGGCGGCCGTACTCCGGACTGGACGCGGTGCCGGCCAAGCGCAGCTTCACGCCGGTCTTCACATGCTGCATGGCCTCGATCATCAGCGCCTGGCGCTTGTGCGGCTCCAGGCGCGAGATGGCGACGATCTCGTCGCCATAGCCGGTGTGGCTGAAGCGCTCGGGCTGGTAGATCGGCGGATACAGCGGGGTGGAGTCCAGGCCGTTGAACGTCTTGAGGCGGTCGGCGACCACCTGGGAGTTGGTGAACACCGCCCGTGCTTCGCTGATCGCCTGGGTGTCCAAGGCCCGCAGGTTGTCGCGGATCGCCAGGTGATGGGCGTCGTCGGGCATGCCGCGGTAGGGCGTGTCCCACAGGTCGTAGAAGGTGCGGATATGGTGGATGAACCACAGCACCTTGTTCGGATGATCCACCACATAGGCTGGCGGCCTGAAGCAGATGACCCGGTCGCACCATTGGGTCAGGTCCATCAGCCGCCAGGCGGCGATCTGGTGCAGGATCTCGTTCGGGTCGTCCGTGAACGGCAGGTAGAACCGCTCGACCTCATGGCCGGCCTCGACGAGCTTCTCCTCCAGCCACTCGACGATGAAGCGCGCCCCGCCGTTGATGAACGGCACGATCGAGGACAGCAGGACGATGCGCATCGGCTAGACCAGCACCTGGTCCAGGGCGGCCACGACCCGGTCGATGTCCGCCTCGGTCAGGCCGGCATGGGTCGGCAGGTTCAGGCCGTCGGCCCCGCAGGCCTCGGCCTGGGCCAGGTCGCCGGTCGCCAGGTGCTCATAGGGCGGCATGATGTGCATCGGGTGGAACACGGGACGGCTCTCGACGCCCAGGGCGTCCAGCTTCTGAATCACCTCGTCGCGCGAGATGGCGAGGCCCTCGCCCAGGCGCACGGTGTACATCCAGAACACGTGACGGCCGGTGTCGGCGACGTACGGCTTGATCACCCGGTTGCCCAGGCGCGCCAGCTTCTCCTCGTACCAGGCCACGACCCGCTCGCGGGCGGCCAGGTGGTGCTCGACCCGCTCCAGCTGGGCCAGGCCGATGGCGGCCTGGATGTTGGTCATGCGGTAGTTGAAGCCGACGACCGGGAACCAGTAGCGGCGGTTCGGGTCCATGCCCTGGCTGCGGTACAGCCGCATGGTCTTGGCCAGTTCGTCGTCGTTGGTGGTGATCATCCCGCCTTCGCCGGTGGTGATGATCTTGTTGCCGAAGAAGCTGAAGGTCGCGCAGTCGCCCAGCGAGCCCGACATCTTGCCCTTGTAGGTCGCGCCCACGGCCTCGGCCGCGTCCTCGATGACCAGCAGATTGTGCTTCCTGGCGATTTCCAGGATCGGGTCCATGTCGGCGATCTGGCCGTACAGGTGGACCGGCATGATCGCCTTGGTCCTCGGCGTGATCTTGGCCTCGATCGCGGCCGGATCGACGTTGAAGGTCCGCGGATCGTTGTCGACCAGCACCACCGTGCCGCCGCAATAGGTCACCGCGTTACACGAGGCGATATAGGTCAGGCTGGGGATGATCACCTCATCGCCCGGGCCGATGCCCATGGCGACCAAAGCCAGGTGCAGCGCCGTCGTGCCGTTGTTGCAGGTGATCGCGTGCTTGACGCCGCAATAGTCGGCGAAGGCCTTCTCGAAATCCGTGATGAAGCGGCCGGCCGACGAGATCCACGTCGAGTCCATGCACTCCATGACGTAGGCGCGCTCATTGCCGTCGAGGCTGGGTTGGGCGACGGAAATCCGCGGCAGGGTGGTCACGAACGCTCTCCTTTGATCTGGGCCGGCACGCCGATCGCCACGACCGCGTCCGGCAGATCACGCACCACGACGCCGCCGGCGCCGAGGATCGTGTCGGCCCCGATGCGCACGCCCGGGATCGCCCGCGCGCCGACGCCGAGGAAGGCCCGTTCGCCGACGGTCACGCCGCCGGCCAGGGCCGAGGCGGGCCCTACGTGGCAGGCCACGCCCAGGTCGCAGTCGTGATCGACGACCGCGCCCGTATTGACGATCGCCAGGTCACCGATCCGGCTGTCGGCGTTGATCGCCACGCCGGCCATCACCGCCACGCCCTGCCCGATCTTCGCCGACGGCGAGATCACGGCCGAGGGATGGATGGCGTTGATCAGGGTGAAGCCCAGCGCGCTAGCCTTGTCGCCCAGCTTCTGGCGCAGACGGTTGGAACCCAGCGCCACGAACAGTTCGCTGAACCCCTGCCCTTTCAGGTCGGCCAGCGCCGCGTCGTCGCCGATCACGGGAACGCCCAGCACCTCGCGCGGCGTCGGATCGGCGTCGACGATCACCGCCACGGTCTTGCCAGAAGCGCGCAGGCTTTCGATGACCACCTTGGCGTGGCCGCCGCCGCCGATGATGACGACGCCGGCTGCCATCAGTTCTTGGACCGGCGGACGATGTCGGCTTCCACCATCTCGGCGATCAGGTCCTGCATGGAGATCTTGGGCTCCCAGCCCAGCTTCTCCTTGGCCTTGGTCGGGTCACCCAGCAGCAGGTCGACCTCGGCGGGGCGCAGGAACTTCGGATTGATGGTGATGTGGTCCTGGTAGTTCAGGCCGACGGTCGAGAAGGCCACGTCGCACATCTCGCGGACGGTCCAGGTCTTGCCGGTGGCGACCACGTAGTCGTCCGGGACTTCCTGCTGCAGCATCAGCCACATGGCCTCGACATAGTCCTGGGCGTGGCCCCAGTCGCGCTTGGCGTCCAGGTTGCCCAGGTCGACGGTCTTCTGCTGGCCCAGCTTGATGGCCGCCACGGCGTCGGTGACCTTGCGGGTCACGAACTCGATGCCGCGCAGCGGGCTCTCGTGGTTGAACAGGATACCCGCCGAGGCATGCAGGCCGAAGCTCTCGCGGTAGTTCACCGTCATCCAGTGGGCGTACATCTTGGCCACGGCGTAGGGCGAGCGCGGATAGAACGGGGTCTTTTCCGACTGCACCGGGTGCTGCACCAGGCCGTACATCTCCGACGACGAAGCCTGGTAGAAACGGGCCTGCGGGCACTCCAGGCGCACGGCTTCCAGCATGTTGGTGGTCCCGATGCCGGTGACCTGACCCGTCAGGTTCGGCTGGTCCCACGAGGCGCCCACGAAGCTCTGGGCGGCCAGGTTATAGACCTCGTCGGGCTGCAGGCGACGCATCAGGCGCGACAGGCCACCGGAATCCAGCAGGTCGCCCAGTTCCAGCTGCACGTCGTCATAGACGCCGATCCAGCGCAGGCGGTCGCCGATCACGTCGGCCGAGGCCGAGCGACGCAACATGCCGTGGACTGTGTAGCCCTTCTCCAGGAGAAGTTTGGCGAGATACGCCCCGTCCTGGCCGGTGATGCCGGTGATCAAAGCCGTCTTCGCCACTATCGACTCCAGTAAGAATGAAGGTGTCTGACTACACTATTGGAGGCGATTGGAAAGCGACCTTACGCCGCTTTCCAAAAGTGTGGGAAATCAGGCTGTTGAAATCCCGCCCTACTCCTCGCGCATGGTGGTGCGCAGCGTGTCGCGCAGCGGCGAGAACAGATACTGCAGCACCGTCCGCTCGCCGGTCGGCACGACCACCTGAGCCGGCATGCCGGCGCTGACCTTGTTGCGGAATTCCTTCGGCAGCTGCTTGATATCGACCCGCACGATGCCGAGGAAGTACACCGTCTTGCCCTCGGGATCGCTCAGACGGTCGCGCGAGATCGACTCGATCTTGCCGTTCAGGATCGGGATTTTCCGCGAGTGGAACGCCGGCAGGCGAACCTCGGTGACCATGCCCGCATGGACATTGTCGACGTCGGTCGGGGCGAAGTGCGCCTGGATCACGAAGGCTTCGTCATCGGGCGCGATATCGACCATGGGCTCGGCCGGACGCACCACGGCGCCTTCGGTGAAGAAGCGCAGGTTCTGGGCGGTGCCGTTGACCGGCGAGACGACGTTGATCCGACGCTGGGCGTCCGAGGCCACGACTTCACGCTCGGTCACTTCCGCCAGCTTCACCCGCGTTTCGCTGATGCTCTGGCTGACTTCCTGGAAGAACTGCTGCTTGATCTGACGGATCTTCAGCTGGGTTTCGCCCATGCCCTGCGTGGCCTTGGCGCGGTCGGCGGTCAGACGGCCGATCGAGCCCGACAGCGAAGCCTGTTCGCGCTCCAGCGCCAGTAGGCGCGGCCGGGGCACCAGGCCCTTGTCATAGATCTTGCGCAGATCGCCCAGCTCGTCCTCGATGAAGCCCAGCTGCTCCTTGAGGCCTTGGGTCTGGCGATCGATGCCGCTGATCTCGCTCTGATACTGATCGCGCTGGGCGTTCATCAGGTCGACCTGACCCGAGACCGTCTGGCGGCGCTCGATGAATTGAGCTTCTTCGTCGGCGATGGCGCGGGCGACCATCGGGTCAGCGCGCTGGCTGAGCAGATCGGCCGGGAAGCTGATCGACGCGCGCTGGTCGCGCTCGGCGATCAGGCGGGCCTCCATGGCCTTCATGGCCACGAACTGGTTCTTGGTGATGCCGGCCGCGGCGTTGGCCTGGGTGGGGTCCAGCTCGAACAGGATCTGGCCGGCCTTCACCTTCTCGCCTTCGTGCACGAGAATCTTGCGGAGCATGCCGCCTTCCAGGTGCTGGATGGTCTTGCGGTTGCCTTCGGCCGAGATCACGCCGGTCGCGACCACGGCGCTGTCCAGCGGCGCGATCGCCGCCCAGCCCAACAGGCCGACGAAGGTGAAGGCGATGACCGCGTAGCCGATACGGGCCACGGTTTTGAAATTGTCCGTCGGACGTTGGATCTTGGGGGGCTTCATCTGGTTTTCAGCCTATGGGCGCGCCTTGAGGAGCGGCCTCTGGATAAGGGTACGTACGGACGGATTAGTTGGCGCGGATCGGCGCCGGGGTCGGGGCCTGCGGCGGGCTCGGCGGCGCGGCGCCGGTCAGCTTGGCCAGCATGACGTCGCGTTCGCCGAAGTCGGCGATGACGCCCTGGTTGATGACCATGATGTAGTCGGCCTGGCCCAGGATATTCAGCTTGTGCGTGGCGAAGATCACCGTGCGCTTGGCGGCCTTCAGGCGTTGCATGGCTTCCATCAGGGCGACTTCGCCGTGTTGGTCGAGGCTGGCGTTCGGCTCGTCCAGCACCAGCAGGGCCGGCATCCGGAAGACCGAGCGGGCCAGCGCCAGGCGCTGACGCTGACCGCCCGAGAGCGAGGCGCCGCCCTCGCCGATCGGGGTGTCGTAACCCCCCGGCAGGCTCTGGATCATGTCGTGCACGCCAGCCAGGACGGCCGCGTCGATGACTTCCTGGGACTCGTATTGCGTGAAGCGGGCGATGTTCTGGGCCACGGTTCCGGAGAACAGCTCGATGTCCTGCGGCAGGTAACCGATGTGGCGCCCGAGCTTTTCGGGGTCCCACTGCTTGAGGTCGTAGCCGTCCAGACGGATCACGCCCGCCGTGCACGGCCAGACGCCGACGATCCCGCGCAGCAGCGACGACTTGCCGGCCGCGCTCGGGCCGACGATGGCCACGGACGTGCCCGCTTCGACGCGGAAGCTGGCCTGACGCATGGTCGGCTGCTGAGCGCCCGGGGGGACGATCGTGGCGGCTTCCGCCGACAGCACGCCGCGCGGATCGGGCAGCGCCATGTGGTCTTCGGTGTTCTTCTCTTCACGGAGCATGGTCTGCAGGCGGTCCCACGAACTGCGGGCGCCCAGCAGGCTCTTCCACTGGCCAACGGCGCCTTCGATCGGCGCCAGGGCGCGGCCGACCAGGATCGAGCCGGCGATCATCGAACCGGCCGAAATCTTGCCCTGGATGGCCAGATAGGCGCCGCCGCCGAGGATCAAGGTCTGGACCACCTGGCGGAACACCTTGATGCCCGACATCACCGCGCCGCCGGCGTCGCTGGCGGCGGCCTGCCAGGCCACCTGCTCGTCGCGACGACCACGCCAGCGCTGTTGCAAGCCGCCCCACATGCCCATCGCCTTCATGACCTCCGCGTTCCGCAGGGTCGAGTTGGCGTCGTTCTGGGCCGCGATCGAGGCCAGGGTGGCCATCTGGACGGGGTTCTTGGTGCTGCGGTCGTTCATCACGGCCAGGCCGAAGATGATGAAGCAGCTGATGACGGCCAGCACGCCGAAATACCAGTGCAGCATGAACGAGACGATGATGAAGACCGGCGTCCAGGGCGCGTCGCAGAACGCGATCAGGCCACCGGTCATGAACTCGCGGACCTGGTCCATGTCACGGAACGCCTGGCCGCCCGGGCCCCGGCGGGTCAGGGTCGAGTCCAGCACCGCCTTGAAGATCGGGTCGCGCGCCTCGTTGTCGAACTTCAGGCCGCCGCGGACCAGCACCTGGGTGCGGAGAGCCTCGAGCAGGCCGTAGACGACGAACAGGAAGATGCAGAGCAGCGTCAGCACCACCAGCGTCGCCACGTTGCGGCTGGACAGCACGCGGTCATAGACCTGCAGCATGTACAGCGGGCTGACCAGAGCCAGGACGTTGATGAAGAAGCTGAAGACCATGGCGGTGATCACCGCCGGCCTCATGACCTCGACAGCGCGATCGAGAACGGTGGGCTTCGCGCTGGAGCGGGTGAAGATCATATCGAGCCTTCGAGACGCCGCGCCAGGAAAGCGGGCCATATACAGTAACAACTAAGGTCGCGTCTCGACCACGAAATTGTGGCGGAAAATAAGCGCCTCGTCCCCTCCCCGGGCTAGAGCATAGGGGAATGACGCCCGCAAGAGGGGAACGCGCGGGAGGTTCGCGCCGGAAATAGAAAACGCCGCCCCGGCGAACCGAGGCGGCGTTCCTATAGTCGGCACAACCGCCGACCGCCCGAAAGCGGTCGGCGACGCGGGCTTATTAAGCCAGCGTGATGATGTGCGTGCCAGCGCCAGCAGCGCCCGACAGATCGTTCGAGGCGAGGCCGGTCAGCTTCACCACGATGTCGGCGCCAGCTTGGAAGGTCGCACCGGCGCTGTTGTCTTCCACCAGGTAGGTGGCGCCACCGTACACGAACCACTTGATCGCGCCGTTGGTCGAACCGTCAGCGGTCGAAGCCAGGTCCAGAGCCTGAGCCAGGGTCGTGGCAGCAGTCACGTCCACAGCGGTGGTCTGGAAGGTTTCGGTGCCGTGGTTGGCGAAGGTGATCGAGTCACCGGCGCCGAAGCCAGCGATCGTCGTCGCCGTGCTACCGGCGCCCAGACCGACGGCAGCGCCGACGGTCACGCTGTCGGTGCCGGTACCGGCGTTGATCGTCGAACCGACGCCGCCAGCCAGAACCGTGACCTTGTCGTTACCCGCGCCGACGTTCAGCGTCGACAGGGTGCCGAGCGAGACAACGTCAGCAGCCGAACCGGTCGTGATCGTCAGGCCGCCCGAAGCGTTGCCGACGTTCGTGGTGTCGAGGGTGACGACGCCCGTCGCAGCCGAAGCGTCGATCGTGCTGACGCCGTTGGCGCCGGCCGTACCGAACGCACCCGTGAACCCGACGCTGATCGCTTGCGAACCGGTGATGGTCAGCGTGCGAGCGTCGGCGTCGGTCAGGAGGATGGCGTTCTTGCTGAAGCCCGAAGCCGAACCCGAAGCGATGTTCACGTTCTCGATGTTGGCGATCGAGAGCGTACCAGCGTCGTAGGTCGCAGCAGCGGCCGAGGTGGCGCCGCCAACACCAGCGAAGCTGATGCTGTAAGCGTCAGCCGTACCACCAGCGCCCGTGAAGGTCAGGGCGGTGGTGCCAGCGCCGACGTTCGTGGCGACGGTCAGGGCTTGAGCAGCCGTCACGCCGGTGTAGGTGCCGCCAGCAGCCAGCAGTTCCAGGCCGGTGATGGTCGAACCCGTCAGCAGCGAGGCGTCCAGGGTGCTGTTGGCCAGGCCCAGGATTTCGAAGTTCTTGAAGACCGAGCCGTTACCGGCGTTGATCACAGTCGACGAAATCGTGTCGATGCCAGCGCCGCCGTCAACGACCGTGGTCGTCGAGCTAGCAACGGCGGTACCGGCCAGACGGTCGTTACCGGCGCCCAGGTCGATCTTGCCGCCCGAAGCCAGAGCACCCGCCAGGGTGATCAGGTCGTTACCAGCGCCGCCCGTGAAGGCGACCTTGGTGGCGTCGATGGTCAGGGTCGAGGTGCCGGTGGTGCCAGCGGTGCTGACCGTGGTCAGGGTGCCGAGGGCCGACAGGTTGGCCTTCAGGCCAGCCGAACCGGTGACGGCGACCGAGGTGACGGCGGTGAGGCCGGCAGCCGAGGTCAGCGTCAGGACGTCCGTACCGGCAACGTTCAGCGCAGTGGCGGCCGACGCGGCGATGTTGGCGACCGTGTTGGCGCCCGACACCGTAGCGTTGATCGTCTTGTACTGGTTGGCGGTGATCGCGCCGGTGCCGCCCTTGCCCAGGCCCAGGGCCAGGGTGGTGGCCGCGACGCCGCCGGTGATGGCGGTGGCGTTGGCGGTGACGCCAACGGTGCCGACGGTGCCCGACAGGTTCAGGGTGGCCAGCGAGTTGTCAGCGATCGTGACGTTGCCCGAGTTGGCGATCGACACCGTGGTGATGGTGCCAGCCTTCGTGCCCGAAGCGCTGTTGACGTCCGTGATGCCCACGTTACCGGCGGTGACGCCGGCGGTGGTGGCGTCAGCGGTCGCCGGAGCGGCTTGCGTCACCGACACGTTGGCGGTGGTGGCGGTGCCGGTCACGGTCACGGTGCTGAGGACGGCCGTGGTGTTGACGTCGTTGCTCGCGGCTTGCGTGACCGAGACGATCGTGCCGCCCTTCACGTTGATCGCGCCTTGGGTCGCGCCGGCGGTTTCCGTGGCCTTAACCGACACAGTGCCGGTCGAAGCCGTGGTTTGGCCGACGTTGATGACGCCGGTGCCAGCCGAGCTGGTGGTGACCGAGATGTTCGAACCACCGTCAACGGTGATCGCGCCGGCGGCTTGCTTGGTGTCGACCACGGTGACCGAGGTCGTGCCAGCGGCCGTGGCGGTCACGCCACCAGCGGTCGAGGTGCTCAGCGCGGTGACGCCAGCCCACGACGAGGTGTCGACGGTGGCCGAGGTGACCGAAGCCAGCTTGACGTTCTCGACGTTCGAGACCTTGACGTTGGCGGTGGTGAAGTTCGAACCACCGACGGTGTCGTTCAGGACCAGGGTGTCGGTGCCAGCGCCGCCATCGATGGTGTCGAGGGCCGAGAAGGTCGACGTCGCGGTGCCGTTGCCATCAGCCGGCGAGATCGTCGCGGTGATGGTGTCGTTGTTGCCGGTGCCGACCAGGTTGTCGACGCCGGTGGTCAGGACCAGGGCGTTGCCCGGGACGCCCGAACCGCCGTAAGCGGCGAACAGGTCGATGCCAGCGGCGTTGTCCGAAGCCAGGACGCCGTCGTCAGCCAGGTCCTTCAGCATCGTCGTGGTGGCGGCGGCGTACGAGCCGATGCCAGCGCCGTTGTTGTAGTTCGTGGCTTGGAACAGGATTTCGCCGACGATCGCGGCGCGGACGGCCAGGTCCAGGTCAGCAGCGCTGAGGCCCGGGACGTTCGCCTTCACGAAAGCGGTGTAGTAGGCGATCGACGTCGCGCTGGTCAGGAAGGCGACCGAGTTGTCGACGTTGATGTTGGCGGCGGCGGCGGCGGCGCTGCCGATGATCACGTTGTAGGCGGCCTTGGTCGCGTCAACGATCGAGCCCGTGCCGTAGTTGGTGGCGAAGGTCGCCTTAGCGGTCGGGTTTTGCAGCGCCAGCGAGATCGACTGGGCGATGAAGCGGTTTTCACCGTTCATGTTGGCTTGAGCGCCCGTGCCAACGTAAGCGGCGTTCAGGGCGGCCAGGCCGGCCTTGCTCGGCGCGAAGCCGAGGAAGAATTCGTAGGTGCCGACGCTCACCGCGGTGGTGCTGTCGGAAGCCAGGTCAACCGTAGCTTGGAAAGCTTGCGGCTCCGAGAGGCTGCCCGTGGCGCTCGAGTTCGCAATGCCTTGCAGGGTTTGCGTCTGAGCGGTCGTCGGGTCGGTACCAGCGTTGGCGTTCTTGAAGAACCCCTGCAGCTGAGAAAGCGTATAAGCCATGTGGCTCGTCTCCCAAAAAAAATCCCACACCCCCTGCGACCGAATAGCGCGCATGGGAGCAGCGATGGCTATAGAGCAAACGTCATACGTGGACAATAGCCGAAATTCAGCTGTACAGCATTTTTCTAACCGGTACAGCAAATTCCTATATAGCGTTCCTTGTACCCCCCTCTGAAAGGGGGTATATGGAAGCGTGATTTAATCGTCGGCAGGGCGAGCCGCGCACTCGCGCCGCCCAGGCCGAACGACCCGTGAGGCTTTATAATGTATGGCAATCCGCAACGTCGTAGCGCGACAGACGTCCAGGACCTCCGCCGCGAGGGCGGTCGCTGGCTGAAGGAGCAGCGCGAGGCCGCGGGCCTCTCTCAGCGCCAGCTCGCCGCCAAGGTGGGGGCCGACTACTACACCTTCATCTCCCAGCTTGAGACAGGTCGTGGGCGTATTCCGCCGGACCGTTACAGGGATTGGGCGTTGGCGCTGGAGGTTCCGCAGAAGACTTTCGTCCGCGAACTGCTCCGCTTCTACGATCCGATCACCTACGAAATCCTGTTCAGCGAAGAACCGATCGGTTAACATGTCGCCGTCGGCGGGGAGCCGACGGTCCGTCTAGACGTAGGGAAACGTCCACCGTATGGCCGCACAGGTCCTTTCGTTCTTTCAGCGCGCGCCTCGCCATGCGCCCGCGCCGGTCGATTGGAGCCAGCAGGAGCTGGCCGAATTCTATCGTGTCGAAAGCGCCCTGATCCGCGCGGGCGTCCGCGTCGGCACCGATCGCGGCCTCAGCGACGAGAACGAGCCCTGGTTCGTCTTCTACCGTTCGGACGACGGCGAGGTTGTCATCCACTTCGCCCGGATCGACGGCGAGTACATGATCGCCGGGCCGGCCTATGAAGAGATTGCCCGCGGTTTCGACTTCACGGCCCTGGTCCGCAACCTGGTGGCCCGTCACCCGCTGATCCGCAAGACCGACAACGGCGGCAACCTGTCGATCCACCCCGCCGCCCTGCTGGTGGCCGTGGTCGGCACCGCCTTCTTCAAGACGGGCGAGGCCCGCGCCGCCGAGTCGGGCGCGACGAACGCCCAGAGCGGCCATCACCGGCCGGTGCTGTTGTCGTCCAGCTCGAACGCGGGCCTGACGAACGGCGTCGCGCCGATCGCGTTTCAGCAGCCGGCCTACGATTCCGTCCAGATCCCCGCCAATCAGGCGGTCCTGATCCTGGCGGCCGCCCTTCTGGCTTCCGACTACAACGCGGCCGACGCCACCATCCCTTCCGTCGTAAGCGCGGGCGTCACCGCCGCCGCCGCGGCGCTGGATTTCGGCGGCGTGAACGCCCTGGCTCCTCAGGCAGACGGCTTAACGCCGGTCAGCAGCCACGCGAACCTGATGACGGTCGACAACAGCCCGGCCCAGACCGTTCCTTCGGTGTTGTCGCTGGTGGCCTTGCTGTCCACCCTGCCCGACAGCGCCTCGAACGAACTCGCTCCGGCCCGGGGCGACGACGTGGTGAAGATCGGCGCGATCGATCGCTTCGAAACGCCCCAACTGGCTTCGTCCAGCGAAGACACAGCCAACTGGGCGCTGAACGTGCGCATCAACTGGGGCGCTGGCCAAACGGTGGAAGCCGTGCAGCTGGTGCGTGGCGTGGTCGGAGAGGCCTCGTACCAGAAGATCAGCGTCATCGAGGTCACCAAGCTTCCCGACGTCCTGGCCGATATCATCGCGAAGGGCGACCACTACCTCACGCCCGCGCCCGGGCAGCATTCGCCGGACTCCGACCTCGTCGATCCGGCCCCGCAACCGTCTGGCGGAGAGACCACGCCGGATAGCGGCGTGCTGAACCCGCCCTCGACCAACAACCCGTCGCCGCCCAACGAGCCCAAGCCGCCGCCCTATCACGGCTTCGCGCCCACTGAGCTGGTTCGCGAGTTCATCGACTACTTCCTCGCCCATACCACGGATGTCGGCATCATGACGGTGGGCATGCAGGTGGTGATGTTCGACTCGCGCACGGTCCACGATCCGGGTGCGATCCACGATCCGATGAGCATGACCTTCACCTTCTTCGATGGCAGCTCGGTCAGCCTCGTGGGCGATCATTCGTCCTTCCTGCACGACGGGATTCTGGTCTAGACGAAACAGGGGGAGCGCCCGGCGCTCCCATGGTTTCGCGAGATCAAAGATCGACGACCGTCAGGTCGCGTTCGGGAAGGACTGCCTTGAGGCCCGCACGCCTGGACCTGGCGATTAGTTCCGCCATGCGCGCTCCCGCCGCCGATACGCCGGAGGCTTCGCCCTCCCCGCCCGCCGGCCCGCCGCCGCGCCGTCGCTTCGGTTTCGCGCGCCGCCTGATCGGCCCGGTGCTGTCGCCGGTCGCCAACTATGCGCGTCGCTATCTGCAGGCCAGCGTCGAGCACGAGCTGCGTCAGACGCAGGCGCACCTGAACGTCCTGTCCGCCGACCTGCAGGCCACGCAGGCGCGGCTGGATCATTCCCAGACCCTGCTGCACCTGGTGCTGCAACAGCAGCAGGTCGCCACGGCCGCCCTGCAGACCATGTCGGCCCAGCTGTCCCACGTCCAGAATCGCGGCGACCAGGCCTATGGCGAGTTGGCTCGCCTGCCCGGCCTGTTCGGCCCGCGCTTCGACGAGCTGGAGATCAAGGCCCGGCCACTGATCCACTACGACGCCGAGTCGACCGCCATCCGCATGCGCGACGGTTACGTCATGGCGCCCAGCAACCTGCCGACCTTCGTGACCAGCCTGGCCAACGCCACCAGCCGCGGCCTGGAGCCCGGCACCGGCGACGTGCTGCGCCGCCTGGTCCAGCCTGGCATGGTCGTCGCCGACGTCGGCGCCAATATCGGCATGATCACCCTGATCATGGCCTGGGCTGTCGGACCGAACGGCCGAGTGATCTCGTTCGAGCCCGAGGCGGTCCCGCGCTCGAACCTCGAGAAGATGCGCCACCTCAACGGCCTGTCCTGGGTCGAGGTGCGCGACCAAGCGGTCGGCGAGAAGCCGGGTAAGCTGACCTTCCACGTCAGCGACATCATCGGCCACAGCTCGTTGTACGCCTTGCCCGAAAACGAGGGTTCCCGCGAAATCCAGGTCGAGGTCGTGCGCCTGGACGACGTCGCCCCGGCCAAGCGCATGGACGTGGTCAAGATCGACGTCGAGGGCGCCGAGCTGGACGTGCTGGCCGGCATGTCGGGCCTGATCGCCAAGAACAAGGACCTGGCCATCGTCGCCGAGTTCGGCCCCGAGCACCTCAAGCGCGTCGGCCAGACCCCGGCCCAGTGGTTCAAGGCCTTCGCCGACGCCGGCTTCAAGGCCTACATCATCGACGAGGCCAGCGGGGCGGCCGAGCCGACCAACGCCAAGGCCGCCGCCAAGGTGGTCTCGGCCAACATCGCCTTTGTGCGCGCCGGCGGCGACGCCGAGAAGCGCCTGCTGCAGCGCTAGGGACGGCTCCCCATGAAGATCTGCTGGGTGACGCCCTTCGTCCTGCGCTCGTCGATCGGCCGCGTCAGCGCCGAGGTCGCCAAGCACCTGGCCCTGCGCGGCCACCAGGTCGACATCCTGCGCTGCGAGGATGAGGTCGGCGACGAGCCGCTGCACCCGACCGCCCTGCCGGTTCATCACTGGCGCCGCTACGACCTGTCGCGCCTGCGGACCGAGTTCGACGTCGTCATCGTCAATATCGGCGACAACTACCCCTTCCACGCCGGCGTGTTCGCGATCCTGGACGCCGCGCCGTGCCTGGGGATCTTCCACGACTTCTACATCTACAACCTGTTCTCGGGCTGGCTGCACTACAACGGGCTGGACTACCGCCGGCACGACGCCGAGATCGTCGCGACCTATGGCGAGGCCGCCCTGCCGCACGCCGTGGCCGTCCGCTCCGGCCAGATGCTGGACATGGGCGAGATCGCCAAGCATCTGCCGATGACCGAGTGGCTGGCCCGCCGCTGCGAGGCCGCCCTGGCCCACGCCAACTTCTACGCGCCCAAGCTGGAGGCGGTCGTCCAGGGCCCCGTGGCCGTGACGCCGCTGTGCTGCCCCGACCGCGCGACGCCGCCCGGACCGCCGAAGGCCAAGACCCAGCTGACCCTCACCACGGTCGGCGTGATGAACCCCAACAAGCGCGTGGCCGAAGTGATCCACGCCATCGGCGGCTCCGACGCTCTCAAGGCCTGCGTCTATCGCCTGGTCGGCCCGATCTCGGACGAGGAGCGCGCCAAGCTGGAGGCCGTCGCCGACGAGGTCGGCTTCGAGCACCTGGTCATCGACGGCGCGGTCGATGACGACACGCTGGATCGCCGGCTGGACGAGGCCGATATCATGGTCGCCTTGCGCAAGCCGGTGCTGGAAGGCGCCTCGGGCTCGGCCTGCGAGGGCATGCTCAGCGGCCGTCCGACCGTGGTGGCCCGGGCCGGCTTCTATGGCGAGCTGCCCGATGACCTGGTCTTCAAGATCGACGGCGAGATCGTGGTCGAGGAGCTGCGCCAGACCCTGGAGCGCCTGGTCGCCGACGAGGCCCTGCGCCGCGAGACCGGCAAGGCCGCCCGCGCCTGGGCCTTGGCCAACCTCAACGCCGCCCGCTACGCCGAGGCGATCGAGGACTTGGCGAAGGCGGAGGTCACCAGCCGTCCGCTGCTGGCCGTCGGCCGCCGCATCGGCGGCGAACTGAACGCCATGGGCCTGGGCGAAGGCGATCCGACGGCGGCGCGGATCGGCGCGACCTTGCAGAAGCTGTTCGCGCCGCTCGGGGCGTAGACGCAGCGGGTCCGTCCTCGTCCTTCGACAGGCTCAGGATGAGGACTATTTCCACGCCGGACGAGTAGAAGACCTCATCCTGAGCTCGTCGAAGGACGAGGTTTTCGCCCCCTCAAGCGCTCTTGCCCATCGGCGGCGCGCAGTAGCTGTCGAGGAAGGCCTGGTGCTGCGGCAGGCGGACCAACATGCCGTCGACGTTGCGCTTCAGGTCGTCCAGCGCCGCCTTCAGCTGCTGCGGCGGCATCAGCCGGCCCATGTGGTGGAAGGTCTGCGGCTGTATCCGCTGGCCTAGCAGGACCTGGAGCCAGGAGTCGGTCTGGAAGAGCTCGCCCGCCGCCTGGTAGACCTGAGCGCTCTGCCGGAACAGGTCGATACGCTGGGCCAAGCTGTCGGGGATCTCCATCTCGCGCACGCGATCCCAGAACGGACTGTCGGTCCGCTCGGTCGCCTTGTAGTGCAGGATGATGAAATCGCGGATCTTCTCCAGCTCATCGTCGGCCTGACGGTTGTAGTGGTCGATCGCCGCCTGGCTGATCCCGCCGAACGGGAACAGCTTCATCAGCCGCGTGACGCCGATCATGATCAGGTGGATCGAGGTGCTCTCCAGCGGCTCGACGAAGCCGCTGGCCAGCCCCAGGGCCACCACGTTCTTGTCCCAGGTCTTGCGCCGGCGGCCGGTGCGATAGCGTATCAGGCGCGGCTCGATCAGGGTCTCGCCCTCGATCTCGCCGACCAGCTGCGCCCGCGCCTCGTCGTCGGACATGTATTCATTGCAGTAGACCAGGCCATTGCCGACGCGGTGCTGCAGCGGGATCTTCCAGCGCCAGCCGGCCTTGTGGGCGATGGCGCGGGTGTAGGGCACGGCCGGCTCGGTCGAGCGGGTCTGGACGGCCAGGGCGCTGTTGGTTGGCAGCCAATGACCCCAATCCTCGAATCCCGCCTTCAGGGTCTGTTCGATCAGCAGACCTCGGAAACCGGTGCAATCGACGAACAGGTCGCCCTCGACCACGTCGCCGCTCTCCATGACCACGGCCTCGACATAGCCATCCTCGCCGCGCTGGCGGACGCTGGCGATCTTGCCCTCGACGCGGCGCACGCCATCGGCCTCGGCCATGCCGCGCAGGAACCGGCCGTAGAGACCGGCGTCCAGATGGTAGGCGTAGTTCAGCGGGCCGTTCTCGCCGGTGACGAACCGGTTCTGCTCGGCCGCCTTCAGCTCCAGGCAGTAGTCGCCGAGGTCGCCGCCGAAGCCCTGCTCGCGGGCCTGCAGCCAGAAGTGATGGAAACCGCCCATCCAGGTGGATTTGCCGACCTGGCCGAACGAGTGGATGTAGCGGTCGCCGATCTCGCCCCAGTGCTCGAACGAGATGCCCAGCTTGAACGTCGCCTGGGTGGCGGCCATGAACTCGGCCTCGTCGATGCCGAGCAGGGCGTTGAAGGTGCGGGCGGTGGGGATGGTCGACTCCCCGACCCCGACCGTGCCGATGTCCTCGGACTCGACCAGGGTGATGTCGAGCAGCGGGCCCAACTGCCGGGCCAGGGCCGCGGCGGCCATCCAGCCGGCGGTGCCCCCGCCCGCGATCACCACCTTGCGGATCGTCTGCTGGGTCATGCGCCCCTCCCCTTCGTTCTTGTTATCGGTTCATTCTATCGATTGAAGCGGTCGAGCAGGTGCGCCCGCAGCCGTCTGGCTTTCATCTCGTCCAGCGGACCCAGCGGTCCGCGCGCGGCCTCGGGCAGGTGCGCCCCGGCGCGCTCGGCGGGGCCGAACAGGTAGTAGTCGAACAGGGCCTTCCAGCCCTGCTTCTCGAACTCGGGCCGGTCGCGCAGGCTCAGCAGGCCGTGCAGCA
Organism: Caulobacter sp. GW456-12-1-14-TSB4; assembly: GCF_059424195.1. Lineage (NCBI taxonomy): Bacteria > Pseudomonadati > Pseudomonadota > Alphaproteobacteria > Caulobacterales > Caulobacteraceae > Caulobacter > Caulobacter sp. GW456-12-1-14-TSB4. The sequence goes on from NZ_JBWKZF010000003.1 coordinate 273,817, forward strand.
GGGTGGTCATCGGCGTATCGACGAAGCCCGGCGCGGCGTTCCACCAGTAGTTCACCAGCACATTGAACGGCTCCAGGGCCTCGACCTGATGCCACCACAGGGCCGGGTAGACGAGGACGTCGCCAGGCTTGAGCTCGGCCACCTGAGCGCTGTCGATCGCCTCGCGGAAGCCGGGATACTGCTCGAAGTCGGGGCTCTCGAAGTCGACCAGGCTGACCACCTGGCCGCCGGGCGTCGGCTCCAGCGGGCCGGGATAGAGATTGGCCACCTGGTCCGGCGGGAACAGGGTAAAGCGCCGCCGGCCCACGGCGCAGACGGCGATGTTGTTGGACATGTCGTAGTGGGCGGCGGCCGTCGTGCGGTTGCCAATCCAGATGCCGGCCATCGGCGGCTGCGGGCCGAACACCTCAGGGCCCAGGCCCAGGTCGTTGGCCGCCTTCAAACTCGGAAAATAGGCGTCGAGATCGGCCGAACCGACATAGATCGACGGCGCGTCGTTGAGACCCTCGACCGCTTCGATCCGTTCCAGGAAGGTCTCCAGCGGCGCGCGCCCGGCCTTGAAGTTCATGGCCGTGCGGGTGTCGTCGTAGAAGAACCGGCCCTTGATCGTCGGATCGCCCGTATAGCCCACCACCCCGCCGCCCCGGTCGTGGGCGCGGATGTAGTCGCGGGCCGCCTGAGCGGACTGGAGGCCCGCCTGGACCAGCGGCCAGTCGCGCGCCAGGCCTTTGAAGACCATCGGCGTCTGGCCGGCCAGCACGGCGTCGAACGGGATTTCGGCCGGCGTCGCGACCGTGGTCTCCAGCGTCCGGCGGGCCGTCAGCGCGGTCACGACAGGCCAGATTTCAAAAGGTGGGCGCGCTTGCGGTTCTTGCGGGCGATCAGGTCCTCGATATTGCCCATCGAGGCGATCAGCGCCCAGGCCGCGCGCAGCAGGCCCGACTGGTGCAGCCGCTCCAGGTCCGCACCGGTGAGGGCGGCCAGGCGATCGGGGGCCAGGGTGAAGACCTCGGGCAGGTCGTAGCTGGTCTGGTCGTCCAGCTTGATCTCGATGTCGATCGGCTCGATCAGGCCCAGCTCGTCGAAGGCGGCGAACATCGGCCCGTTCACCTCCAGGCCCTCGTGGATCAAGCCCAGGGTGCGGTTGACGCCTTGCAGGTAGGGCGCGGCCCCGCCGGCCGGCAGGAACAGGCGCTCGCCCGCGTCGCGGCTGACGCGCGGATGGTCGAGATCGACATGGATCATCGGCCGGGGCTCGGCCCCGCGCGTGTCGTGTTGCAGGGCGATCGAAAACGGGCCGCGCCGCTGGACGGCGGGGATGTAGCGGGCGTTCCAGCCGGTCTCGTCCAGGAACAGGTTCTCGTCGCGGTCCAGGCCCAGCAGCGCCACCGCCTGGTAGGCGCCGGCGGCGTCCTTGCGGATCAGGATCGGGTATTCGCGCTGCACGGCCTCGAACTCGGTCGGCAGCACCAGCGTCTGGTTCAGGCCATCGCCATAGGCGACGCCGTGGTCGGCGATCACCCGTAGATCGGCGTGATCGACATTGTTGAGAAGCACTCGGTTCATTGGGACCCACTCAATCCAGGCCACGCACTTCAAAGGAAGTAAGGGGCCGCCGCAAGCGCGACGGCCCCCTGCCCCCAGCCTCTAGAGACTTCCGATCCTAGAAGCGGTAGCGAGCGCCGAGCAGGAAGCGGCGATCCAGTTCCTGCGCGAACCACAGCTCGTTCTCATCGCGAGCATAGGTGCGCAGGTGTTCCTTGGTCAGGTTGATGCCTTCGAAGGACAGCGACAGCTTCGAGGTGACGTCGTAGCTGATGTTGATGTCCAGCTGACCGAACGGCGCGACGTTGACGGGGTTACGCGAGCCGCCGCGGTTGGTGGCTTGCAGGAACTTGTCCCGCCAGTTGTAGGCCACGCGGGCCGACAGACCGTGCTTTTCGTAGATCAGCGTGGCGTTGGCCGTATCCGACAGGCCCAGCAGAGCGAACTGGTCCTGGCCCGGGTCGGCGGCGTCGTTGAAGCCGACGTCGCCGCGCACCAGCGTATAGGCCGCCGCGACGCCGAGGCCGGTGTCGCCGAAGAAGTGCTGGCCGGCGATTTCGAAGCCGTGGATGTTGCCGGTCTTGTTGATCGGCTGCGAGACCTGGAAGTTGAACAGCGGATCGGTGCCGCTGGCCGTGATGTCCACGGCCGCCAGGATCTGGTCCACGAACGCTTGGTTCAGGTCGCCGTTGGCGAGACGGTTGGCCTGGAACTGGGACGTCGCCGCCGCCACTGAACCGGTCGTCTGGATCAGGGCCGCCATCGTGAACAGGTTCACGTCGCCGACCCCTGCGCCGATGGCCGCCAGGGCGGTCTTGGCGTTGCCCGACAGGGTGCCCGGCGCGCCGGAGCTGGGGTCACGCAGGCCGAACATGCTCGACATCTTCGTGCCGGTGCCGACGAAGTTGCTCACCCGCTTGTCGAAGAAGCCGAACGAGATGTAGCTGCTGGGCTTGTAGTACCACTCCAGCGAGACATCGAAGTTGTCCGAGATCAGCGGATCCAGATCGGTGTTGCCGATGGCGCCCAGCGGGATGGCCCCGTTGGCGACCGGACGGTTGGGCGTGCCGACGCTCTGGGCGGCGAACAGGTTGTTGTAGTCCGGCCGCGCGACGGTGCGGCTGAACGAGAACCGGCCCGTCAGATCGTCCCGCAGGTCGATCTTGAAGTCCATCGAGGGCAGCAGGTTGTTGTACTTACCCTTGCCCGTCAGCGGCTGGTAGACGCCGTTGGTCTTCAGGGTGAAGTCGTTGTCCGCCGTCCAGACGATGGCGCTGGGCACCAGGACCAGCGAGACGGCGTCGGTGTCGGTGGTCTCGTAGCGGACGCCAGCGACCAGTTCGGTCGGGCGATCCAGCAGTTCCGACTTCCAGACCATCTGGCCGTAGACCGAGGCGATCTTCTCGCGGATGCGGTTGTTTTCCTGGCCGGTGACACCCACCGCATTGCCCTTGGCCGCATAGACCGGCGACAGGGCGTTGTAGAGGTCGATGGCGTTGGCGCGGAACGACACCAGGCCAGCGCCGGTCTGCTTCAGGTCGAAGTCGTTGAACTGGCAGGCCAGGCAGAAGGCCTTCACCAGGCTGCCGGCGTATTGCGAGACGTCCTTGGGGCTCGACATGCCCCAGCTGCCCAGGTCCTGCTGGGTCGACTTGCTGGTCTGCAGCATGTTCGAGTCGCGATAGTCGCCACCGAACTCGATGCGGCTGCCCTTGTCATCCAGGTCCCAGCGGAAGTCGGCCCGGATTTCCTTGACCTTCTGCTGCTGGCGCTGCGCCCAGGTGCGGGCGACCTGGCTGGCCAGATCGCCGACGTCCAGCTGGCCGTTGCCGTTGCCGCGCAGGGCGTCGTTGATCGAGACGTTCTGGATCGGGACGTCGCCCTGATAGTTGCCGTTCTGGGCGGTCAGGATCGGCGCGGCGATCGAGACCGCCGTGGAGCTGGCGCCGTTCGGCGTGTTCGGCTTGGAATCAGCCTTCGAGATGTGGCCATCCACGGTGACGTGGAAGCGGTCCGAGACATCCCAGGTTCCGTTCAGGCCGAACGACTTCAGCGAGTCCTCGTTGCCGCGGTACTGTTGCTCGAAGCCGGTGTCCTTGGTGCCGCTGAGGTTTTCCGACAGCAGGACGGCGGTGGCCACCGTCTTGTTGTCGTCGAAGGTCACCTTGTCGAACGGACGGTTGAACCAATTGGTGCTGTCGTTGCGGCGCTCGAACGTCTTGTCGTTGGCGTAGAGAGCATCGGCCGTGATCGTCATGGTCTCGACCGGACGGAACTGGACCGTCAGCTGACCATTGACGCGCTCGCGCTCGCCTTGGGCGAAGTGGTAGCGGCTGTCGTTGGGGATCGCGACCCAGGTGCTCGGGCTCGACGGGGCGTTGGTGATCTGGGTCGCGCCGCCGGGACGGACGAAGCCGTTGTCCGGGTTGATGAAGTCGGCGTAGGACTTGATGTTCCAGTCGTTCACCGTGGCCGCGCGCGAGGTGTAGTCGCGCTTCTGGTAGCTGCCGAACAGGGTGACGCCGAACTTCTCGCTGTCGTCGACCCAGTTGATCAGGCCCGAGGCTTCCGGCGTGTACTTGTGGCCGAAGTCATCGACCTTCTTGTCCATGCTGGTGTCGTAGACGCCCTTGACCCCGATGCTGCCCGACAGACCCGGCTTGCTGTCCAGCGGACGGCGGGTCTTGACGTTGATCGTGGCGCCGATGCCGCCGGTCGGAATGGCCGCGCGACCGGTCTTGTAGACCTCCAGCGTGGACACGCCTTCCGAGGCGAGGTTCGAGAAATCGAACGAACGGCTGGTGCCCGACGCGCCGTCCGCGTTCTGGTCGCCGCCGACCGTGGCGACCCGCGCGGTGGGCATGGTGCGGCCGTTCAGGGTCACCAGGTTGAAGCTGGGACCAAAGCCGCGAACCGTGACCTGCGAGCCTTCGCCGTTGGTGCGGTCGATGGACACGCCGGTGATGCGCTGCAGGGATTCCGCCAGGTTGGTGTCTGGGAACTTGCCCATGTCTTCGGCGGAGATGGCGTCGACGACGCCGCTGTTGTTGCGCTTGATCGCGATCGACCGTTCGAGAGAAGCGCGAATGCCGGTGACGACGATCTCGTCGACGGCGGTGGTGTCTTGAGCCTGCGCGAACGCCGAACCGGCGAACATGGCCGCCGTGATGGCGACGCAAGAGGCAGACGCGTGCAAGCGACGAAGCCGCTTCATAGCCGTTCCCCCTAATTAGCCCCTGTGGGGCGATGTTTTTGTTACGCCGGGATTATTCCCGGCTCTCTTCCCGCCCCTCGCCCCCTGGAAAACCACCAAGAGACGAGCGACCAGTTAGCGGTAACATCGGTCATTGACCGTCGCAATGACAAAATGACAGCGCTGACAAAGTTTTTTACAGCGCTGTCTTGAATGCGTCCAGTTGGAAATGTCCTACGGACAAATTGGTGACGGCGACGCTAGAGCCGGACGCGCACGCCCAGGCCGAACGAGCGACCCGACCGGCCGATCTGCAACGGGCGGGTGCGCAGGTTCTCGTAGGCGGCCTCGACCGTGTCGGTCAGGTTGCTGGCCTCGACGTACAACGAGACGCGCGGGCTGAGGTCGTAGGAGCCGGCCGCGTCCAGATAGCCGGCGCTGGCGACGACGAAGCTGGACACCCCGCCTCCCTGCATGTCGGCCTCGGACCCGAACGGCGAGCGCCAGGTCCAGGACAGGTGCGCGTGCAGCGGACCGCGCTCGAGGAAGGGGCTGATCGAATAGGACAGGCGCGAGACGCCATTCAGCCGGCCGCGCCGGCCCTGCTCGTCGCGACTGGCGGCGTCGACCCAGGTGGCGCTGGTCCAGACCCCGAGGCCATGGGCGAAGCGCCGGCTGAACGCGGCCTCCAGCCCGGTGACATGCGCCTGCCCGGCGTTGCGCGGCCGCGACATCATCACCACGGCGGTCACCGGCGTCCCGGCGCGGGTGGCGAAGGCCAGACGTTCGGGCCGGGCCGAGGCGACGATGAAGTCGTCGATGCTCTTGTGGAACACCGCCAGGCTGACGCCGCCAAAGCCCGCGAACTCGCGCTCCAGCGAGGCGTCGTAGTTGGTGGCCAGGTAGGGCTTCAGCTCCGGATTGCCGCCGACGCCGGAGAACAGGGTCCCGGGTGAGGGATGATCGATCTCGGCCTGGCCGCGCTCGTAGAGGATCGAGACCAGGCTGCTGGCCGGCACGGTGGCCGAGCGCAGGTCCGCCAGCGACGGTCGGGTGATGCTGCGCGACGCCGCCAACCGCAATCGCCAACGCGGATCCAGGGCGATGGCGAGGTTGGCGCTGGGCAGGGCCACGGCGTGGACCCCGGTGTAGCGGACCGGGCGGACGTCCATGTAGCCGCTGGCCGCGACGCCCAGCAGTGAACCGACCACGGCGGTGCGGGTGCGCGCCACACGGACGCCGAGGTTGCCGGTCGCCGGCAGGCCCAGGACGCTGGTGGCGAAGTCCAGCCGGCCGTAGCCCGCCAGGATCCGCTCGCTGACCCTGTAGGAGCCTTGCAGGTCCGCGCCCGTGGGGACCAGGTCCTTGGCGTCGACGACCACCCCGTCGGCTTCGCCCGCCAGCACGAAGGCCCGGCGGAAGGCGTCGAAATCGGCGGCGGTCCAGGCCGGCGGCCGATCGGCGATCAGACGGTCGAAGGCGGCCCTCGGCGCTTCGATGTCGAAGAAGCCTGGATCGACGGCCGCGCCTGGCCGCAACGTCGCCTCGCGGTCGCGGCGCTGGTAGTCGCGCCCCCGGTCGGTGGCCTGCCCGCCCAGGCGCAGGCGCTCGATCCGCACCGGTCCCAGGCTCCAGTCGATCGGTCGTTCGGCGGCGATCAGGCCGGTGACGTCGTGGTCCTCCACCTGGGTGGCGCGCACGCCGTAGCGCGAGAAGGTCAGCTTGGCCGGATCGGTCAGGTCGAACGACGTCGATAGCCTGGGCGCCTTGCGGGTCTCGACGAGGTCGTCGCCCAGGTCGAAGGCGTAGGACACGCCCAGCGGGCTGACCGCCCCGATCCGCTGCAACGGGGTGTCGAGGTTCGAACGGGCGCTGGACAGGCTGAGGCGCGGCTCCAGGTTCCAGCCGCCGGCCTGCGCCTTCATGGCCAGGCTCAGCGAGACGTTCTCGTGGACCTGGTCGGAGACCTCCAGGTTGTTGCTGATCTGGCCGGCGGCGATGCGGCCGCCCAGCAGGGTGCGCCCGTCCAGCCGCGCATCGCCCGCCGCCACGGCCTGGGCCGCGTAGTCGCCGATGCCGTAGACGATGCGGTCTTCCCGGATGCCGTTGTCGAAGCGCGAGGCCAGGGCGTCGAGATAGAGGGTCGCGGTCGGCGCGACCCGCCACTCGGCTCCGGCGAAGGCCGTGGTCCGGGCCCGCTGCTCCTGCTCGACCGTGGTGCGGACGTCCTCGGGAACGGTGAACGGCGCGCCCCCGATGACGACGTCGCGGTAGCGCGAGACCTGGAAGCGATCGTACTGGACCTCGCGCCGCTCGGTGGAGACGCCGGCCACCACGCCCAGCCGATCGTCGCCCCGGCGCCAGCGGCCGGAGATCGCGAGGTCCGGCGACACCGCGCCCGACCGGGCCTCGAGATGGGCGTCGGCGCGCAGCGACAGGTAGGACGGCCCCTCCAGCCCACGCACCGTGCGGATGTCGATGTTCGAGCCGATGCCGCCATCGACCAGATCGGCCGTCGCCGACTTGGCCACCACCGCCCCGGCCAGCAGATCGGCCGAGAGGGCGCGGAAACGGAACTGCCGGCCGCTCTGGGTCGAGTTGCGGATGTTCTCGTTGAACGCCACCGGCGCGCCGTTCAGGGTCACCGACTGGAACAGTGGCCCCAGGCCCCGGACACTGACGAACTGCCCCTCGCCCACCTCGCGCTCGATGGCCACGCCGGGGACGCGTTGCAGGGCTTCGGCCAGATTGGCGGCGGGCAGCTCGCCGATACGGCCGGCCGAGACCACGTCGATGATGGCGTCGGCCCGGCGCTTCTGGAGCAGGGAATCCTCGATGCCAGCCACGAAGGCGGCGGTGATCGTCACCGCCTCCAGGTCGACCGGCTCCTCGACGACCGGCGCGACGCGCGGCGTGGCCGGCCTAGCCTCGGCCCAGACCCGCACCGAGGCGTGGTCGGCGATCTCGTAGCGCAGGCCGGTGCCGGCCAGCAGCCGCTTCAAGGCGTCCTGCCACGGCATGGTCCCGGAGACGGCGTTGGCGCGGTAGGTCCGGCCCGGTTCGGCCGACAGGGCGAAGGCGCAGCCGGCCTTCAGGCACAGCGCCATGAGGGCGGCGCGGGCGTCCTGGGCCGGGATGTCGAAACGCGGCCCCAAACCTTGCTGGGCGGGGGCTTGCGCGAACGCCGGCGCGGTCGCGGACAGCGCCGCGATCGTCAGGGCGGACACGCGGCGGAAAGACATGCGAAGACTGGCGAAAACCCCCGGCGCGCTGGGCGCCCAGGGTTTCGTAACGCCCGTTCGTGACAGACTCGCGAAGCTATCTGGCGGTCGCGACGACCTCGCCCGGACCGGTGTTTTTGAGCATCACCGGCAGCACCTTGGCGGCGCGGTCGATCACCGTGCCGCGACCGTCCAGCGGCAGCATGGCGGTGACGCGCTGGCGGCCCAGGGCCGGATTGGCCAGAGTGATCTTGGCGTCCGTATAGCGGCCGAGCTCGGCCAGGACCTCGGACAGGGCCGCGTCCTGGAACACCAGCCGGCGCTGGCGCCAGGCGACGGCGGTGGCCGGGTCGATCCGGGCCTCGCGACGCACCGCGCTCCCGGCTTGGTAGGTGACCTGGTCGCCGGGGACGAGACGGACGGGCCCGGTCGAGGTTCGGGGCTGCGAAACCTCGACCGAGCCCTCCAGCAACTCCACCCGGGCACGGCCGTCGCGAAGGCTCGTGGCGAAGTGGGTGCCGGTGACAGTCACTTGCCGGTCGGCCAGGGCCACCCGGAACGGGTGGGCCTTGTCGTGAGCGACCGCGAAATAGGCCCCGCCCTTGTCCAGCGACAGGCGGCGGACCTTGCCATCGACCTTGGCGCGCAGGGTGGTGGCGGTGTCCAGCGTGACCACCGAGCCGTCGGCCAGGGTCACGTCGCGGATCTCGCCGACGGCGGTCGTGTAGGTCGCCGCGCCCGCCAGCGGATCCTGGAAGCGGTGGACAAGGGTCGGGGCGATGGCCACCGCCAGCACGGCGGCGACCAGGCCGCCGGCCAGGGCCACGGGCGTCCAGCCGGCCTTCTCGCGACGACGCGCTGCTTTTGAGCGAGAGGGCGGCGCGGGCGGGATCAGGTTCAGTTCACCCAGCAGCTCGGCTCGCAGGTCGCGCGTCTCGCGCAGCAAGCCCTTGGCGTCCTCGTACTCGGCGAGGTTCTTCGGATCGGCCGCCAGCCAGCGCTCGAAAGCCGCCAGGGTCGAACGCGGCGCGTCGGGACGGCCCAGGCGCACGACCCAGTCCTCCGCGGTGCGCGGCTTCTGTTCGAACAAGCTGGCGAGACGGTCGATCATCTTGGCTGTTCAGGCCTTCCTGGCGGTGGGACGTATCTTCACAACGATCGTAGCGGCGAACACCTCAGGTCCCCCGCGCGGCTTTCAGCCGTCGTAGCGCCTCGGCCAGGTGCTTTTCCACCATGCTGACCGAAACGCCTAGCCGATCGGCGATCTGGCGATAGCTGAGGTCCTCGAAGCGATGCAGCAGGAAGGCGTCGCGGCAGCGCGGCGGCAGTTCGCGGATGGCGGCGGCGATGCCGGCCAGGTCCTGGCGGGCGATCGAGCGGCGGTCGGCGGCCGGGTCCTCGCTGGGCGCGTTCTCCCACGCCGAGGTCGTGTCGTCGGTATCCAGGCGCATGGTGCGGGCCCGCTCGCGGCCGGCCTGCTTCCAGTGGTCCTTCAGAAGGTTCTTGGCGATGGCGAACAGCAGCGGCCGCGCATCGGCCTGGCCGAACTCGTGGCCGGCGCGGTGGAAGCGGACGAAGGTCTCCTGGACGATGTCCTCGGCGTCCTCCAGCGACTGTCCACGCCTTTGCAGGAACGACACCAGCTCGGCGCGCAGCCCGATCATGCCGCCTCCCCTCTCGCCCCCTTTGTGGGAACGCGCGGAAGCGCTCCTCCCCGCGAAGGGAGGAGCGCCACCGGTCATGGCGTCAAGCGGGCTCAGAAGTTCATCCGCAGGCCAAGCGAGAAGCGCCGTCCGGACTTCTCGTACATGGTGGGGAACGACGGATCCAGGGTGTAGCCCTTGGTGACCTCGTCGGTGATGTTGATCCCCTCCAGGCTCACCTGGAGGCGGTCGTTGATGTTGTAGCTGACCGACATGTCGGTCTGGCCGTAGGCGTTGCGCGTGATCGGATACATTTCGTAGCCGATGCCTTCGACGTACTTGCCCTTGTAGTTGTAGGACACGCGCGCCTGGAACGGGCCGTTCTCGTAGTACAGGGTGACGTTGTAGGCCTTGTCGGCCAGGCCGATTGGCGGGGTCGGGATGCCGATGATCGACTGACCGGTCAGCGTGCTGTCCAGCATCGTGTAGTTGGCGTTGACGCCGAAGCCCTTGGCCGGCTCCCACAGCAGGCCGAACGGCACGATGGCCACCAGCTCGACGCCGTCGACGTCATAGGAGCCGCCCGCATTGACCGGCTGGTAGACGTCGAAGTCGTAGACGCCGTCGATCGTGCCGTTGGCGTTGTACTTGGTGACGTTCTTGACCTGGCCGGTCAGGGCCTGGCGGACGACGCCCTCGATCTTCTTCTTGAAGTACGACACGGCCAGCAGGCCGCCCTCCGGCAGGTACTTCTCGAGGCCGATCTCGTACTGCTCGGCGAAGGTCGGCTTCAGGGCCGGGTTGCCGTCGGTGAAGCGGAACGAGTTGAAGTTGGCGGTGCGCTTGTAGGCGAGGTCCGTCAGGGCCGGACGCATCAGGGTCTTCGAGGCCGCGCCGCGCAGCACGATGCTGTCGGTGATGTCGGCGGTGAAGTTCACGCTGGGCAGCAGCTTGTTGTAGCTGCCGTCGCTGGACACCGGCGCGGAGGTGTAGCCCGTCGAGCCGTTCGGGTTCTGGATCTGGTGATAGCCCGACGAGGTGATCGAGGTGTCGACATAGCGGACGCCGCCGTTGATCGCGACCGGCACCGGACCGACGTCGAAGCCGAGGTCGGCCATGGCGTACAGGCTCGTGACCTTCTCATCGACCTTGTAGTAGTCGCCCGGCGTGAAGGGCGTCTTGAAGCCGGCGTAGCGGAAGGTGTTGCGGGCGTACTCGTTGGAGATCTGGCTCCAGGTGATGTCGCGGACCGTGTAGTCGCCGCCGGGCACCAGGTCGCCGATCGGGGTCAGCGGGCTGTCGGCCATGGTCCGCGTGTTGAGCCAGGCGGTGCTGCCCGGGCCCGGCCCCTGGATGTTCAAGGCGCCGTACTGGCGTTCCTTCGACTTGTCCGTGTAGCGGGCGCCGACCTGGATGGTCTTCAACACCGGGATCGAGAACTCTTTCGTGAAATCGGCCTGAGCCGCGTACTTGTCGTCGGTGATCTTCTCGAGGGTCGTCTCATACGCCTCGAACAGGTACTTCGACGGCGAGTTGTACATGTCGATCGAGGCCGGGTTGGCGCTCTTGACGGTCTCGCCGCCCTGGGCCGTCCAGCGGGTGCGCGACGGGGCGTAGGCCACGTGCTTCAGGTTCGAGTAGTCGAGCGTCTTCTTGGCGCCCGAATAGCCGGCCAGGGCGTGCGCCTTCCAGCTGTCGCCACGCCAGTTCAGCTCCGTGCCGAACTGGGCGTAGTCGGTCTTGTTGATCTGCTCCTTGCTGAGCATCTCGTGCTGGGTCGCCGTGTAGGAGACGTCGCGCAGCACGACGATGCCGTACTCGCTCAGCGTCTGCTTGTCGTATTCGTGGATGGTCTCCAGCGTGCTGCGGCTCGAGGCCGAATAGGCGGCCGCGTCGTACTGGTCCTCCGTGGCGTCATAGCCGCCCAGCATCAGGTCGAAGGCGATGTCGAAATTGGCCGACGGCTTGTACTGCAGCGAGGCGGTGCCGCCCCACTGATCCTGGGTGTTGAGGTAGGCGCGGTCGCCGACCTTGTCCTGGAAGATGATGCGGTTGGTCTCGTTGCGATCGCGGGTGTTCTTGACGATCACGCCGGCGTCGCGGGCCAACACGGCCGCGGCCTGGCTCTCACGCACGCCGCCGGCTTCCAGGAAGCGCGACATCGGGCGGAAGTTGATGCCCGAGTTGGAGTCGGTGCGGTTCGAACGGCGCGCGGCCGAGAACGACACCAGGCCGCCCCAGTCGCCCCAGGTGTCCGAGGCCAGGAAGGCGACCTTCGGGTCGGTCTTCTTGGAGATCGAGTTGTAGGCGCCTTCGGCCGAGGCGATCAGCTTGCGGCCGTTGTAGTCGAAAGGACGGGCGGTCGAGATGTAGACGGCGCCGGCGATGCCGCCTTCCTCGTCCGAGGCGCGCGGCGACTTCTGGACGGTGACCTGCTGGATCACTTCCGAGGCGAAGATGTCGAACTCGACGTCACGGCCGCCGCTGCCCGAGGCCGTGGCCAGGTTGTTGATCGTGACGAAGGTGAACTCGCTGGGCAGGCCGCGAACGCTGACCTTGCCGCCCAGGCCCTTGTTGCGCTCGATGGTCACGCCGGGCATGCGCTGCAGCGCCTCGGCCAGGTTCTGTTCGGGGAAGTTGGCGACGTCGGTGGCGACGATCGAGTCCGAGAAGCCGATCGTGTCGCGCTTCATGTCCACGGCCTTCTGCAGGCTGCGGGCGTAGCTGCCGGTAACGACGATCTCTTCAACCTGAGCGGCGTCGGCGGCGGCCTGGGCTTGGGCGCCCGTGGCGGCGAACAGGCCGATGGCGGCGCAGCTGGTCATCAGCCAGGCGGTGCGGCGCGCGCGGCCGCCGTTGGTGTTCAGTCCGATCATCCGCAGTATCCCCGAGGTCGTTGTTGCGACGAGGGAAGGCCAAACGCTCCGGTTCGGCTCATGCCCCCGTCGGCTTCAACGACGGCCCCGGAGGGCCCCTCAGCGGCGAGATGTTGATTTCATCAAAACTTCACGGCCGGGCGGGTGAGGTCCCTTTGGCGAGGATCGCGTCCAGCTCGGCGCGGGCCGCTTCCATGTCCCGGCGGAAGTCCGGCGAGACGTGCTCGGCGGCGTAGATGGTCGCGCCGGACTGCATGCCGGCCTCGGTGGCGCTGACGCTGTGCGAGCCGCAGATCCAGCGACTTTCGGCGTAGTCGCGGCCCCGGGCGTACAGCGCGTCGGCGCGGCTGGGAGCCAGCTCGGCCAGGATCATCGCCACGTGCATGCCGAACGCCGAGTGGCCCGACGGGTAGTCCGGATTGCCGGAGAGGTGATCGGTCTTGGCCTCGCAGACCGGCGCGTCGGGCTTGTCCATGTAGGGGCGCTTGGTCCCCCAGTGGGTCTTGGCGTCACCGACGACCGAGCGGTCGTCGCCGGCCCGCTCCAGCAGGGCGGCCAGGATCGGGGCCTGGGCCGGGTCGATGGTCACGCCCAGCGCCTGCGAGAAGTGTTTCCAGACCGAGCCGTCGACATCGTCGGTGGCCCGCTGCCAACGCGGCGTGCCTTTCAGGGCCCGGCTCTGGTCGAAGATGGCGGCGTCGGCGATGGCGCGTGGCGAGCCGGCGGCCGGCGGAGCGGCGAGGATCTTGGTCAGGTCCGGACGCTGGGCGGGAGCCAGGTAGCCCTGGACCGGCGCGTCGGCCACGCTCTCGAACGGTGCGTCGCAGCCCTTGGCCATGCGGACGGGATTGCAGGTCGCCGCCTCGCCGCCGGTCAGGCGCACCGTGTAGTTCCCCGGGAAGCGCGGGTCGGTCCACAGGTAGTCGGTCGAGACATATTGCGCGCCGCTGACGAGCGCCGCGCTCCGCATCGAAACGTCGGCCTTGCGGGCCTGGACGGTGTCGGCGTCGGCGCGGGTGCGGACCATGAAGCCGGCCTTCACGGCGGCGGCGATGCGGGCGCGCTGGCCGATCGGATCGTTGAGCGTCAGGTAGGCGGCGGCGGGCGAGACCTCGTCGGTGTTGACGAACATCGCCCGGCCTTCCAGCGACTTGCGGGTCCCGCGATAGGCCGCGACCTTCTCGGGCCCCTCGTCGAGGGCGAAGAACACCTTGCCGCGCGAGGCGCTCAGCGCCGGCCAGCCGTCGGTCGTCACCGCCTCGCGCAGGGTGGCGCGCTTGCCCTGCACCTGGTCGGGCGTGACCAGTTCGGCGTCCGTGAACACCGAGCGGATCTCGGCGTCGAGGGCGTCGAAGGCCTTCTCATCGAACGGCAGGGCCGCGACGCCGCCGGGGAAGCTGGACGCGCCCTCCTTGGCGTTCAGCAGGATCAGGATCGGGGCGTGGTCCGGATGGGCCTTCGACCAGGTACGGATTTCCGTCAGGCACGCGACGAAGGTCACGCAGGTCGAGCGGAAGTCGACGTCCTGCATGTGCAGGACCTTGTAGCCCGGCTTGGCCATGGCCGTCGCCCAGGCCGGGGTCGGGATGAAACCCTTGCCGAACGCGGTCTTGGGCTGGGCGAAGCGGCCGCCGTCGGGATCGCGCACCACGTCCAGCTCCAGCTGGCGGGCGCCGGCGTCCAGTTCCTCCGCCAGCGGACGATGGCTGTAGTCGATGCCCAGCGCGCCCGGTCCCGCCGCCTTGACCATGGCCGCCAGTTCCTCGGCCGGGATCGCGGCCTTGTAGGAGTTGTGCGTGCCCACCGCGAGGATGTCGTTCATCCGCGCCGCCTGGGCGCTGGGTTCGGCGGCCATCAAGGCTAGCAGCAGGCTAAGCATCGTCATCTCCGGTACAGCTCGAAGCGGAGCCGTAATGCGGTTTTGTGACAGTCGTGCGCGAGGGCGCGCCTGAGTTTCGGGCGGGTCCGTTCAAAAAGCGACAGGACCGGGCGAGCCGGCCGACGCCCCGCTCCGTAGCCTGAACACGCCTAATTCGCCGCGCCGATCGAGTGCATTTTTGGAAACAATGACTTTCCATCATTTCCATTTATGCGGCGATGCGTCGCGGCCAAAGTGAGCTTGTCAGAACAACGGGGCGGCCGGGAACGGTCCTCCCACCCCAGCCAAAAGGACCCGACCATGAGCC